>CAVHRK010000112.1:0-58874 GCA_963638365.1 Anaerobutyricum sp. | reverse complement strand
ATCTCTTCCTCGGCTTGGATTTATGGTTTCGTTCTTCTGAAATTTCTTTGAGTTCCATGAACTCTGTTCTAGAATTTTCAGGGTTGCATTGCTGTTTGATTGTCAAGGTGCTTTATTTCTTTTGTGTTGCTTCGTTTCGTTTGTGTCACCCGCAACGATGTATACTATATCACCCTCCCATATGATTGTCAACACTAATTTTGAAAATTTTTCAGATATTTTTCGACAAGCTTTGTAAGCCTTGATTTACAAGGTTTCCCGGCATTTATATTTATAATAAAACGGCTGTCAGGAAAAGATTTCCCAACAGCCAGCCTGTTTTCTGTCAGATCTTAACCAGCTCATATTGATCCGTTCCAAGACCAATCTTCACTGCATGAGCGATACAGGTTTTCCATTCGGTATCGGGATGCGTCATATGGAAATGATCGTGGTCTTCCTCTTCCCCATGCTTTTTGATGTTTTCTCCAAGTACACTCTCCGGAATCGGTGCTGCCTGATTACACAGATCGGCACAGGCCTGATCAAGTGCCACCGGATCAAATGATGCCAGCATACCGATATTGGGAATAATCGGAATATCATTCTCCGCATGGCAGTCGCAGTTTGGTGACACATCACAAATCAGGGACACATGGAAACAGGGACGGTCTTTGCATACCGCCAGACTGTACTCTGCCATTTTATAATTCAGCATGGTAAGGGAATCTGCAAAGTCTGCTGCAATAGCATCCCTCGGACACACTGCCAGGCATCTTCCGCAGCCTACGCATTTCTCATGATCAATTGCTGCCTTATGATTCTCGATGACCGGTGCACCGTGCGCACAGATTCTGCTGCATGCACCACACCCCACACAGGCGGACTGGTTTACACTTGGCTTTCCTTCGCAGTGCTGTTCCATTTTACCGGCACGGGAACCACATCCCATACCAATATTCTTCAATGTCCCACCAAAGCCTGCCATCTCATGTCCTTTAAAATGGGTCAGGGATATAAATACATCCGCATCCATAATGGCATGACCGATTCTGGCTTCTTTTACATATTCTCCATCAATGGGGACGATTGTTTCATCGGTTCCCTTTAATCCATCTCCGATAATCACGTGGCAGCCCGTCTGATATGGAGAAAATCCATTCACATATGCCGTCTCCAGATGATCGAGTGCATTCTTCCGGCTTCCTACATATAAGGTATTGCAATCGGTTAAGAAAGGCTTTCCTCCGAGTTCTTTCACATAGTCTGCCACTACTTTGGCATAATTGGGACGTAAAAAGGCAAGATTGCCATATTCCCCGAAATGGATTTTAATTGCTGCATATTTATCGGTAAAATCAATCGTCTCGAAACCGGCGGTCTTCATCAGACGATGAAGCTTCTGTAAAAGATTTTCATGTCCGGTTGCCTTAAAGGATGTGAAATATACTTTTGCGTTCTCCATCTAAGTTATCTCTCCTTAAATCCTATTCCTAAATTTAACGCTCAAACCCCACTCTTTTATCATAGGAATGCCAGCATTCGTCCTAATCACAATTCAGAATCACTTCACCACTCTCATTCTTAAGCTTCAAACTTAAAGAGTCAATTGTCTGTAAATCTTCTACAGGGTACTCTCCCACTACTACAAGCTCTGTTTCTTCATCCGGTCCCAAGGTTCCCTGATAGGTTGCCAGATCATTCAACAGCATAGTCGTCAGTGCATTCTTCTCTCCACCGTTCAGGTCAATCTTTACCCGTACTGTCCCGGGCTGAATCTGAATATTCTGCTCTTCATTCAGAAGGTTTCTTAAGGTAAACTTCACCACCAGAAGATTATTTCCGGGTGTTGCATTCATTACAAAATAGATTTCATTGCCATTCTTCGGATAAAATTCATCCACTTCATAACCGGAATACATCAAAGAAACATTCTGTAAGCCCAGAATCTGTTCTGCATTCACCTGCACTTCCTCTTCTTCCTGTGCAGCACTATCCCCTTCCGGCTGCGGCTCCTGTACCGGGGCAGGCGTCTCCGGAATATTCGTTTCTTCTGCCGGCGGCTGCGTGGTTTCCTCCGGTTGTACTTCTTCCTTATTTGTAATCGTAGAAAGATCCACAAGCTTTCCCTGATAATTGGCATCATGCTTAAGTACTGCGGTAGATGCATATTCTACAACCAGTGCCTCCTGTTCTTCACTAAGAGAGGGAATCGCATTGCCACAGCCACAAAGGCTCACAAGTAATGTGCCTGCAAGAATTGTTATAAATGTTTTTTTCTTTTTATTCGTCATCTGTTTTACCTCATTATGGATATAGTAACATTTCTATTTTCCTTTATCAAGTTCAAACCAGAATTCTACTCCATTCTCATAATTCAATACGCCATATGGCTGATTCATGGAATCCATAATTGCTTTGACAATGGATAAACCAACTCCACTTCCTCCATAGGCTCTGGTCCTTGCCTTATCTACTTTATAAAACTTTTCCCAGATATGCGCAATACTGTCTTCCGGGATTGGCGTTCCTGTGTTGAAAACCGATACTCTTACCTTATCCTCTGTAGGCCGTACCCGCACCTCGATAATCTTCTCTCCATCCACATGATTCATGGCATTGGTAAAGTAGTTGTTGAATACCTCTTCCACGCCGAATTCATCTGCCCAGACATGAATTGGAGGATAATCTTCCATTTTAAGCTGCACGCCCTTCTGCTCGCAAAGCAATACCGAAGACTGCAGATAATTCCGAATAAGGTCCACCACATCGAACCGCTCTAAGGAAACTGTCTTGTTGCCAAACTCCAACTGGTTCAGCGTCAGGAGTTTTTGTACCATCTGATTCATCTTCGAGGCTTCATCAACAATGACCTCGCAATAATAGTTCCGGCTTTCTTCATCGTCGTTCACGCCTTCCTTTAAACCTTCAGCATACCCCTGAATCAGCGCAATCGGTGTCTTAAGTTCATGGGAAACATTGGAAAGAAACTCTGTTCTCATCTTCTCCATTTCATTCTTCTTCTCAATATCACGGAGAAGTTCATTGTTGGCACTCTTTAATTCGGAAATCGTCGTTTCCAGCGTTTCGGACAACTGGTTAATGTTCTGGCCTAAAAGCGCAATCTCAGTCCTGCTCTTCCCCTCATATTTTGCATCAAAGTCCAAATGATTCATCCGTTCGGAAATCCGTGTCAACTCCTTGATTGGTTCGGAAATCTTTCTGGATACCATCATAATAATCAATGATGCCAGAATTGCCGCTCCGATTCCTATGTATGCAAGGAACTGGTTGGCCAATGACACACTTTCCCGGATACTTTCTACAGGTGTCCTTAAAAGGAACAGATTTCCGTTATCCAATACGCCCCACAGGTCAATAAAATCCTGCTGCGTCCGGTCGTCTTTTAATGCAATCATCTGATACTTTTCATTATCAAGAATTGTCCTGCGTTCTTCCGTTGTATCCTGATTGAATAAATAGCTCAATAACTGCTTCGAAAGCAGCTCATAATTATTGGCAGATGTCTTCAATGTTTTCGCCTCTGCATCAAGAATCACAATATTAATGTTGTTCTTGGCACAGATATTCTGGAACTGGATATCAAATTTGTCCGAAGCCAGTGTTCCATTATTGGAAGAGGTGTTAATGACACGATACGCTTCCAGCATGGCATGCTTCTTATTATTAATATAGTAACGCTCCAAAAAAGTATTATTGATAAACCAGCACAATAAAATAGTCCCAGCCATTAAACATCCAAATATAATTGTAAACTGCCGTTGAATAGAGTATTTATATTTCAAGATTGTCCCTCCCAAAATTTCCCTCTTTTGCTGCTTATCATTTTTTGCCAAGTGCTCTACTCAAAAAGAAGCCTGCTTATTCAAATCAGACTCCTCCTCTCTATTTCAGTTATTTTTTAGTTATATGCAATTTCCGCCCCTGCTTTCACATGATTTTCACAATGCTTAATCTTCCATCTTATAGCCAACGCCCCAGATCGTCTTGATCAGATCCCCCTTATCTCCCAGCTTGCTGCGAAGCTTCTTCACATGTGTATCAATCGTTCTGGCATCTCCGAAATAATCATAATTCCAGACATGATTCAGGATCTTTTCCCTGGATAGCGCTATTCCTTTATTTTCCATAAAATAAGTAAGCAGTTCAAATTCCTTAAAGCTTAGGTCCACCGGCTTTCCATCAATGGTAACGCTGTGTGCGGTCTTATCCACGACAATGCCGCCATATTCCAGAAGTTCGGTTTCTTCTGCCTGGTTGGTTCTGCGCAGCACAGCTTCTACGCGGGCCACCAGAATCTTCGGACTGAACGGCTTCGTAATATATTCGTCTACGCCAAGCTGGAATCCCTGAAGCTCGTCTCTTTCGTCCCCCTTCGCCGTCAGCATAATGATCGGCACCTGTGAAGTCTGACGGATCTCCCGGCATACTTCAAAGCCATCCATCTTGGGCATCATCACATCAAGAATAATCAATGCAATATCCTTGGTCGCATAAAACAGATCAAGCGCCTGGCTGCCATCTTCTGCCTCCAGCACTTCAAAATTACTCTTTAAAAGGAAATCCTTTACCAGCTTCCTCATACGGCTTTCATCATCTGCTACAAGTATTTTCAATCGTTCCATCTATGTACCGCCTTTCTCAGGTAATTTTCCTTCTAGGTTCCTTCCGGGGTATCCTCTGCTACTTCCGATGTTGCCGGTTCTCCCTTATCGTCGTCCATTTGTAATTCCTGCTCTTTCTCTTTCACAGCTTTCTCACGTTCCATAAGTTCCTGTTCCCAAGATGCATACTGGTTCTGAATGGCCTTACGGTAATTCAGTGCATTCGCATTTTCACCATTTAAGGTAATGATAAACAATGCTACAACCAGCAGAACCAGAATCACATTCGTGATCACCGAAACCCGCATTTTATCTGCGGCAGTCATTTTCTTCTTCGTGGAGGGATGAATCCGTTCCCTCGCAACGCCTTTATTCTCCTGCTCGTCCACCTTTTGAAAATGAAAAGTATGATACAACGGAATCGGGCGAATCCGGTCTGCGTCAATTCCTTCTTCCTTTAGCCTCGCCTGCAGAAACTTCAGATATTCCCATCCTACAGGGGTGACAAAAATTCTTTCATCCAGTACTTTATCATAAATTGCCAGCATATTCTCCGGACTTCTCCCCGAAATACGCTGTTCAAAATAGGTTGCCTTTTCTATTTCAAGTGCTGCTTCACCGGCATCGGATATACGGTCAAACCGGTAGCCACCAACGACAAGCTCTTTCTGATCTTCCATACAAGCTCCTTATCCCGCCATCTTATTCGTTTGCAATAAACAGAACACCGAGTGTTCCGTATCCGCAATGGCTGGATACAACGCCTCCGGCTCTGGTTATGCAGATTTCATTAAAATAATGGAGTCCATCGAGATAATCATACACTTCCTGAACAACCTTCGGATCACTTCCGGAGTGTGTGATAAACACACGATCCTTGTGTGCATTCAGAATAGCGGCTTCCATATCCTTCACATAATCCATGGTCGCACGCATAATGTTTCCTCTGTATTTCTTTGCAGGCTTCATCACTCCATCTACTACAACAATCTGCGGATGCAGCTTCAAAGCACCGCCTGCCAGGGCAGCCAGTCCGCTGCAACGCCCTCCACGATAGAGATAGGTTAATGTATCTACCACAAAGCTTGCCCGTACCAGAGGCTTTAACTCCTCGATCTTTGCAATGATTTCTTCCGCAGTCTTTCCTTCCTTTGCCATAATCGCTGCTTCAATGACAAGAAGTCCGATACCGGTAGAAAGGTTTGCCGAATTGATTACATGGAAACGATCCTCTGCCTCTAGCTCTGCGGCTGCCATATGCATCACATTCCCGGATGTAGACATATCATCCGAAATGGAAAAGGATATGATCTCATCTCCCTGATCCAGGTAAGGCTTGGCTGCCTTCATCACATCTTCGATGGAAACGGCGGAGGTCTTCGGTGTCGTCTTATGCTCATCCGACCACTTGTAAATCTCATCCGGTGTAATGTTCACTCCATCTAAAAATTCCTCTTCTCCAAGCAGAATATGCAGAGGTAGAATGGTGATGTCATAGCGTTCAACCAGTTCTTTTGATAAGTCACAGGTGCTGTCTGAAAAAATGCGAATCATATTCGGTCTCCTTCATCAAACTTGTCTTTCTGTTTTCTATAATACAATAATAATATAAAAAATCCATCACGCTATTGTGATGGTCACCAGAATAAGCAAGAGATTGTTTGGCAGGCGTCCGCTTCTCCTGCATCTCTCGGGTTTCCCCTGTCAAGCCATCGGCGTGTGGATCGGACGAAATTTTCCACCTCAAACAATCTCTCTCATATTCTACACGAATTATAACATCCTTATTCTTTTTTGTAAAGAATCCTCTTATTTCTTAACAGTCTACTCCATTCTTTTTCATCAATTTTCATAAATGTTATTATGGAATTTTTATATTCCGCATTATCTACCGATGTTACCAACCTTAACACCATCTTAAACTGTTTCTGCTCTATATTGATCTCTTTAAGAATCAATGCAGTATTGGGTTTTGAAGTCTCAATAATATAATCCGGCTGACTTACAATTTCCTTCAGATACTCTGAAAATCTCTCATAATCATCGGGATGCCTATATTTAATATGTTGAATTTGATTATCCGTAATAATGACTTCGTCTGTTATAATGTCCTGTGTAATACATTTGTATATTTCCCTATCTATTTTTCCTATAAAATGCAAATTCAATGTTTCCTTTATATTTATGTCTTCCATGGAAATATTGTATGGCAGGCGTAGCCGCTCCTGCATCTCTCGGGTTTCCCCTGTCAAGCCATCGGCGTGTGGTCGCTACGAAATCTACCACCTCATACAATTATTCGCGCAAAATTAAATTATTATACGATCACCATAACATCCTTACTCATTTTTGTAAAGCAGAGTATTATTGAAAATAAATATAGATCAAAAAAGCCCGGTAACCACCAGGCTTTTAAGCTGGAATAGGCGGGAGTCGAACCCGCGTCCAAAGACCCATTCCCTGTCCTTCTACTATCATAGTCATCCAATTCCGTGATTGCTCACCATTCCCTCTGCCTGACGGAGGTAGACGCCCTTCAGGTTTCAGTAGCTTCATGGTACGCCCATGGGGGCAAAGCTTAGCCCATGTCGTTTCCTACATCGTTGATGCCTGGGTCTTAATGTGTAGGTGCACTAAGTCAGACAGCTGCCCTTAGGCAGCAAATGCTAATTTTTCGTCAGCGTTTATATTTATTTTTGCGATTTGACGCATCGCCTGCGGATAGCTTCTCCAGCTGCAAGACCCCTGTCGAAACCTTTACTATCCCGTATAAAGTTAGTATTATGAACTACTCTGATTATATTATAATACATTCAAAAAAGCAACTGCCTTACGCACGGAGACGGACTTTTAATTCCTTCTCGGCTTCCCGCTTCTGATCTTTCTTTGCAATATCCTGCCGCTTGTCGTACAGCTTCTTACCTCTGGCAAGACCAATTTCAATTTTGGCTCTTCCATTGCTGAAATAAACCTGCAGAGGCACAATGGTATATCCCTTCTCGGCACTGTTTCCAATAAGCTTCTGGATCTGCGATTTGTGCAGAAGAAGCTTCCGGACACGCAGCGGATCTTTATTGAAAATATTACCCTTTTCATACGGGCTGATATGCATACCGTAAATGAATACTTCACCGTTTTCAATCCGGATAAAGGCTTCCTTGATACTGCATTTTCCCATACGCAGGGATTTTACTTCCGTTCCATGTAAAACAAGCCCTGCCTCATACTTTTCTTCGATAAAATAGTCATGATATGCTTTTTTATTATTTGCTACAAGCTTCAATTCTTCTTTCGCCATAATCGTAAGCCTTTCTGATTCCTTCTGCTAATTCTGCAACACAAAATCCACGGATTTCATCTGCAGATCGACATCATCCACGATCACATCCACCTTCTGTCCCAGCCGGAAGGTTCTGCCGGTATCCCGGCCAATCATTTCATATGCCTGTTCATCGTAATAGTAATAATCGCCTGCCATACGGGATACATGAACCATACCTTCTACGGTGTTGGGCAGCTCCACATAGATTCCCCATGCCGTCACACCGGAGATCACACCTTCAAATTTCTCTCCGATTTTATTCACCATGTACTGTGCTTTCTTCAGCTTCTCCGTTTCGCGCTCTGCCTCGTCGGCACGGCGTTCCATCTGGGAGGAATGCTTTGCCACCTCCGGAAGGATTTCTTCGTAGTGAAGGATTCTTTTACCATCCATTCTGCCCCGGATCTGTTCCTTAATAATCCGGTGAATCTGCAGATCCGGATAGCGCCGGATCGGTGAAGTAAAGTGACAATAATACGGGCAGGCCAGTCCAAAATGTCCCATACATTCCGTCTGGTAAGAAGCCCGTTTCATGCTTCGAAGCGTCAGACGGCTGAGCAGCGCCTCTTCCGGAGTTCCCTCAATCTTCCCCAAAAGCTTCTGGATTTCCTTTGGATGAATTTCATTATCCCCGGTCTTTACTTTTATATTATATCCGAAGTTCCGGATAAAAGTACCAAGTTTCATAATCTTTTCCGGATCTGGTGTTTCGTGAGTACGGTATACGAACGGAATCTCCATCCAGTAAAAATGCTGTGCCACGGTTTCATTCGCAAGCAGCATAAAATCCTCGATGATCTTATTGGCAATTCTTCTTTCATAAGGTTTAATGGAGATCGGATTCCCTTCTTTGTCCAGTTCAATTTTACTCTCCGGGAAATCAAAGTCAATAGATCCTCTGCTCTTTCTTTTTTCACGGAGAATGTCTGCCAGTTCCTTCATACAATGGAACATGGGAACCTGTGCTTCATACCGCTTGCAAAGCGCCGGATCATGTTCTTCCAGAATCTTATTCACATCGGTATAGTTCATGCGCTCATCCACATGAATGACACTCTCTACAATCTCATGGTCTACAACATTTCCTTTCGAATCTACGGTCATGAGGCAGCTTAAGGCAAGACGATCTTCTCCCATATTCAGGGAACACATGCCATTACTCAGTACATGAGGCAGCATCGGGATCACCCGGTCAACCAGATAAACGCTTGTTCCCCGCTCCAGTGCTTCCCGGTCCAGTGCTGAATTTTCCTGTACATAGTTCGAAACATCCGCAATATGCACTCCCAGATGATATTTTCCATCTTCATAGGACAGGCTGATTGCATCATCTAAATCCTTCGCATCCTCTCCATCTATCGTAACGGTCATCAGCTCCCGCAGGTCTTTACGTCCGGCGCGGTCTGCCTCCGATACTTCCTTCGCTACCCGCTCTGCCTGATTCAGTACCCGCTCCGGAAATTCCGTCGGAAGGTCAAAGCCCTTCACAATCGATAAAATATCCACTCCCGGATCATTCACATGTCCTAAAATCTCTATGATTTTCCCTTCCGGCTTATGCTTTGCATCCCCATAATCCGTAATCTGTGCAACCACCTTATGTCCGGTTACTGCACCCTTCGACCGCTCCACCGGGATAAAAATATCCGTATTCAGCTTCTCGTTATCGGGAATCACGAAGCCGAAACTCTTGCATTTATCATAGGTTCCGACCACCTGTTCAATCCCATGCATCAAAATTCCGGTGACCTTGGCTTCCTTGCGCTTACCACGCTGTTCCTTAAGAATCTCCACCTGAACCGTATCCAGATGAAACGCACCGCCTGTATACTCCTCCGGTATAAACAGGTCTTCTTCCTGACCTTCCACCTCCACGAAACCGAAGCCACGGTTGTTGCTGATAAAGGTTCCTACCTGCTGCTTCGCTTTCCCGTCTCCCTTGATGTACTTGCCACGCTTCGTCATCTGGAGGCTTCCTTCATTTAAAAGCTCCTGGAGAATCGATTTTAATTCCTCCCTCTCCTCCGGTTCTACCTGCATGAAGATCGCAAGCTCCTTTTCCTTCATCGGAACATAACAGGAGTCCTCTACAAGCTGTATGATTAAGTTTTTCCGTTCTTCTCTTGTTTTCTTCTTCACAGTTTCTATTCCTCATATACCTGCTGCATTAGTTCAAGCCATCTCTTACATTTGCTTTCACTAAATACTCTACATGTAAGTGCTCTACATAAAAGAGTTCGCTCGCGAACTCTTCGCGCGCGAGCAGTGTTGCAAAGCAACTAATTTCTTCTCTGCGAGCTGCGCATCACATACTGCCCTTTTACTTTATAGAAATTCCAACGGAATTTCCTATAAAGTAAAAAGGGCACTCCCAACAGGAATGCCCTCAACCAAGCTCTTTAAAATACGCTCAAATTCAAAACAATGGAAATCAACATAAATCCGATAGCCAGATACTTCGTAATCTTCACAAGATTGCCTTCCATGGAACGGCCCTTGTTCTTACCCCAGTATGTCTCTGCCATACCGCTGATGGCTCCAAGTCCTGCTGACTTTCCTTCCTGCATTAATACCAGTATCGTAAGTGCGATACATAATAATATGAAAATAATCTGAATAATAATCTTTACGACTGCCATTTCATTACCTCCTAATGCCAAGCAAGGTTTAGTGTATCATAAGTATCAACGAATTGCAAGTGCTTATTTCGTTGTAGTCTGGGCCGGATCTGACGGAGCCTCAACGGCTGTTAAAAGTCCTGTTTTATCCGCATGGAACAGTGCTCCATTCAATTCCAAATCCTGATTCTTTACAAGTTCTCCGGTTGCAGGATCATAATAGTAGCTGCCGGTTTCAGTTTCTACTATACCAGTCATCATTACACCTTCCGGACTGAAGAAGTAATTCTTCTTCTCAATCGTTGCTGCTCCTGTCACCAGATGTCCGTCATCTGCGGACAAATAATGTCTTCCGGCTGCATCATCGTAGAAGCCTCTGACCTTTGCTCCGGTTGCAGGATCATAGAAGAAGGTTCCATTCTCTAAGGTCACCCATCCGGTCTGACGGATTCCTTCTGCGCTGAACAGGAATTCCACGTTGTCAATTGCCTGTGCGCCGGTGAGCATATGTCCATCGGTACGGTCAAAAAAGTAAACATTTCCCTTCTCATCACTGTACCAGTCACGTTTCATAATTCCGTTGTTAGCGGGCTCGTAAAAGAACTTCTGGTCGTTAAGCACTACCCAGCCTGCTGTCTTCACGCCCTCTGCCGTAAAGTAAAAGTCCGCACCGTCCACATTGCGCTGTCCTCTGGCAATGCTTCCATCTTCCGGTGTAAGGTAATAGGTCTTATCTCCTTCGGTGTACCATCCACGGACCAGATTTCCGGCTCCGTCCAGATAGTAACGGGTATCATTGAAATCTACCCAGCCTTTCTGCATCTTCCAGTTCCGGTAAAAACGCACATTTCCGTTATGTTCAATAAATCCATCGGAAATAATCAGATTGCTATAATCCTTGAACTGATAGTTCACATCCACTCTTCCGGAAAATCCGTTGACCTTACCGGAACTGCTGTACTGCCAGAAGCATACGTTATTAGTATGTCCGCAGGAGCTGTTGTACTGTGCCACCCAGCGGTCCCAGCCGCAGATGCTTAACTTGGTGTCAAACATATTCTTATAGGAATAAACCATCGGATAATAACCGGCCGCATCAATCGTGGTACAGAACGCATTGATAATATCAATGAGCTGCTGGTTGCTTAAGTTCTTATGGCATTTATCCTCAATATCAAACACGATCGGATAGTTTACGGTATAGCCTTCGATCCACTGTAAAACCAGATTGGCCTCCTGCTGCGCCTGCTCCGGTGTCGTTGCATAGGAATACAGATAAATACCGGTCTTTAAGCCTGCTGCCTGTGCGCCCGTAATGTTTGCCGCAAACTGCGGATCCACACCGCTATAGGTGCTTCCAACCTTAATAAAAGCAAACTGCATTCCCGATGCGGCAACCTGTCCCCAGTTTACTGCGCCGTTATGCTTGGAAGCGTCTACTCCCTGTGCAATTGCTCCGTTTGCATTCGCTGCGGATACCTGTCCCATAGGAAGCATTCCCAGTACCGCAACTGCCATTGCCATCGCAACGGTCTTTTGTAACATGTTTAAAAATCGTTTTTTCATTCGTGTCTGATACCCCTTCATCTTTTTTCGTACTCTTTCAGTTTATCTTTTCTCCCTTGTTACGTCAACCATAAACAACCGGATTTTGAAGAAAAATTTGCCGGTAAAATCTTCCATCTACTTTTCCGTGTCCCCATATCCGGTCAGATAAACCGCTGTTTCCCCAAGCTCCTCCTCAATTCGCAAAAGCTGATTGTATTTCGCCACACGCTCTGACCGGGAGGGTGCACCTGTTTTAATCTGTCCGGCATTCATGGCAACCGCAAGGTCAGCAATGGTTGTGTCCTCCGTTTCACCGGACCGGTGGGAAATCACCGCCGTGTAACCTGCCTTATGCGCAATATCAATGGTTTCCATCGTTTCAGTGAGTGTTCCGATCTGGTTTAGCTTAATCAGAATGGAATTTCCGCAATGCAGTTTAATTCCTGCTCCAAGCCGTTTGGCATTGGTTACAAACAGATCATCCCCGACAAGCTGTACCTTATTGCCAAGCTTTTCCGTCAGCATCTGCCAGCCCGACCAGTCCTCTTCGTCCAGTGCATCCTCAATGGAAAAAATCGGATATTTCGTAATCAGCTGCTTCCAATGTGCAATCAGTTCTTCCGAGGTAAAGGACTGCCCGGACTTCGGCTGCAGATATTCGCCCTTCTGTCCGCCCTTCCACTCAGAAGCTGCCGCATCCATGGCAATCTTAAAATCCTTTCCGGGTTTGTAGCCTGCCTTTTTCACCGCTTCCAGAATATATTCAATCGCCTCTTCCTCCCCGGAAAGATCCGGTGCAAAGCCGCCCTCATCACCGACAGCGGTAGTAAGGCCCTTCTTTCTTAACAGATCGGCAAGACGGTGAAAGACCTCCGTACACCACTGCAGCCCTTCCTGAAAGGAATGCGCTCCGACCGGCATAATCATAAACTCCTGTACATCCAGATTGTTGGCTGCATGTGCGCCTCCGTTCAAGATGTTCATCATGGGAATTGGAAGCACCTTGGCATTGGCACCGCCCAGATACTGATAGAGAGGCAGACGCATTGCTTTGGCTGCTGCTTTCGCATTGGCAAGAGATACCGCCAGCATGGCATTGGCTCCGAGACTTCCTTTGTTATCCGTTCCATCGGTTTCAATCAGAATCCGGTCAATGAGGGGCTGCTTTAACCCGTTTTTTCCAACCAGTGCCTCCTTGATTCTGGTATTGATGTTCGCAACGGCTTTTCTTACGCCAAGTCCGCAGTATCTCGGCTCGCCGTCCCTTAATTCAATGGCTTCAAACTGTCCGGTGCTTGCCCCGGAAGGAACTGCAGCATGTGCACAGAACCGTTCTCCGGTTTCCGTATCGGTAAGCACCACCTCTGCTTCCACCGTCGGATTTCCTCTGGAATCCAGAATTTCCCTTCCATGGATATTCGTAATCTGTAAATATCGATTCATTTCAAAACCTCGCTTTCCTTTTTATTTACCATTGTTTCCAATCCAAAGAATTGTTATACTGAACTGGAAATCAACTCGTGAAAGGTCGCGCAATCATGAATCGGATCCGGAATTTTTTAAGTAATTTTTTCAGAAAACATTTTATAGAAAGTACCTTTATGACGAAATGCGATTATCTCGCCATGGGAGTTCTTACTTTATTTTTTACCATTTTGGTTTTTTACCGGATCGGGAACACCTCGGCTCCGCAAAGCGCCTATACGGCTACCGCCGAAGACCGGGATATTGTTATCGATTTAGGGGACTATGTGGACGTCGGATCGATTCATATGTTCTTAGGGAATCTCAACACCCGTAAGTTTTCGATTTCTGCCTTTAATGAAGTGACCGGTGCCTGGGAGGTTCTTCAGGGGCAAGCAGCTGCCGAGTCGGTCTTTGCATGGAATACCATTGCCATCAACTATAACCTCCGTTATCTGGGAATTGTCGCTCTGGATGAAGAATGTGTCATCAATGAACTGGTTCTCACCTCTCCGGACGGTACGGTCCTGTCTCCGATTTACGATGCAAAATATTCTGCTTTATTCGACGAGCAGGATCTGTTTCCTGCGATCAAAACCTATCTGACCGGCACGATGTTTGACGAGGTCTATCACGGACGCACCGCCTATGAATTTATTCATGGACTGGTTACCTATGAGACCACCCATCCGCAGCTTGGTAAAATCCTGATTTCTTTAGGCATCCGGATGTTTGGCATGACTCCGTTCGGCTGGCGTTTTATGTCGGCTCTCTTTGGCATTTTTATGGTTCCGCTTTTCTATCTCTTTGCAAAGCGGCTCTTTCAGAATACCTTTGCGGCAACAGCCACCACGATCCTGCTGGTGTTTGACTGTATGCACTTTATGTTGTCGAGAATTGCCACGATTGATATTTTCGTAGCGTTCTTTATTATTCTGGCATACTACTATCTGTACCGCTATTTTCTGGCGGATCACAAGTACCGTCAGTCTCCCAAGAGCCTCTCGGATCCGTTTCCCCCCTTCCGTGTTGCCATCCTTCTGGCACTCTGCGGCATTGGTATGTCCCTTGCAATCGCTACGAAACTAACCGGCGTCTATGCGGCTGCCGGACTTGCCATCCTTTTTATCTGGTATACGATCCTGCATTTCCCGAAGCAGCAGACCTTCCGGCTGTTTTTATTCTGTGTCGGATTTTTCGTGATACTTCCGCTTGTTCTGTATACACTTGCCTATATTCCCGTTGTGGGCGCGAACGGCTACAACGGACTGATCGATAAAACCATCAAAAATACCCAGTATATGTTCTGGTATCACTCTACCTTGAAGGCCGAGCATTACTACAGCTCTCCCTACTATGAATGGCCGGTGATCTGGATGCCGCTTCTGGATGCCAACGATGCGGTGAGCGCCACAAAAGTAAGTGCCGTGAGCTGCATGGGAAATCCGGCGATCTGGTGGGTTGGAATCCCCTGTGTTCTCATCACCTTTATTCAGTGGATCGCACGCCGTGACGGCAAGGCCGGCTTTTTAACAATCGGTTATCTCGCCCAGTACCTGCCCTGGGTGATCCTTGGACTCTCCGGTGGACGAATCACTTTTATTTATCACTACTTCCCCGCCATCCTCTTTACGATCCTGATGATGGGGTATGTGATCCATCTTCTTATCGAAAGATTCCCGAAAAGTAAAATAGCAATCACCGTCTATCTGGTGATTGCCATTGCTTGCTTTTTCGTATTTTATCCGGTCGTATCCGGATTTCCGGTTTCCCGGGAATATGGAATGCATCTGCGTCTGCTTAAAGACTGGATTCTTGTTCTTTAAGTCGAACTGCTGCGATTTGTTTATATAAATCTTTTCCAACAAGTAAAATCAGCACAAGTAATCCAACCGCCACATAGCCCATCGGGAAAATATGAATTCCATTCAGATACGGCATATAACTCAGAAAAGAAACCAACAGAAACCCACATGTCACAAATAGTTTTTCCGCCCTCAGCATACCATACAAAATAGCCAGAAGATCTACCAGAAATCCGTAGCGTTCATGCATATGAGGCAGGGTGTAAACCACTACGGAAACTGAAAATAATGCGATACTGACCGCTATTTGATCTGTAACAATCATTTTGGCTCCATAAAGATAATACGCCAATACTCCCAATACAATAACCGCCACCCATATTCCGGCGCTTCCCACTTCATAGGGATGATAATAATCAGGCGATGCCTCTCCCAATAAGGCATATAAATTGGGATATTCCATTGTTCCCCATGGGTATGTCACCGACTGATCGACATATATCATTAATAAATCCTTCATGCTTCTGCCAAATAACCATGCCGGAACCGCTGTCACTACATACATTGCAGGAATATACAAAAAATGCCGCAGTTTCATCGTTCTGCCCTTTAACCACATCAGGATCAGAAACGGAACAAAGAACAACGCCTGTAGCTTAAACGAAAACGCAATACCTGCAAAAATTGCGCATCGTTTGCTGTTTCCCCTGAAAAAATATAACAGGGATAACAACAGAAATGATGTATAGATCACATCACACTGACACCACCATGCACTGTTCAGAATAACTGTGGGACATAGCAGTACCATAGACATCCCTATAACAGCTCTTCGCACATTATAAGTAATCTGATATACCAGTAAAAACATTGATACAGCTGCTACATAATCAAAAATAACTGATATTGTCTTTAATGCGTATAGCTTATTTCCCGGCAGGTAAGATAACACACACATCAGATACATATATGGTGATGTGTAATTGGATATGGCATATTTTAAGGAAAAAAAGCCTCCTTTTTGCTGGATTTCATCCATCCATGGCTGCAAAAATCCCTGATAATCCCCGGAAGTAATCGGATATAACGGAAGGCGGATCAGCAATCCGGCTATAAACAGACAGACAATAAAAAGCAAATCAACTATCTGAAATTGCACTTCTCCGATCTCTATGCCATGACTCAAAAACCGATCCAGCTTCCGTTCTTTTTTCACCGTAATCTCCTGCCTTACATTCAATTTGTTCTTAGGTAATATCTGCCTCATAAATGTTAAGATCTGCCCCATCTTTCACAAATACCGGAATAATGTCGATCGGTGCATACGCTTCCACATACTGACCGCCTTCGTATTCCTTTCCGGTTGCTGCTTCTGTCCACTTAGTGCCCTTCGGAAGATAAACCTTCCATTCCCTGACTCCGGCTTCCGTAACCGGTGATACCAAAAGCTCCCGTCCAAACATATAAGCGGTCTCCACCTTCCAGCTTTCCGCATCCTCCGGGAAGTCAAAGAACAGCGGACGCATGACCGGTTCTCCGGTCCTGCTGGTATTTTCCATGCTCTGTCTTACATAATCCCTTAAATTCTCACGGATAAAGAGATACTTCTTCATGATTTCATAGTTGTCTTCGCCAAAGCTCCAGACCTCATTATCCTGTCCGGAGGTTAACTGACGGACTCCGTTAATGAATTCCTGTTCTCTTTCATACCAGGGCGAACGCTCTCCATGCATACGGAATACCGGGCAGAACGCGCCCCATGCAAACCACCGCATCAGCAGCTCTTTAAATGCCGGATCGGTAATGTCTCCGCCGATAAATCCTCCGATATCCGAAGTCCACCATGGGATCCCCGCCATACCCATGTTTAATCCGGCCTGCAACTGCTCCTTCATGGCACGGAAGGAAGAATGAATGTCTCCGGACCAGGTCAGCACGCCATACTTCTGGCTTCCTGCCCAGGCACAGCGCACCAGACTTAAAATGTCCTTCTCTCCCTCTGCCTTTAAGCCTTCATAAAAGCCCTTGGCATACATGAGCGGATAAATATTTGTACACTGTAAAGCCGGACCGGCATAGTAGCGGTAATTATCAAAATCGTAAGGACCATATTCCGGCTCTGCCTCATCCAGCCAGAAAATACGGATGCCCTTCTTATAATAGTTCTCTTTGCATTTCTTCCAAACAAATTCTCTCGCACCCGGATTGGTTGGATCATAGAACACGATGTTGCCCATCCAGGTCATATGATTGTGATTGCCACGGTCCGTCTGTACCAGATAGCCGTTCTCCTCCATCTCGCCATAATTCTCAGAGCGTTCGTCAATGGTCGGCCATACGGAAACAACGGTCTCAATTCCCAGTTCCTTTAATTCCTTCACCATCGCATCCGGATCCGGCCAGTCACGGGGTTCAAACTTAAACTCTCCCTGCATCGTCCAGTGGAAGAAATCTACCACGATCGCATCCATCGGAAGTCCACGACGCTTGTGCTCTCTTGCAACCTCTAAGATCTCCTGCTGGTTACGGTAACGAAGCTTACACTGCCAGTAACCTAAACCAAACTCCGGCATCATCGGGCTTCTTCCCGTTGCTGCGGTATACTGCTCGAGAATTTCTGCCGGCGTATCGCCTGCGGTCAGAAAATAGTCCATCTTCTTTGTAGACTTTGCGTACCATTCGGTCTTATTCATACCAAAGGTTGCGGTTCCGATTGCCGGATTGTTCCAGAAGAAGCCATAGCCTCTGCTTGATACATAAAATGGTACACTTGCCTGACTGTTACGGTGCGCAAGCTCTAATACTGCACCCTTTTTATCCATATTCTTTTCCTGATACTGGCCCATGCCAAAGATCTTTTCATCGTCAAACGCTTCAAAGCGTGCGGTCAGTTCATAGTCACTGGTTCCTGTGATCGGCTTTAATTCTCTTGCGGGAATACGGATCGGCACGGCATAACGGCAGATCCTGTCACGGTTTCTCCAATATTCCTGTGTCAGCAGATCCCCCTTCTGATTATAAAAGCTGATCCAGCCTTCTACATTAACCTTTACGGTAAGCTTGCCAATGACCATCGTATATTCGGTTCCGGTATAATGGTACTTCTTCCATTCTTCGCCACGATACCACGGATCGGTCATATCCACTGTGGTCTGCGTAATGACCGGTGTAATCTCTTTCACCTTTTCGCATAAGGCCCAGTCATGGTCATCCATCTGTGCCTCGGCGGTCATTCGTACACGCACGGAGTTTTCGCCCCACGGTTCAATAAAGACCTGGGATGCTCCGTTACGGATTATAATTCTACGTTCTTCTGCAATTACTTTCATGTTTTATCCTCCAAAAGTTTCTATACCCATACTAGTTATATTATATAAAATCAAGTATTTATTTTCAAGAAAAAAGGCAGCCATATCTCTGATATGTACTGCCTGTGATTTCTCATTAAATTCTTGTGAATTCTTCCATTCCGTTTCCGGATTTATGATCTTATTTTACGATCAGGGACTTGCCGGTCATTTCCTTCGGCTGTTCCATTCCCATCATTTCAATTAAGGTCGGAACGATATCTGCAAGACATCCACCCTCACGAAGCTTGTAAGAAGGATCTGCATTTACCAGAATGAACGGAACCGGATTCGTGGTATGTGCTGTATAAGGTTCGCCGGTTTCATAATCCACGAGCTGTTCTGCGTTACCATGGTCTGCACAGATGAACATCTGTCCATCCTCTTCCTTTAATGCTTCCACTGCTTTGCCAACACATTCATCGACAACTTCTACCGCCTTGATTGCGGCACTCTCTACACCGGTATGTCCAACCATATCCGGGTTTGCAAAGTTGATCACGATAACATCATATTTCTTGGAATGAATGGCTTCTACCAGTCTGTCGCATACTTCGTAAGCGCTCATCTGAGGCTTCAGATCGTAAGTAGCCACATCCTTGGGAGAATTTACGAGGATTCTGTCTTCGCCTTCATTGGGCTTTTCTACTCCACCGTTGAAGAAGAAGGTAACATGTGCATACTTCTCGGTCTCAGCAATTCTGGCCTGCTTCATGTGGTTTGCTGCCAGCCATTCGCCAAAGGTATTGGTAACAGAAATCTTGTGGAAAGCAACCAGCTTATTCGGGATCGTCGGATCATAGTCAGAGAAGCATACATAAGTAAGATCAAGTCTCTTCGGTCTTTCAAATCCCTTGAAGTCATCATCACAAAATGCTCTGGTAATTTCTCTTGCACGGTCCGGACGGAAGTTAAAGAAGATTACGGAATCCTTGTCCTTAATGGTTGCAACCGGCTTGCCATCCTTTACTACAACGGTAGGCTTTACGAATTCGTCGGTTTCTTCCCGGTCATAGGAAGCCTGGATACCTTCTGTGGCACTTGCTGCAGTAAGACCTTCGCCCTTGGTTAATGCATCAAACGCAAGCTTTACACGATCGTAGTTGTTATCACGGTCCATTGCATAGTAACGTCCCATAACGGATGCGATTTCACCTACGCCAAGCTTCTTCATTTCTGCTTCGAGTTCTTCGGCATATCCCTTACCACTTGCCGGAGGAGTATCACGTCCATCTAAGAAGCCGTGTACATAGACCTTGCTTAAGCCGTTTCTCTTGGCAAGCTCAAGTAATCCGAAAAGATGGGTAAAGTGGCTGTGTACACCACCATCGGAAAGAAGACCGAACATATGAAGTGCGCTGTCATTCTTCTTGCAGTTGTTTACTGCTTCTAATAAAGCAGGATTCTCAAAGAACGTACCATCCTGAATTTCCTTGGTAATTCTGGTAAGTTCCTGATATACAATACGTCCTGCACCCATGTTCATATGACCGACTTCGGAGTTACCCATCTGTCCTTCCGGAAGTCCTACGGCCATACCACTGGCATTTCCTTTGACAAAAGGACATTCTGCCATGAGTTTATCCATAACGGGGGTATTTGCTTCTGCCACGGCGTTATGATCTTTTCTTTCATTTAATCCATATCCATCTAAAATCATTAATACTGTAGGTTTTTTCATCATTACGTCCTCCCTGTTTTTATCACACTGATTATACACTCTTTTTTCGTTCGTGGCAACAAACATCTTCCTGTTATTACGTTATTCCTGCACATTTTCACACAGATCCCGGTCCACGTCGATGACCGCGTAATACTCCTGTCCGTCCCCGCCCAGCTCCCGGATTTTCTTCTGAAGATACGATACGATTTCCTTATCCTCCGTTTTCACGCTGTAGGGAACCTCCACGTCAAAAATCACATTCGTGTGCGTCGGTCCATCCACGATCCGGAAATCATGAAAGTGGATGTTCTCCTGCATACCGTCTATGATTTCACGCACCTTCTCCTTTAATTCATCGGTCCGCTCATCTCCAACGCTCACCGGATCCATATGAATCACCGCACTGCAGTTCAGTTCACGGCGCAGGCGATGCTCAATGTTATCAATCATGTCATGCATATGCAGAATATCTCCGGAGGCCGGAACCTCTACATGCACCGAAAGCATCACTCTTCCCGGTCCGTAATTATGTACCACAAGGTCATGGATTCCAAGCACGCCCTGCTCCTGATAGGACATCACGATCTCCCTTACCTGATTCACAAAGGCAGGCTCCGGCGGCTGTCCAAGCAATGGATTGATCGTTTCTTTCGCCGCCTGAAAGCCGGTCATTCCCACAAACAGGGCAACAATGACACCACAGTATCCGTCAATCTCAATGCCAAAGAAATAAGAAACCAGCGTTGCAACTAGGACAACCGTTGTTGCAACACTGTCGCTTAAGCTGTCCATCGCGGTTGCTCCCATCGCCGCACTGTCAATCTTCTTTGCAACGGATTTATTATAATAACACATATAAACCTTCACAAGAATCGAGGCAATCAATACCAGAATCACCAGAATTCCGGTGTCGATGGGCTCCGGATGGATGATCTTATCCACCGAAGATTTCAGCAGCTCGAACGCCATGATCAGAATAATCACCGCTACCAGAAATCCGGAAAGATATTCGATCCGTCCGTGTCCGAAGGGATGATCCGAGTCCGGCTTCTGCCCTGCCATCTTAAAGCCCACAAGCGTAATAATGGAAGAACCTGCATCCGAAAGGTTGTTAAACGCATCGGCCGTGACCGCGATGGACCCGCTTAAGAAGCCTGCCAGAAACTTTCCAATAAAAAGGCATAGATTAAAAAAGATACCCACGCCTCCGCAAAGCACACCATATGCTTCACGTACCTTGGGATCCTTCACATCTTCCCTGTTTTTAATCCATAATTTTGCTAATAACGAAATCATATCCGCTCCTGTCTTCTTCCCCTGTCAAGTTCCTTTAGGAAGCTCTGTAATACGGAGTATACACTCATTTTCCCATTCTGACCAGACGTAATTTCATGTTGGAAATCACTAACTTTTATACGTTTTTCCTAACCTGGCACCCGCTCACACATGTTTCGAAACGAATCGGTTCCATAGACCCCAAAAAATTTTGTTGACAAATTTTCGCAACGGCTGTATGGTGAAACCATAATGTGTTGCAACATAAGAAATCACAAGGAAGGAGGTAACATCTATGTTTAGAACTATTATATTACGTAACCGCACAACATTGACAACTTTAATAACGAAAACCAGAACGAACCGGATATTACCTTCTGACTTTTGTACTCATAGCTAAAGCAAGACATATCATACTCATACCTTCGTCTTACTTTGGTAATTGGACTACACACGGGCAGTTATGGAATATCATAACTGCTTTTTCTTTATGTAAAAATAAAATTTGAGGGGGAAAACATGAAAAAAATAAGAACCTATCTCTGGGAGCACAAGTTTGCCTTTGGCCTTGCCATCCTTGGCATGGTCATCAGCATCAGCCTGGATATGCTCTCACCAAGACTTACGCAGTCCATGATTGACGACGTATTACTCGGCGGTCACATGAATTTGCTCACTCCGCTTCTGCTCGCCTATGTCGGCGTCGGAGTCGGACGATTTATTTTCCAGTATGTAAAGGAATATACCTTTGACCTGACGGGATCGAAAATTGCAGCCGAAATCCGCAGGGCCGTATTCTGCCATGTGCAATCCTTAAGCACGGAATTTTTCGACCGTACCGGAACCGGTGAACTGATGAGCCGGATCAAGGATGATGTGGATCACATCTGGGACGGCTTAACCTATGTCGGCATGCTGATGATTGAGGTGGTCATCCATACTTCCATCGTGCTGTTCTGTATGTACAGTCTCAACTGGAAGCTGGCGATCCTTCCCACAATCGGCATGGCAGCCTCTGCTGCGATTGCCATTTACATGGAGCACCGTCTGGATTCCGTTTATGAATCCATCAGCGAGGAAAATGCCACCTTAAATACCGTTGCCGAAGAAAACCTCGCCGGTGTCCGCACCGTAAAGGCCTTCGCCCGTGAGAAATATGAAATCGGGAAGTTCCTGTCCCATAACCAGCGTTACTACGAATTGAATATGGAGCAGTCGAACATCTTCGTGAAATATCACCCTTATATTTCGCTGATCTCCAAGATCCTGCCGATTTCCGTTTTGTTATTTGGTGGAGCCCAGGTCATGCGAGGTGAATTTACCTTAGGTGAATTAAGCGCATTTTTTGCGTATTCCAATAATATTGTATGGCCGATGGAAATGCTCGGCTGGCTTACGAACTCGCTTTCCTATGCCGTGGCATCCAACCGCCGCATCCAGAAGCTTTATGAAGAAAAGCCCGCCGTAAAAGATCCTGAGAATCCTGTCATTCTGCCCGCCGTGAAGGGACAGATCACCTTTGAACATGTATCGTTCCACAAGGCGGATCAGCACGAGATTCTCCATGATATTTCCTTTACGGTCGAGCCCGGAAAGACCGTCGGCATCATGGGAACCACCGGTGCCGGTAAAAGCTCGCTCATCTATCTTCTGCAGCGGCTTTACGATGTAACAGACGGTGCGATTTACTTAGACGGAGTCAACATCAAGGAGCTTTCCTTACATCAGCTCCGTGGTGCCATGTCCTTTGTCATGCAGGATGTCTTCCTGTTTTCCGATACCATTCTGGAAAACGTAAAGCTCGGCAAAAAGGATACCCTGACGCTGTCTTCGATTAAAGAAGCCTCCCGGCGTGCACAAGCCAGCAGCTTTATCGAAAAGATGGAAAGCCAGTATGATACGGTCATCGGGGAACGCGGTATTGGTTTATCCGGTGGACAGAAGCAGCGGATTACGATTGCGAGAGCCCTGGCCCGGAAAGCACCGGTTCTCGTTCTCGATGACTCGACTTCGGCACTCGATATGGAAACCGAGCAGTGTATTCATGACACGCTCCGGGAATTAAAGGATACCACCAAAATCATCATCGGACACCGCATCAGCGCGGTCTGTCACGCCGATGAAATCCTGATCTTAGAGGGCGGTCAGATTGTGGAGCGTGGAACCCACGATGAACTGCTTGCGAAGAAAGGACACTATTACCAGACCTTTGTTGCACAATACGGAACTCCGGAAAGCGAGGTGATTGCATGAGTTTCAATTCCTATAAAGAGGACGAACAGCTTAAGGAAAACGGAAAACTAAAAACCCTCCTGCGGCTCCTGTCCTACCTGCTTACTTATAAAAAACAGATTATTGCGGTACTGCTGATTATGCTTGTCAGTACCATCCTTACCCTGATTACACCACTCTTTTATGAGTACGCGATTGATGACTGCATCGGCACCGGAGACCTTCCGAAGCTTTATCGTGTGATGATCCTGACTCTGCTTATGAGCGTTACCGTCATTCTCGGTAGCAAACTACGGATGTACATCATGGCGAAGATCTGTAACGAAACGTTACTGACCATACGGCAGCAGCTCTATACCCATATTCAGACACTGGATCTGAACTTCTTTGACGGAAGGCCGACCGGTAAGATTCTCGCAAGAATCATGGGAGATATCAATTCCCTGAAAGATGTGCTGAATAACTTCGTGACCACTCTCCTGCCGGAGTTCGTGACCGTGGTTGCCGTTGCCGTTATTATGTTCGTACGAAACCCGTTTCTTGCCGCGGCAGCACTCATTACACTTCCGTTTATGGCCGTCTGTATCTGGCTCATCCAGGTCTACTCCCATAAGAAATGGCAGGATTTCCGGAAAA
Source organism: Anaerobutyricum sp. (assembly GCA_963638365.1). Taxonomy (GTDB): domain Bacteria; phylum Bacillota; class Clostridia; order Lachnospirales; family Lachnospiraceae; genus Suilimivivens. The sequence continues at coordinate 34,360 of CAVHRK010000112.1, read as the reverse complement.
AGTCCAGTAACCTGAATGCCTTTATCCATGAGGATATGTCCGGCATGCGGATCATTCACAGCTTTACTGCCGAAGAGGAAACCTTAAATACCTTTGATGAACTGCTGAATGCCCATCGGGATTCCTTCAAAAAGGCTGTCCGTTTAAATGACAGCATGGGCTCCATCATTGATTTAAGCTGGGGACTCGGCTTTGCCGCCATGTACTATGTCGGAATCAAAATTCTGGGAATCGAGTCGGTATCCGTCGGTACACTGGTAGCATTCGGCACCTATATTGGTATGTTCTGGAACCCGATTATGAATCTGAGCAACTTTTACACCCAGATCATTACCAACCTGGCTGCCGCCGAACGTGTCTTTGAAATTATGGATACGGAAAGTGCCATCAGCGATGCACCGGAAGCTCTTCCGCTTCCTCCGATCAAAGGCCGGGTAACCTTTTCCCATGTGGACTTTTCCTATGAGGATGATGTGAAGATTCTGGATAACGTGAGCTTTGATATTAAACCGGGTGAAACGATTGCCCTGGTTGGCCCTACGGGTGCCGGTAAAACAACAATCGTCAATCTGATCAGCCGTTTCTATGATATCCAGGGCGGCCAGATCCGGATCGACGGACACGATATCCGGCAGGTAACGATTGAAAGCCTCCGGCAACAGATGGGAATTATGACGCAGGACAATTTCCTGTTTACCGGAACGATCCGTGACAATATCCGCTACGGAAAGCTCGATGCTACCGAGGAAGAAATCATTACTGCTGCAAAAGCCGTCCACGCACATGATTTCATTATGGATTTAAAGGATGGCTACGATACGATGCTCACAGAGCGCGGCGGTGGCTTATCCGTCGGTCAGAAGCAGCTTCTTGCCTTTGCAAGAACCATGGTTTCCGATCCGAATATCCTCATTCTGGATGAGGCTACCTCGAGCATTGATACCCAGACCGAGCTCCTGGTCCAGGAAGGCATCGATGCCCTGTTAAAGGGACGTACCTCCTTTGTCATTGCCCACCGGCTTTCTACGATCCAGAAGGCCGACCGTATCTTTGTAATTGATCACGGCGGTATTGTCGAGGAAGGATCTGCCAGTGAATTACTGGCAAAAAAAGGAGCCTATTACAGGCTCCATAATGCACAGCTGAAATTCAGTTAAGTTTCATTTCTATATCATTAGAATGTAGTTGTCCATTCATTGGCACCGCCCCAGTCTCCGATGAGCTGCGTGGTGGTGCCTTCTTTTGCTGCCACACGCGTCTCAAAGCGGTAATTCATCTTAGGTACCAGCTCTCCGTTAATCTTGACATTACTATAAAGATAGATAAATTCCAATGTCGTATGCGGGTAATACTCTTCCTGCAAAGCTTCAGGTTCATAGGAAATACAGATTCTCTGCACCCCATCATCCTGCTGGATCGCTGCCCACAGATTGACCACTCCACTGGTCTGCGGATATTCCTCAAAATCTGCAAAGGCAAAGGTCCATGCGCCATCTACGTTCATCAGCTTCATCTTCTCACGGCTCACCGGAATATAGGTCTGTCCGCTCCAGTACTCCATCGTTCCTGCCATAAACTGATCCCGCAGGGAAATGTACGTATCCTCCTGAATAAAATCGCGGATCGGTGCATATTCTCCGGATTCAAAAATCGTAAATGCCGTTGCAAAATACTCCTGCGCCCATGCTGCTTTTTCCAGACAGGCACTTAAGGAGTTAATGGAATCATTCGTTGCGATCATCTGGACGGAAGTAAGCAATTCCTGATATTCCGTAAGCTTTGGTACATCCAGCCACAACAGATCGCGGTCGATCGTTGCATACTTCACAATCTCATCCTTTAAGCTATCCGAAGGATACTGCTGATAAACACGGATCATCCTCTGCAAAGCCTTCACATACTGCTCAAAATAAGTTTCCCCGTCAGACAGTGAGGTAAAAAAATTCTCATCGTCTGTATAAATCAGCCATTCATAGCAGGCATCCAGCGGCGAATAAACTTCCGTGTTATCCGGACTTGTCTCCAAAACGGTAAGACACTTTTCCAGCGTCTCAAAGGTACAGCTCTGTGCATTGATGTCTGCAACCGCATCGTTCAGCATATACACACAGTATTCCTGCAACAGTCCGTCATCCTGCGTTGCTTCAAAGCCCTGCTGCAGGGTCAGCTCTGCAGAGCCTCTGTCTTCCTTATTCCAATAAGCTCCTGCCATGGCATGATATGCTTTCACGGATGTGGAATCAATGTTCAGCGCCTCCTGATAATGCGCAATCGCACCATCATAATCCGAGCTTTCCATAAGGCTGTCCGCTTTATGAAGCTGGCGGTTTAATTTTAATCCGGGCACATTCAAATAAACGGCTGTGCCAATTCCACCTGCCAGCGCGATTACCCAGAACGCAATCATTCCGCGTTCCAGCCAGACCATACGTGCCCGTCGGTGTCTTCTCATTTCTCTTGATGTTTTTTTCTTTCCTGCTGTATGTGACTTACTCATTTAAAACACTCCACGTTTTCTCTTCTTCGAAAGAACGGCTTTCTTATCCCGACGCTCCTCCGGATTCTTTCTTCTTCCATTCTCATTTCTGTGGGCTGCATCCTGCGTTCTCTGACTGCCGCGCTCTTCCCTGTGGCGGTTTCTGCCTCCCTGATCCTCTCTTACACGACTCCGGCCCTTCTGATCACGATAGCGGCTTTCTTTTCCACGATAACGGGACTCTCTTCCATAACCGCCCTTTCCTTCCCGGCGGCTGTTGTCCTGACGGCGGTTTCGATCGTAATAGAAACGTTCTTCCTCGATCTCTTCCGGTTCCTCTCCCATGCTCTGATAAAGAAGTGCTGCTGCAAGATCCAGTTCTGAGATTCCCCTTTCATCACAGACGCTTTCGATCCGGTTCTTCAAGCCCTCGAGATTCTGATCTTTAGCAGCCTCCAGTGCACTGTCAACCGAACGGCTAAACTTTACCTTTACAATATCCTTGCCGGTCGGAAGCTTCTTTTCTTCAATCCTTGTATGACAGATCCGCTCAATATCACGGATTTTGAACACTTCTCTTCCGGACACCAGCGTCATGGATTTGCCTTCTCTTCCGGCACGTCCGGTTCGTCCAATCCGGTGAACGTAATATTCAATATCCTCCGGTACATCATAGTTAAATACCGCATCAACACCGCTTACATCAATTCCACGGGCAGCTACATCGGTTGCAATCAGAATGGCACAGCGTCCGTTACGGAACAGGTTCATGACCGTATCTCTCTGGAACTGAGACAGATCGCCGTGAAGTCCTTCTGCTTCATAGCCCCTTCCCTTTAATTCCTGTGTCATTTCATCGACCATCTTTTTGGTATTACAGAAAATCAGACTGCGCTTGGGCTGATGGAAATCAATCAGTCTGCACAGGGCATTCATCTTGTCCTTCTTTGCAATCCGGTAATAGCTCTGCTCAATTGCAGCAACCGTAACCTCCTTCGGTGTCACCTTGATAAAAACGGCATCCTTCTGGTACTGGTTGGTAATCTCTAAGATCGCCTGCGGCATGGTTGCCGAAAACAGTGCCATCTGCCGCTCTTCGGGCATCTGGGAAAGAATCGTTTCCATATCCTCCCGGAATCCCATGTTCAGCATTTCATCCGCTTCATCCAAAACGATCATCCGGACGTTTGCGGTCTTAATCGTATGTCTCCGCAGATGATCCATGACACGTCCCGGCGTACCGACAATAATCTGTACTCCCTGGCTGAGTGCCCGGATCTGCTTGCTGATGTCCTGTCCTCCATAAACCGGAAGAACCTTTAAGCCATGCATATATTTCGTAATCTTACGAATCTCCTCTGCCGCCTGCATGGCAAGCTCTCTGGTCGGACAAAGAATAATCCCCTGCGGTTTCTTACAGGAGATGTCAATCTTTTGTATCATCGGAATGGAAAACGCAGCCGTCTTACCGGTTCCTGTCTGCGCCTGTCCAATCACGTCTTTTCCTTCTAACAATACCGGAATTGCCTGCTCCTGAATGGGAGTCATATATTCAAAGCCCATTTCCCGGATGGCCTTCAAAATATAGGCATTGATTTCCGTATCACTATATCTTATCTGCTGTTCCATAAATCTCTACTATCCTATTCTAATCATGATCCTCTGCCAGAGCTTTCTCCGGCAAACATTCCTATGATAACATCAATTTCTATGGACTGCAAGTACTATTTTCCTATCACCTGTCTTCCTCGTTCAGAAATTCATCAATAAGAAATCTCGGGCGGGCCTTAGTCTCTAAATAGATCTTACCAATATATTCCCCAACAACACCAAGCGATAACAAAATCAGTCCACCGATTGCCCATACAGAAACCATCAGTGTCGTCCAACCAACAATCGTTGCTCCCATAAAGTGACGTACAAAGCTATATACCAGAATAATCAAACTTATCAGAAAAACAAAAAATCCAAGACCGGTAATCATCCGGATCGGCTTTGTACTCAAAGAAGTAATGCCCTCTACCGCAAAAGAAAGCATTTTGCCCAGCGGATATTTACTCTCACCTGCAAACCGTTCGCCCCGTTCGTAATAAACGACATCGGTACGATAACCAATCATCGGCACAATCCCGCGGAGGAACAGATTCACTTCCCCAAACTGCGCCAGTCCTTCCAGGGCCCTGCGGCTCATCAGACGGTAATCCGCATGATTAAACACCGTGTTGGCTCCCATGCCATTCATCAGCTTGTAAAAACCTTCTGCTGTCGCCTTCTTAAAAAGGGTATCCTTCGCGCGGCTGCTGCGTACTCCATAAACAATATCAATTCCATTTAAGTATTTCTCTACCATTTCATCGACTGCATTAATATCATCCTGCAGATCCGCATCCATGGAAACCACCATATCCGCACAATTCTTCGTAGTCATCAGTCCGGCAAGGAGTGCATTCTGATGTCCCCGGTTCCGGCTTAAATTGATTCCACTGAAGATATGATCCTCTTGATGAAGCTTCTCAATGATCTCCCATGTCCGGTCCTTGGATCCGTCATTTACGAATACAATCTTACTGTTCCGATCGATCTTCCCCTTCTCCATCAGCTCCTCTAATTTGATTTTCAGACGCTTCGATGTCTCAGGAAGAACTTCTTCTTCATTATAACAAGGGATCACAACGTATAATTTGTTTTCCATAATCTGCCCTCTGACTCCTAATTTCCAATCTTTTCCTGCTGATTTATATATCGCTCTTTTTGATTTATTCTTACTTGTCTGCTTTATCAATTTGTTTTTATTTGCTCTTATTTCATTCCAGTTTACTTTGTTTGCAGTGCATAATAGTTTCCTTTTTCAAACCGAATCTCACCGTAGAGAAATCGACAGTCCGATAAGGCACATGGCAATATAGTAAGCACTGATTTCCATTCCATGTAACGGCCACACTCTCTTCTTCCAAAAAGAAATGAAAAAAATCAGGCTATCGGAAAGGAAGAAGAACGATGCTCCTATCGCCAGACAGATATCCGCACTCTGCATGGTTCCTATGGCGATTTCCGCACTTTTCCAAGCAAAGCCTGCCACCAGAATACTATATAAAATTGCCATTCCTTCATATTTTCCAAACCGGAACTGTCCGGTCCGCTTTAACAGCTTAATGACGATCGGCATCACAATCACAACGGTAAGATCTGCCCATCGGAACGGATGTGAAACATACAACATCACAAGGAAGCTGATATGCGCCAGTGCAAACGACATCGTTCCCAACAGAAAACAGGTGTTTTTCTGCGCTTTATGCCGTAGTCCCATAAATAGATCCCCAATAAGGCATAGCAATAATCCCGGCAAAAGCTGTAAGGTCCAGATCATCTGTCCGAATAAAACACCCATAGCAAAAGAAAACAACAGGAATTCCAGACTGCAGACCATCTTCGCTGGAAGATAATATTTACGATATGTCCGGTTGCACAAGGTAACCAGTAAGAAAATCAGGAACAATCCCATAATCATCAATGAAATCATTCGTACGTCCATGCATCTTCCCCCATAACCGCTTTCTTTATTATAAGCCAGAATACCGGATATGGCAATGGTTCCAGGGCAACATAAACCGACGTAAAGATACAAAAAACACCACAGAAACCGGAAATTCCTTCCTGTACTTCTGTGGTGTTCCAATTCAACACTTGTTATTCCATATGGAATTATGCGTTAACAATCTGACCAAAATCAGGCTTCAGAGCTGCTCCACCGATCAGACCGCCGTCGATATCATCCTTGGAAAGGAGTTCTGCAGCGTTGCCTGCATTCATGGAACCGCCGTACTGGATACGAACTGCTTCTGCTGTAGGAGCATCGTACATCTCAGCAATAACCTCACGGATCATCTTACATACTTCCTGTGCCTGATCAGCAGTGGCTGTCTCGCCGGTTCCGATCGCCCAGATCGGCTCGTAAGCGATAACCAGTTCCTTAACCTGATCTGCAGTTACATCAGTAAGATCCCACTTAATCTGTCTTGCAATCCACTCTTTGTAAGTGCCAGCCTTACGAAGTGCAAGGGATTCACCACAGCAAAGGATCGGCTTAAGTCCGGCAGCGAATGCCTTCTTAACCTTAGCGTTGATGAGGATATCGTTCTCACCGAAGATATCTCTTCTCTCGGAATGTCCGATGATAATGTATTCTACACCAGCATCCTTAAGCATCGGAGCGGAGATTTCACCAGTGTAAGCACCCTTATCTTCAATATAGAAGTTCTCAGCGCCTAACTTTACATTGGTACCCTTAATTGCTTCTGCTACAGGTACGATATCAATTGCAGGTACACAGTAAACAACATCTACTGCATCATTCTTAACTAAATCTTTCAGTGTTGCACAAAGTTCAACTGCCTGGCTGGGAGTCATGTTCATCTTCCAGTTGCCGGCAATAATTCTTCTTCTTGCCATTTTATTGTCCTCTTTCTAATTTTTAATGAAGTTGCTTTCGGTTCCCTCAGCTAAATTCAATCTTCGCCTTCGGGTCGATTTCATTAAGATTCGGGAACGACCTCGCACTAAGTTCATGCTTCGTTTTCACTCGCATTCGTTAAGTTGCTTTCGGCCTACTTATCGTCAGCTGCTGCTACACCGGGAAGTACCTTACCCTCTAAGAATTCAAGGGAAGCTCCACCACCGGTAGAAATGTGGCTCATCTTATCAGCGAATCCAAGCTGGTTAACTGCTGCTGCACTATCACCACCACCGATAATTGTGGTTGCATCGGTTTCTGCAAGAGACTTTGCTACTGCGATGGTTCCCTTTGCAAGAGTCGGGTTCTCGAATACGCCCATAGGACCATTCCAAACAACCGTCTTAGCGCTCTTAACAGCATCTGCATATAATTCAGCAGTCTTGGTTCCGATATCAAGACCTTCCATATCAGCAGGGATCTTGTCAGCGTCTACAACCTGAACTTCGATCGGAGCATCAATCGGGTTCGGGAATTCTGCAGCTACGGTAGTATCAATAGGAAGAAGAAGCTTCTTGCCAAGTTTCTCTGCCTTAGCCATCATTTCCTTACAGTAATCGATCTTCTCATCATCTACGAGAGACTTACCGATTTCATATCCCTTAGCCTTTAAGAAGGTGAATGCCATACCACCACCAATGATGAGGGTATCACACTTCTCAAGAAGGTTGTTAATTACGTTAAGCTTGTCAGCTACCTTAGCACCACCAAGGATTGCTACGAAAGGTCTAACCGGATTCTCAACTGCATTGCCAAGGAAGTTGATTTCCTTCTGCATTAAGTATCCAACTGCACAGTTACCACCCTTAGCACGTACTACATCTGTAACACCAGCTACAGAAGCATGTGCTCTATGGGAAGATCCGAATGCATCACATACATAATCATCACAAAGATCTGCTAATTCCTTAGAGAACTGCTCGCCGTTCTTGGTTTCTTCTGCACCACGGAAACGGGTATTCTGAAGTAAGATAACATCTCCATCGTTCATTGCTGCTACTGCTGCGGTTGCATCTGCACCTGTTACGTTGTAATCAGCGATGAATTTAACTTCCTTGCCAAGCTTCTCGGAAAGTCTCTCAGCTACAGGAGCTAAAGATTCGCCTTCATTCGGGCCATTCTTAACCTTTCCAAGATGAGAGCAAAGAATTACCTTGCCGCCATCAGCAATTAATTTGTTGATTGTAGGAAGTGCAGCCACAATACGGGTTTCGTCTGTGATCTTGCCATCCTTAAGGGGAACGTTGAAGTCACAACGAACAAGGACTCTTCTTCCCTTTGCATTAAAATCGTCTACGGATTTCTTATTTAATCCCATGATTCTATCCTCCTAATTTTTAAAAAAACTTGCTAAATGCTCTACTCCGCCTGCTGCACTAAATTCTGACTTCATCTTCGACTCGTCCTCATTAAGTGCACATGCATGGTTCGCACTAAGCTCGTAAATACCTCGCTAAGTGCTCTACTCAAAAAAAGGTCCGGTCCATGAGACCGGACCTTTCGACAGGTCTTCTTTCAGATTACGAAATTAGCCTAATTCTGCGAAGTACTTAATGGTACGAACCATCTGGCTTGTGTAGGAGTTCTCGTTGTCATACCAAGAAACAACTTCTACCTGAGTCTTTCCATCCGGAAGAGGGCTAACCATTGTCTGTGTAGCATCGAATAAGGAACCGAATCTCATTCCAACGATATCGGAAGATACGATTTCTTCTTCGTTATAACCAAAGGATTCAGTAGCCTGAGCCTTCATAGCTGCGTTTACTTCTTCCTTAGTAACAGTCTTGTCTACTACTGCGAATAACAGTGTGGTAGATCCTGTAGGGGTAGGAACACGCTGTGCAGCACCGATTAACTTGCCATTCAGTTCAGGAATAACAAGACCGATTGCCTTAGCAGCACCTGTAGAGTTAGGAACGATATTAACAGCGCCTGCACGGCTTCTTCTCTTATCACCCTTTCTCTGAGGTCCATCAAGGATCATCTGATCACCTGTGTAAGCATGAATTGTACACATAATACCGGACTCGATCGGAGCAAGGTCATTTAATGCCTTAGCCATAGGAGCCAAGCAGTTTGTTGTACAGGAAGCTGCGGAGATGATCTTATCATCTTTTGTAAGAGTTTCATGGTTTACATTGTAAACGATAGTAGGAAGATCGTTTCCTGCAGGTGCGGAAATAACAACCTTCTTAGCACCAGCATTGATATGTGCCTGTGCTTTAGCCTTAGAGGTATAGAATCCAGAACACTCAAGAACAACGTCTACACCGATTTCGCCCCAAGGACAATTGTTTGCATCGGGCTCTTTGTAAATCTTGATTGTCTTGCCCTTAACAGTGATTGTTCCAGCTTCGTCATCAGCAGTAACCTGATCTTCTTCACCGATTGCTACATATCTGCCCTGTGAAGAGTCATATTTTAATAAGTGTGCTAACATAGAAGGTGTTGTTAAGTCGTTGATTGCAACTACTTCATATCCTTCAGCACCAAACATCTGTCTGAATGCCAGACGACCAATACGGCCAAAACCATTAATTGCTACTTTTACTGCCATTTTAGTTTCCTCCTAAAATAAAAATAAATTTTATATCATTTTGCCAAGATTGACAAAATCTTATCAGCAGAATCATTTTACCCAATTTATTGGAAAAGTGCAAGTCCTAATGTGAAATTTCTTGCTACAGCTTGTGAAATTCCGGAATTCTCTTGTCAAACGTGGTGTAATAATGGAATCCGCACTCCTTTAAAACCTCTGCCGCACGGTCAAAACCGTCCGCAATATACTTTGGTTCATGGGCATCGGAGCCGACCGTAATGATCTCTCCGCCAAGCTGACGGTAACGTCGTAAAATGTCGTTGCACGGGTTCAGTTCCTTTAATCCATGACGGATGGCACCGGTATTCAGTTCAATGCCCTTTCCAAGATCAATAATCTTTTCCAGAACAGGATCAATGATATCCTGATATTTCTGATAGCTGTATTCTGCATCCTTGGTCTTTCCATAGCGGACCACATAGTCCAGATGCCCGTAAACATCAAAATTATGGAACGCTTCCAGGTTGTCCATAATCGAAGAAAAATATTCCCGATAGGCCTCTTCGTCACTTCTGCCCTCATAAAAGGCCGGATAATACGGATCCTTATGATTGCAGACATGGGAGGATGCGATAATGAAGTCAAATTCATAAGTCTGGGCATACTCTGCCAGTTCCTTAAAAAGATGCGGCTGTACACCGATCTCGATACCGAAGAGAATCTTAATCTTATCTGCATAATCGCCCTTGGCACATGCAAGATCGTACAGATAGGAATAAGTGTTGAGGTCAAACATTCCCTCTTCTTCCTTCTTATCGTAAGGGTAATCCATATCAATGTGCTCGGTAAAACACATCGTGGAAAGTCCCAGTTCGATTCCCCTCTCGATCATCTGCTTCATCGGAGTCTGACTGTCTCCGGAAAAAGAAGAATGTAAGTGATAATCTGCTTTGATTGGCATGGTTTTCTCTCTCTTTCTATTTTATTGTCCCGCCGCCGAGCACATATTCTCCATCATAAAAAACGCAGGCCTGACCGGGGGCAATGGCTCGGACCGGCTTTTCAAATGTGCACAGGATTTCATCCTCGCCGGTCTGCTCGATCCGGCACCATTCGCCCTTATGGGAATATCTTACCTTTGCAAAGGCTCTCCTTGGCTCTTTTAAATCTTCCATCCCCATAAAATTCAACTGATTACAGGTAAGGGAAGACGAATACACATCTTCAAGTGCAATCACAACTTCATTGGTTTCCGGCCGAATCTGTGCTACATAAATCGGATGTCCCATCGCAATACCAAGTCCCTTTCGCTGTCCGACCGTGTAATGCGTAATTCCTTTGTGGGTTCCGAGGATTTCCCCATCCTCTGTCACAAAGTTTCCGGATCCCGGCATCCGGTCCGGCGCCTCTCTTTGCAAAAAGGCCCCATAATCCCCGTCCGGCACAAAGCAGATGTCCTGACTGTCTGCCTTATGTGCAACCGGCAGATGATGCTCTTCTGCGATCTTCCGGATCTCTTCCTTGGTATAATCTCCAACCGGCATCAGGGTATGTTTGAGCTGGCTCTGTGTCAGATTATAAAGGGCATACGTCTGATCCTTGCGCGCTGTTACGGAATTGCGGATCGCATATCTTCCATTGGGAAGAACTTCCACCCGGGCATAGTGTCCGGTTGCAATGTAATCTGCTCCGATTTCCAAAGAACGCTGGAGGAGAGACTCCCACTTCACGTAGCGGTTGCAGGCAATGCAGGGGTTCGGTGTCCTGCCATGCAGATATTCCTCCACGAAATAGTCAATGACCTTCTTCTGGAATTCCTGCCGGAAATTCATCACATAATAAGGAATATCCAGCACCTCTGCCACCCGTCTTGCATCATCAACGGCAGATAAGCCACAGCAGCCTCCCTGATTGGAAACCTGCTGTGGCTGTTCCTCCTGCCAGATCTGCATCGTCACGCCGATGACATCATATCCCTGTTCTTTTAACAGACAGGCTGCCACGGAGGAATCCACCCCTCCGGACATCCCGACTACGACTTTCTTTTTCATGCGTTATCTCAACTTTCTACCCTAACGCTGCTTTACTTATTCCGGATCATCCTCATGAATATCGTTCTTCGGCTTCTTTAAGCCTTCGATGGTAATGCCGTTCTTCTCCGCATAATCCCATAAAGCAGCATGTACCGCTTCTTCTGCCAACAAAGAACAGTGTACCTTCACAGGCGGTAATCCGTCAAGTGCTTCCATAACGGCCTTGTTGGTTACCTGTAAGGCTTCCTGAACCGTCTTGCCCTTTACCATCTCGGTTGCCATGCTGCTGGTTGCTACAGCCGCGCCGCATCCGAAGGTCTTGAACTTACAATCCTGAATCACCTGATTGTCATCAATATCCAGATAAATCCGCATAATATCGCCGCACTTGGCATTGCCAACGGTTCCTACCCCGCTGGCATTCTCTATTTCACCCATGTTTCTTGGATTCGTAAAATGATCCATTACTTTTTCACTGTACATGATAGGTCCTCCAATCAAATTTTCCATCCGGATTGTTCTTTATAAAATCTGCGTACAAAGGAGACATTGCCTGCAGACGGTCTACGATCACCTTTAACTCACGGACTACCGTATCCATTTCTTCCTTCGTATTCTCATGGCTCAGTGTAAGACGGAGTGAACCATGTGCCATTTCATGCTGCAGTCCAATCGCAAGCAGTACATGGGAAGGATCGAGAGATCCTGATGTACAGGCGGAACCGCTGGATGCACAGATTCCCTTCATATCCAGCATAATCAACATGGATTCTCCTTCGATAAACGGGAAGCTGAAGTTCACATTGTTCGGCAAACGCTTCGTTCTGCTGCCGTTTAACTTGCTGTTCGGGAAATTTTCTTCAATCTGTTCAATCAGATAATCCCGAAGCTCTGTTTCCTTCTTCTGATTTGCTTCCATATTCTTCATGGCAAGCTCTGCTGCCACACCAAGTCCGACAATACCGGGCACGTTCTCTGTGCCGGCTCTTCTTCCCCTCTCCTGTGCACCGCCATGGATAAAGGAGCCGATCTTCACGGTGTTACGGATATAAAGGAAACCAACACCCTTAGGTCCATTCAGCTTGTGGCCGCTTGCACTCAAAAAATCAATGTGCATGTCCTCAACATCAATCGGAATATGTCCGTAGGCCTGCACGGCATCCGTGTGGAACAGAATGTTGTGTTCCTTTGCAATCTCTCCCACCTCTTTGATCGGCTGGATCGATCCGATTTCATTATTGGCTGTCATAACCGAAATCAAAATGGTATCCGGGCGGATAGCCTTCTTTAATTCTTCCAGAGAAATCATTCCGTCCTCATCCACCGGAAGATAGGTGATTTCAAAGCCACGCCTGGCAAGGTATTCACAGGTATGCAGAATCGCATGATGCTCAATCGCCGTCGTGATGATATGTTTTCCCTTTTTCTCGTTTGCTTCTGCTGTTGCAATCAATGCCCAGTTGTCTGCCTCTGAACCGCCTGTAGTGAAATAAATTTCCTGCGGCGTACAGTGAAGGCTTTCTGCAATGATTCTTCTTGCATTGCTGACTGCTTTCTTGGACTCTGATCCAAGTGCATAAATGCTGCTCGCATTGCCATATTTTTCTCCAAAGTAGGGAAGCATCGCTTCCACGGCTTCCGGAGCGCACTTTGTTGTGGCTGCGTTATCTAAATAAATCATATGTTTCTTCCTCTCCTGATCCTTTCGATCCTCTATTACGAATCCTTTTATTTACCCTATTACCTACTTGATTAATAGGCATTCTTTACTATGGCTATCTTACACTATTTTCCACTTTTGTCAATTCTTCTTTTCCATTTCCTGTGTATTTCTTTTCATGCACCTTTTATAGTATGGACCGGTTTGCCATTTTTTAACTTGGTTTGTAACTATTCCGGATCATTTTCTCATATGCATGGCAGCAAAAATAACAGAGCCATAACCATCATGCCAAATGTCCTTACGGATGCAAGCATCCCGGTACATCTTGTCATAATCGGTATGACTCTGTATCATGATTAAACGCTCTAAAATATAAATTCATTAAAATATAAAATTACTAAAGTGTAGAATCTTTACTATATCATCTCCTCAACAGGAAGATCCTCAAAATCACTTTCTGCCATCACAAAATTCTTTTCGTTACTGACAGAAAACATATGCCCGTCAAATTCCATGGTCTGAAAAAAACACGGCTTTTCGGGAGATTTTCCAAGTACAAATCCATCTGTTGTCCTGACAATTTCAAAAGAATCAAGTGGCAGACCCATTCCCTTTCCGGTCATTTTCATATAACTTTCCTTCAATGTCCAGAGGGTAAAAAACGCCTTATCCCTGTCATTGGCAGCCTGGATATATGCTGATTCTGCCATTTGAAAATAGCGCCGCGCAATTTCCATCGGTGATTTCCGGATCTTTTCAATATCGCATCCCACTTCACAATCGGAGGACACTCCGACCACATAATCTCCTGCATGGGATACATTGAAAAATACATGATCCGCAACCGGCTTCTCATTTTCCGAATACCTCAGGTCACTTTCCGTAAGTCCGTTTTCCTGTAAGATCCTCCTTATGATGATCCCAGCCCCCAGACCTCTCTTACGGTCATCCGGCATGCGGTACCGGATGACCTTTTCCCTCCGTTCCGGAGAAACCAGTTCAAGAAGTCTCTGACTCTGCAAGGGATCATCCATATGAGTAATATGGATCCGGTATAATTTCATCGCTTCTCAATCTGGATTTTCTGGTCCAGTGCAGTAAGACTGAACACGTCAAATACTTCATCAGAAACATTGATGATTTTAAAGCCGTCTTTGCCGGACATTTTCTTGTATGCAGAAATTACCTGGCGTAATCCTGCGGAAGAAATGTATTCCAGCTTGTCAAAGTCAAATACCAGACTTGTCACACTGTCATCAAGCTTTGCGAGTTCTTCCCCTAACTGGGGAGCGGTCTGGGTATCCAGCCAGCCGGTGATCTCAATCGTTACATTGCTTCCTTCTTTTTTCGTTATCAGTTCCATTCTTATTTCCTCCATCTAACTATCCATAATTCCATAGGATCGGATCATCCTCTGCCCCGCACCATCCGCTCATTGCTTCCGGTGGGACACATCCGATCAGTCAAAAAATGCAAGCCGGTCAAGTGCTTCGATTGCACTTTCCAGATACCGGTCATCGGTAACCGGCCACTTGTAATCCAGCCGGTAAAGAGCCTGTGCCGTGAACCGGTTGCTGTATTCCATCGTATAGATCTCATTTTCATTATGTGAGGTATAAGCAATCAGTCCGGAAACGGCATCGGAATCGTTACCGTTCTTTGCAAATTCCTTCACTGCTTCCTCAAACTCTTCATCCTTTACGATGTCCAGTTTGAATCCGTAATTGCGCATTGCATAAATCAGATCCGCCATGTAAATATGGTGGCTGTTGCAGGCATGGAATACGGTAAATCTCCGGTCGGTCTGTACCAGCTTCAATACTGCAAGCGCCGTCGAGTCAATCGGTGAAAGCTCCGCAACCTCATGCATACCGCCCATCGGGAACTTGCCGACTGCCTTGTATCCTCTGAGGCTTCGCAGGAATCCGTTGGTAATAAAGTTAATCTGGAATTCACCGTCGGAATTTCTGCTCATCAGATTACCTACACGGATGATCTTGGCATCGAGTCCTCCTGAAACAGCTTCCAGTACGGCACGTTCTGCAAGGAACTTCGTGCGGATGTATTCATTGGTAATGCTCTGTCCGATATACAGATCATTTTCCCCGAAGACTCTGTCCATCGGCGGAACACCGTTCGAGCCTTCTCCTGCAACGGATACGGTCGAAATCTGGATCAGTCTGCGGCCATTGTTCTTACAGAACTCAATCAGATTCTCAACGCCGTGGACGTTGATCTTTTCCAGTACATCACCGGCTGCAAAATGCTTTACACAGGCTGCACAGTTAATCAGTGTCTGGAATTTATAGGCACCAAAGCTTTCCACCTGTTCTTTTGAGGTAATGTCACCGTCTACACAGACGATACGATCCCTGAATAGCTCCTCACACGGATTATCAAAATAATACATCAGCATATGCATCATTCGTTTTTCCATGGATTCATAGGAGCCCTTACGCACCAGACAATAAACCTTGCCCTCGTAATTGTCAAGGTATGCTTTCAGAATATGGATTCCAAGGAAACCGGTCGCACCCGTGATCATGATATCTCCCAGGTTTTCTTTAGTAATCCGGTCTACATTCTCCTCCACATTTCCACTGATGACACTCTGGATCTTATTATAGTTGTAATTGGAAAACTCATTGTTGCTTTGCGGGCTTTCCACGGATGCCTGATCATCCACGATTGCTGCCAGTTCACGAACTGTAGGATGTTTAAAGACATCTGCATATACAATCGAAATATTCTTGGAAAGACACATCACGGCAACCTTCGATGCGGTAAGTGAGGAGCCTCCAAGATCAAAGAAGTTATCCTCAATTCCTACCTTTTCAACTCCCAATGCCTTTTCAAAGATCTCGCAAAGTGTCTTCTGCGCCATTGTAACCGGCTCTACATAGCTTGCATTATCCACGGTTACTTCCGGCATGGGAAGCGCCTTTTTATCAATCTTGCCACCCGGTGTTACCGGCATCTCATCAACATGAACAAAGAAGGACGGCATCATATAATCAGGAATCAGAGGCTCTAAGAAGGTCTTAAGCTCTTCATCCGGAATGCTCTCTCCCGTATAGTATGCGGTGATATACTTGTTTCCGCCCTTTTCCACAACGGTAACTGCCGCATTCTTTACAAGTTCATGTTTCAGAACAGCCCCCTCGATTTCACCAAGCTCTACACGGTATCCCCGGATCTTGACCTGGGAATCAATTCGGCCGATATACTCAATATTTCCGTCACCCTTCATCCGTACCATATCACCGGTCCGGTAAAGACGCCTGTCATCTTCACATACAGAATACGGATTTTCCACAAATACCGATGCGGTCTTTTCCGGAAGGTTATGGTATCCTCTTGAAATCTGACGGCCTGCATGGCAAAGCTCGCCGGATGCACCGACCGGAAGTCGTTTCAGATCCTCTCCCACAACATAACTGCGGACATTCCGCTGGGACTTTCCAATCGGGATGTTGTCATATTGTTTATCTACCCAGAATTCTGTGGAAGATACGGTATTTTCGGTCGGACCATAACCATTGATCATCTGATAGGTACGGTTCCTGTAATGCTTGAATTTCTCACCACCAAGGGTAACAAACTTAAGGCTCGGAGCATCCTCAAGCAGCTCTGCTACCAGCTCGCCCATCTGTGTCGGGAAGGTAGCGCTGGTAAGCTTCTGATCCTGGATGCATTTTGCAACAGCAACGGCATCCTTCCGGATATCCTCCGGGAAAATATACAGTAATGCGCCTGCGGTAAGTGGTGCAAACAGGTCAATTACCGATGCATCAAAACAGAAGCTTGCAAATTCTGCCACAATGTCATCCGGTGAAGTCTTTCTGGTTAACCGGATGTATTCGATCAGATTGAGCAGGTTCCGCTGTTCGAGCATAACGCCCTTCGGCTTTCCTGTAGAACCGGAAGTATAAATCATATAAGCAAGGTTCTCCGGCTTCGGTGCCGTAAGTTCTACGGAAAGTGTAAAGTCTTTTGATGCTTCTGCAACCTCATCCAGACTTATGACATTTCCTTCATAGAAGCTGACCAGATCACGGTACTGGTTGATCACAAGCAGATTCTCCGCTTCGGAATCCTTTAACATATACTCAATTCTGCTCTGCGGATACTCCGGATCCAACGGAACATAAGCTCCGCCGGCCTTCATGACGCCTATATAAGCAGCGGCAAATTCCTTGGTTCTTCCACACAGAATACCTGCCACCTGCTCTCTGCCAAAGCCATTTTCGGTGAGCTTCTGTGCAATGTAATCGGACATTCTGTCTAATTCGCGGTAAGTAATTTCGCCTTTTCCATCTCTTACTGCCGGTCTGTCCGCATATTTTGCAACGGCTTCCCGGAACAGATCGACAAAGGTCTTTCCTGCATGCTCCGGATCATCCTCCATCTTTGTCTCTTCTTCAAACAGCAGCCGGATGTCTTCCGGTTCCTGTTCTCTTAAGATTCCACCTGCTGCAATTTCCAGATTGTCTGCAAGGTATTTGATGGTATCCTCGTAGTACATATCCCCACGATACTCGATTTCGAAGACAAACTTGTTCCTGTCAATGGCAATACTGATGGAAACCGGCGCCTTCGCTGCATTTAAACTGATCGGCTCTTCCTGTGCATATTCGCCGCCGATCGTATCAAATGCAAAGTTATCTCCCTGATAGATCACCATGGCATCCGCTTTGATGTTGAACTCGTGGCTGATCTGTGAGAACGGATAAATATCGTTGTTCATGGAGTCGATCAACTGCTGCTGTACCGCAAGCAGTCCATCCTTTAAGCTTCCCGAAAAATCACTGTAAACAGGAAGTGTCTTTACCAGCATACCAACGGTTTCAGAAAGTCTGGAATCATTTCTTCCATGATAAATGGTAGTAAATACTGCATCCTTTCTGAAATTGTATTTGCCAAGCGTAAGACCAAACACCGAAATAAAGAAGACATTTTCGGTAATTCCATGCTTCTTACAGAAGTCTTTTACCTCCTGTACGGAAACTTCCGTAACCTCTCTGTGGTAAGTCTCTGCGGTCGGAACCGGGCCGTTTTTGTCCGGATAGAAGTTGATGCTTCCACCCTTATTTTCAAATACGGATTTATAGTAGTTCTCTGCATTCTGATAAGCATCACTCTTTAACGCATCCCGGTTATCCAATGCAAGGTCATAGGAGGTATACGATTCTGCCTCCAGCTTTTCTCCACTGTAAGCCCGGTTAATGTCATTCAGGATAATACCAAGGGATGTACCATCTGCAATGATATGATGAATGTCAAGGAACAGGTAATTTCCATCACAGGTTCTGTAAATTTCAAACCGGAAAAGCTGCTCATTAAACAGCATATAAGGACGAACCAGTGTTTCCCGGTTCATTCCATTGATAATCTGTGTTTTACAGCTTAAGCTGTCATCACGCTTCTGAAGGACATCTCCGTTTTCATCCATGAAGAGACGCGTTTTCAGATAAGGATGGGCTTCGATCGTGCTGTCAATCGCTGCTGCCAACTTGTCAAGGTCCACCTTCTTATCCAGCTTCAGAAGGTAAGGAATGTTGTAAATGGTAGAGCCCATATTGGCCGTACATTCAATGAAGATTCCTTCCTGCGTATTGGTAAGCGGGTAGTTTTCCTGTACTTCTCTCTTTGTTTCCTTACCGGCAGTCTGAACAAAGCCCTCTAACTGTTCAATGGTCGGATGATTCTTGATATCCGAGGTCTTGATGACAATGTCGAATGCTTTGGAAATCAGAATATTCAGTTTGATTGCACTGATGGAGGTTAGTCCTGCCTCATAAATATCTGTGGTAATACCGAATTCTTTATAGCCAAGGACATCCGCAATACAGTCAAATAATTTCTGCTGTGTTTCATTCTTCGGCTCAATAATTTCTTCAATTTTTCTCTCCGGTACCGGAAGTGCCTTTTTATTGACCTTCTGGTTCTGATTGAGCGGTATCTTGTCGATCTGCATGGTAACCGCAGGCACCATATAAGGAGGCTTTGTTTCCTTAATGAAATCATTTAAGCCATTGATGTCCACTTCACTGTCGGATACCACATAAGCGGCAATGTATTTTCCACCGTTCGGATCATCAAAGGCAACCACGGTCGCATCCTTGATGCCCGGATATCTCCGGATCACCTCTTCCACTTCGGAAAGCTCAATTCGGAATCCCCGGATCTTCACCTGGGAATCCTTTCTGCCGATGATCTGGACATTTCCGTCCGGAAGATATCTGGCAATATCACCGGAATGATACAGCACTTCATAACCTTCCGTATCATCATAAATGTTCTTCGTATATACCTCAGCCGTTTTCTCAGGCTTATTGAGATATCCCCTCGAAACCTGGAAGCCTGAGATCATCAGTTCTCCGCATGCCCCATATGGCAGCATATGACCGGCTTTGTCCGTAATATAAAGCTTCACATTATCCAGTGCTTTTCCAATCGGAATATTCGGATAATACTTGTCAACTTCAAACGCCGTTACCAAAATGGTCGTTTCCGTAGGACCGTAAACATTGAAAAACCGGTATCCCTTCGGCGGTTCACAGGGAACGAGCTTCTCTCCACCTACGGAAAGATAACGGAGACTCCTGCATTCCATTTCCAGTGCAAACTGTCTTCCGACCTGTGTGGTCATGAAGGAATGGGTAATGCCATTTTCTTCAAAGTATTTCTGCAAGCCAATGAAATCCAGACGGATCTCTTCCGGGATAATATGTAATTCTGCACCGTTGGTAATTGCACCGTAAGTATCCATCATGGAAGCATCAAAACCAAACGATGCATAGGCAGCTACCTTACAATCCGGATTGATGCTGTAATACTTTCTGTACCAGTGACAGAATGCGGTAATATTTCCATATTCCAGCATACATCCCTTCGGCACGCCGGTAGAACCGGACGTATACAACAGGATAAACAGATCATGGAGCTGCGGCTTTTTCAATTCCACATCCGCCTCCTGAAGCTGCATAATTTCATCGGTATATAAAACCGGTCCCTGATAGCCGTCCACCAGATGCAGAAGCTCTCTGTCCGCAATCAGGAGTTTTGCTGCGGAGTCCTCCAGCATATACATCAGACGGTCCTTCGGATAAGACGGATCGAGCGGCTGGTAAGCAGCTCCTGCTTTAATGACGCCCATAGGCGCAATCGCCATATACTCACAACGTGGAATCAGAATAGATACGACATCTTCCGCACCGATTCCACGAGAGGCAATGTATTTACCAAGGCGGTCACTGATTTCATCCAGTTCCTTGTAGGTATACTTCTTATCCTTAAATACAACGGCCGTATGATCCGGTATGGTCTGTACCATTTCGGTAAACCGGTCGGAAATCGTCTTCGTCCGGTCATATTCACATGCCGTATCATTGAATTCTGCAATTTTCTTAACCGCATTCTCAGAGATAATGGAAACCTCGGAAACATATTTATTCCTCAGCACGGAATCCATAGCTGCTTCATACGCTTCAAGTATTCCATCCACGAACGCATCACTGTACATATCGCTGCGGAATTCTGCAGTAAGGACATATTCATTGTTGTACTCTCTTACCTGAATGAGCAGCGGCATTTTCGCCATATCAAGGGAAAGATCATGCCCCCTTGCAACAGTATCTCCAATCGGGTAATCGTCACTTAATTCTGCCTGATAAGCAAAGGTAAGATCCGAATTAAATCCATATTTTGCACAAATATCCGAAAACGGGAAAATATCATTTGCCATGGAGGACAGGAGCTGTTCGGAAAGTTCTGTCATGTAGGCCTGGATCGTTGTCTTCTGTTCAAACCGGCAATAAACCGGAAGTGTTTTAACCAGCATGCAGACCGTATTTTCCAGTCTGGAATCATTTCTGCCATTATAAATGGTGGAAAAAAGACTGTCATCGGAATTGGAATATCTAGACATCAAAATACCAAACACACCGGTAAATAATATATTCGGTGTCACGCTAAACTTCTCACAGCAGGACAGGATTTTGTCCTCTGCAACAGTAAGCTTTCTTTCCAGATAACCTTTTTCCGGAGTTTTACCATTCACATCCGGGAACGGCAGGGATTCGGTTTCCACTTCTCCGAATACACTGTCATAATACTTCTCTGCTTTCTTATATTTTCCTTCCTGCATCTGCTGCTCTTCATCAAGGGCCGCATCAAATCCGGTGTAGGTTTCTTTCTCCAGTTTTTCACCTGTATAAGCCCGATTGATATCTTCAAAAATAATATCATAAGAGTTACCATCTGCAATAATGTGATGGAAATCGGTAAAGAGATATTTCCGATCTTCCGTAACATAAATCTGCGCACGGAATAAACGTCCCTTTTCCAGCTTAAACGGACGCACCAGCTCCTTCTTTAAAGCTTCAAACTGTTCATTGGTTGTCTCAATGACTTCCGGCACAAAGTTATCCTCACCGGGCCGCTGCACCATCTCTCCCTGATCGTTTAAGAACACTTCGGTAAGCAGATAGGAATGGGCATTGACCATCTGTGCTACGGCTCCAGACAGCTTCTGTACATCCACGGTATTTTCCAGTTCAAACAGGAACGGAATATTATATACGGTACTCTCTGGATTCTTACTGCATTCTGCAAAAATACCCTTCTGGGAACCGGTAAGCGGATAAACGTCCCGCTTCTCATAGGTCCGGATCTTCGGTGCAAGCATGACATACTTTTCCAGTTTTTCAACGGTGTTATTTTCATGAATATCACTTGTTTTCACCGTAACGCCAAACTCATCCGAAATCAGGATGCAAAGCTTCATGGCACTGATGGAAGATAATCCTGCCTTATAAAAGCTTGTATCAATGCCAAAGAAATCGTTCTCGACCACATTCGCAACGATTTCAAAAATCTTCTTCTGCATCGGTGTTTCCGGCTCTTTGAGGTTCTTCGGCTGGGAAATGGGCTTTGGCAGTGCACTCTTATCAATTTTACCATTTGCGGTTACCGGCATCCTGTCCATCTGGACAAACACATCCGGAACCATGTAATGTGCAGGGATTCGGCTGCATAGTCCGAAAGTTCCTCGGTATTAATCTCACGATCTGCCATAAAATAACAGCAGAGATATTTATTATCCACCGGTACGGTAATACTGGTGACAATTCCTTCATAACTGTTAATAACTTCCTCGATTTCGCCAAGCTCAATTCTTAAGCCCCGCAGCTTGATCTGATTATCCATTCTTCCGAAGAATTCAATTTCCCCTTCGGAAGTAATCCGGGCAAGATCGCCTGTCTTGTATGCTCTTTCGCCATTCAGGGTAATGAATACGGCAGCGGTTTTATCCGGAAGATTGATATAGCCTCTTCCTACGCCAAGCCCTGCTACCACAAGTTCTCCGGTCTCTCCATCCGGAAGGATGTTGTTTTCTTTATCTACCACATAAACCTGAACATTGCCGTTTGGAGCACCGATCGTAATATTTTTGCTGTCGGCGATCACCTTCATCGTACAACTGATCGTTGTCTCGGTAGGACCATAACCATTCATGATATAAGCATCCGGATTAACCGAACGGATCTTATCATAGAGTGCCGGTGGGAAAGCTTCTGCTCCCACGTCGTAAACCTTGATCTGGGAGGCTGCTTCTTTCAACTGCGGCAGATCAATCATGTTGGACAGATAGGTCGGAGTAGTCGTCATGATATCAACATGATTTTTCAAAATTAAATCTCCGAGCATCATCGGGTTCTGGATCTCTTCATCCGTTGCAATCACTGCGGTAAGTCCATTGGTAAGTGGAATAAACTCTTCAAGTACGGATACATCGAAGGTCATGGCTGCCATGGAAAGAGAAACACTTCCCCGGCTTACATAGCCATAGGTTTCTGCATTCTTCGGATCGGGATTCACAAAGTTTGCAAGGTTTATGTGCTCAATCATCACTCCCTTAGGTCTCCCGGTGGAACCGGAGGTATAGATACAATAGCAGAGATCATGTTCTTTGATCTCTACGTCCGGATTTTCTGTATCCGGATTCTGCAGCAGCTCTTCCAGTAAAAGCACCTTGCAGGGGAGCTTGTCAAACAGTTCCTTACGTTCCTTTTCAATCTCCTTTGTTGTGATGAGTAACGGCACTCCCGCGTCCTCAAAAATAAACTGGATTCTGTCATCCGGGTAATCCGGAGATGCTACTGCAAATGCGCTTCCTGACTTTAAAATACCCTGTCGCACTGCATAAAAATCACAGCAGCGTTCCAGTACAACGCCCACAATAATCTCCCGACCGGCCCCCTTTTCGATGAGAGAATGGGCAATTTTGTTTGCTCTTACATTCAGTTCCGCATATGTAAAGCTTTCGTTACTTGTCGCAACCGCACACTTGTCCGGATGGAGACGCACCTGTTCTTCGAACAGCTTCGTTACCGGTTGAAATGTAAAGGCAAACCCAGATTTTTCATTAATATCTGACATTTCTTTCCCCTCCTAAAATGATATTATTGTATTATTCATATCGATGGCACGAATATAGTCCATAGATTTTGAAATCTTTTTCACAAGCTCGATTCCGTGAACATCAAATTCTTCACTGTCATAGCTATACTCCAGAGGATTAAAGTTCACTCCGTTATCCCGGATTCTAAGCCGGCACAGATCATCCTCAATACAGAAATTGATATCAATCCAGTTCGAGGTTTTGCCACCAAATTTGATAATGTTCACGGTCATCTCCTCTGCACATACAGCAGCCAGATTGGCTTTGTTTCCAGGCACTCCCTTTTCCTTACAAAATTCCATGATTTTGGTATGTACAATCGGAGTTTCCTCCATGGTGCTCTTAATCGAAAAGTCCAGATTAATTCCGGGATTCTCATCCGGAACAATATAAAACGTAGAATTCTTATGTTTGATTTTCCTGAAGATCCAGGTTGCAATCACCGTGATGAGTTCTGTTGCAACAAACCCTACTGCAATTCCGTCAATACCGATTCCGTCAATCTGTTTCCAGATCAGAATCCCGGCAAAGGTTGCAGGCAGAACCACGACTGCATTTTCAAGGAAGGTTGCAAAGCTTGCAATTGCCGTTTCTTCAATGGTTTCGTAATAGCTGATAATAAATTCGTTCCACAAATACGGGATCACACATATGGCAAAAATACGAAGTGCATTCACCATTTGTCTTCCCAGTTCCCCACCGCTGCTTCCAAACAGAATTGTAATCTGTTCGGTAAACGCCATAATAATAGCGAATATCGCTGCCAGCATGATGTAGCTGTATTTCAGCATTTTATTGCACATAACACGGATTCCCACATAATCCTTTTCACCGAAAAGAATTCCGGCCACATTCGGAATCACACCAATAATTCCTCCTGTCAGCATTTCAACAATCAGAAGGACATTATCGCAGACCGTAAATACTGCCATACCGTCCTCGCCGATCTGATTGATAATAATGGTATTAAGCCCAAGTGCCTTGATAAAGTTCGTTATCATAAATACAAGTGTCGGAACTCCTGTAACAACCGCTTCCTTAAGGATCGCAAAGTCCTTTACTTTCAGCCGGACAAAACTGATATTCCGTTTATCGGAACGGATATAAAATACGAAAACGACCATTGCAAGCAGAAAACCAAGCACGGTAGAAAGGGACGCACCTGCAATTCCAAGTGGTGTGAATCTGAGAAAAACATAATCGAGGATCAGATTAATTACATTGGCAAGGATAAGGTATGTAGATGCAAGCTCCGGGTGATTTTCCACGCCAAGGTAATTGACCATCATAAGACCAATTCCAATGACCGGTGCACCAAGCATGCTGATCCGGATATAGTCTCTTGTGTAATTCATCAAATCACCGCCGCCGGGTACAAGAAGTCCGGCAATCGGGCCTGCTGCCGGAAGTGCAATGAGAGAAAAAAGAATGCCTGCTGCAAGTGTCACGAGAAATGTGACAGAAAACAGTTTAGAGGCACTCTCTTTGTCACGTTTACCAAGCATATTTCCTACCGCTATGGAACCACCGATTCCCAGACAGTAGCCGGTAAGCTGAATAATTGTTTCCACCGGAAGACTCATGGTAACCGCCGACATAGCTTCTACGCCGATTAAATTACTTACAAAAATCGTATCCACAATATTTCCCAATTGCAGTGCCAGTGACATCATAATGCCCGGAACAATATACTTATTTAACTTTGCATTTAATAATCTGTTATTTCTGTTATCTGCCATTTTATGCCCCTTTTTCGTTATTGTAATGATGAATCTTTAATTTTTCCCCATTTATATACAATTTAGCATAAAAAGGGGTATTTTACAAGCACGTATCACATATCTATTTATGAACAATACCCTTCAGGAGCGCCCTATGCTGTCATCCCGCAAAAAGGAAATTTTAACCCATCCGCTTGTCATGGGAACTGTGATCTTAACCCTGACCGGATTCTTAAGCCGGTTCATCGGATTCTTTTACCGGATCTTCTTATCACGCGTATTCGGAGCCGAAGGCATGGGCATCTATCAGTTGATCGCTCCTGTTCTTGCGCTCTCCTTCGCCCTCACCGTATCCGGCATTCAGACAGCCATCTCCAAGTACGTTGCCGGGGAAGAGCTGACCGAAAACTACCGTTCCTCCCTCCTGCACCTTATTACCGGCTTCCTGATTGCCATGGTGCTTTCGATTCTTTGTACCATTTTCATCTACCACTATTCAGAGGAAATTGCGGTTTATTTTCTAAAGGAGGAACGGACCGCACCGCTTTTGCGCATCATTTCGCTCTCGATCCCTATGGCCACCGTTCATTCCTGTATTAACGGATATTTCTATGGAATCAAAAAAACTTCCATTCCGTCTGCCTGTCAGTTGATGGAACAGGTAATCCGGGTTGGAAGTGTGTATCTCATCTATGCATATTTTCAAAAACAGGGCATGCAGCCTACGATCAGCTTCGCTGTTGTCGGACTGGTCATCGGGGAAGCCGCATCCATGACCGTCTCTCTCATCGCCGTAAAGATACATTTTGATAAGGTACTGCCTATCCGCATGTCCTCCCTGCTTTGCCTTAAAGGTACCCAGCTCCTGTCTTCTTCCAGGGAGCTGCTCTCCCTTGCCGTCCCGCTTTCTTTAAACCGGGTAATTATCAACTTCCTGCAAAGCATCGAAGCCATTTTCATTCCACAGCAGCTCTTAAAATACGGTTACACGACCAGCCAGGCACTGAGTGTTTACGGAGTTCTGACGGGTATGGCTCTGCCGCTGATTCTCTTTCCCGGTGCCATCACCAACTCCATCTGCGTCCTGCTGCTGCCTATGGTCTCAGAAGCCGATGCCGTTGGAAACAGAAATAAAATTACCAAAGCCGTCCAGAGTTCCATCCGTTACGGCTTTCTTCTCGGAATCTGCTTCACCGCATTCTTTTTCTTCAGTGGCAGATTCCTTGGAAATCTGCTCTATCAGAATGAACTTGCCGGTGAATTTATTCTGATCTTAAGCTTCCTGTGTCCGCTTATGTATATCGCAAGCACCTTAAACAGCATCTTAAACGGACTTGGCAAGACACTTGAAACCTTTCTCTATAGCATGTTAAGTCTCCTTGTGCGGTTAGGCTTCGTCTTCTTCCTGATTCCCGCTTATGGGATCTACGGCTATCTGTGGGGGCTGCTCGTAAGCCAGCTTGTCCAGACCGTGCTATGTATGATCGGGGTGAGAAAGATCCGGTAAGCTGCGAATTGACTATGCCACATTTACTCCGTAAGTTTACTTAATAGTCCTAAGCAGCCGTCCAGCACATCCTCATACGTTGCATCGAAATTGCCGGTATACCAGGGATCCGCAATATCCCTCGTTTTCCCTGCAAATTCCAGAAGCTTATGAATCTTGTGCTCCGGATCCCCTCCGGTGATCCGCTCCATATTGCGGATATTCCAGTCATCCATTCCGATTAAATAGTCGTATGTTTCATAATCCGCGCGTGTCATCTGAACCGCTCTGTGTGGAATTAAAGGAATTCCTTCCTCCCGGAGCTTGCGCACCGTTCCCGGATGTGGCGGGTTCCCGATCTCCTCGCGGCTCGTTGCCGCAGACTCGATCTGAAACTGGTCAGCTAAATTCCGTTCCTTTACTAAATAGGTCATGACACTCTGCGCAAGAGGACTGCGACAGATGTTGCCGTGGCATACCATAAGAATTTTAACTTTTCTTTCCATATCTTTGTATATCCTTGCATGTGTATTTAAGCCAGTGCCAATAATCGTTAATTCATATCTACGGCTCTAGGCTATTCTCTTTCAGAAGAAAATCATAAATGCTCATCGTAGTTTTTCTCCTGAATATAGTATCGCTTACTTCCTAGGTTTGCAATAAAATCAATTTCCAAATGAGTTTCTTCTACCTGTCTAAAACCCAATCTGGCATTTCGCAATCCTACATCTTCAAAATAATATTTAAGAGGTGATCGTGCATTATAAATCGTGTATGAGAAACTTTTATTAAACTATCCCTATCTGAAAATCCGGGTTACTTCTTACCTTGGTCCTTTCCGAATTTTTATGAACATAATAATTCATCACATTAAATATCACATTTTCCATACCAGACAGCATTCCAGTGAGGTCATATAATCACGCTTTCTGTTTCGGTACAAACTCAATCTTAAGAGCCATTCCCATACCATCTGCTAATCTTTTAAGCAAATTAACAGAAGGATTCCTTGTTCCATTCTCAAGCTTGCTGATATCTGCCTGATTAATGCCAGTCCGTTCAGCCAGTTCCTTCTGTGTCATATTCCGAGAAGTACGAGCATCTACGATAGCCCTTATAACATCCAGCTCTGGCTGGATTGCATCATATTCTTTTTTAAATTCTTCATCCTGTAACTGCTTAGAAAGCATATCATCAAATGTTCTCATCCTTCATCACCCTTTCTATGAAATCCTTTCTTCTATCCTTTGCAATCTGTATCTCTTCTTTAGGAGTTTTCTGTGTCCTTTTAACAAAACCATTCGTCAGTATTATTTTTCCCTCATAATAGAAAAAATATAAAACTCTGATGATATCACTTCCGAATTTACAACGCAATTCAAATATTCCGTCATCTAAATGCTTACTATATGGCTCTCTAAGCATATTCCCCTTTTCTTGAAGAATCCCCAATAATCCAAATATCTTAGCTCGCATCTTAAGATTAACAGAATCCAGAAATTCTTCTACTGGAACTTCGCCATTTTCCCTTTCATATGCTATTAGTTTAAATTCTGTCATACAATCTCCTTTGCAATATTATATGGCATATATGCCATATTGTCAATTATCCATTTAGTGTAATCATACTGACCTATTTCTCGAAAACGTGTAGTAAGCGTATAGTAGCGCGCTTTTTCAGCCTAGAAATCGTCCACTTTTCTACTTATCTGTAACAAAAATAATTAATTGCTCCAATTTTTGAAGCCATTCCCCTACATCCTCTCATACTTCTCAATGATCTCATCGATCCGGTTGCTCACTTCACTGGTGCCCCCTGTCAGGAGATAATAAATTTGCAAATGATGATCCCTCACCCTGATCTCAATAAACATAAATCGAACAGAATACTCGATCTCCTTAAAATACCAATATAACTCCTCACATAACCTGCAAATTACCCCATACCATTCATCGTCAACCTCTTCCGCAATGACCTGCGTGGGATACTTTTTATATACTTTCTTCTCCGGATCTCTATAAAAAAAGGAATATTTCTCCATTAATGTGTTTACAAATTCTTTTTTCATCTGCAGACAGCCTCCCGCTAAAGATTTGCTTTCTTTAACCCGATTCTAGACTCTGTCAAGCAGTTTTGCATTGGACTGTTAGTCCAAAAGCATTCCGGATGCCTTGCAGCAAAAAACCTCAATGATCCACTTTTATGAATCACTGAGGTTCTAATAATACAACCAGCCATAATCAATCTCATATTATTGCTTATAGCTGCAATTATGCAACCAGACCTGTTAATTTCTTATAATAGGTCATTAATCGTACCTTTGCGCTCTGTGTCTTACTCTGTTCTTCCTGATATACGATTTCATCATTCCAGTCAAGCCGTTCCACCCATGCAATCGAAAAGGAAGAACACAACGGATTCTGCTTCTTCACCAGCAGATCCTCCATATGAACACCTAACAGTTCACTCAGCATCAGTAAATGATCTACCGAAGGAAGAATCATCCCCTTAAACCATCGGTACACCGGCTGGGGACAGGACAAATGCAGGTACTCCTGAATATCCGCTACACAATATCCGCCTTTCTGTATAAACTCTTTCAACCGGATACCTGTCCGCTGCATATCAATGTTGGGATAAATTTTAACCTCCTTCACTGTGCATTCTCCTTACATTCTTTGAAGTTTTACTGTCAGCTCATTATATCCATTCTCATAGCAATACATCACCTCGGACATCAGCTTTTTCACCAGAAAAATACCGCGGCCACCAATCTGTTCCTCTTCCGCAAGCTGTTCCATATCTGCATCTTCCTTCGCAGTCGGATCAAATGGAATTCCATTATCCTGCAGCCAAAGCATCACGGTGTGTTCATCTACCACGCAGTTCACCTTTGCTTCGCTGGCACCACTGTACCGAACGATATTCGAATACAATTCATCCAGTGCAATATTTATTTTATAACTGTCCCTCATGGCAACTTCAGACTTTTCCAATGTTTCCTCTACATAAGAAGCTACCACTTCTATCGATGCCTGATCCGGAGTGACAACAATTCCGTTTTCCGTTTCTTTGATTTTATTTTCCATATATTCCCCCGTTTTCGCCCAATTACTTTTAATTATTTCCCCTTAAGCTTCGCAGACGCTTATTTTACTCTTGCGCTATTTTTATACTCACATGCACGTGCTTCGCACTCTCTGTCTGACTTCGTCAGACGCATGTTCGTTAGTAAGCGCAGTAAAATAAATGTCTGCTTTGCAGACACTTATTTTACTCTTGCGCTTACTATATCATCGGATGTAGTGGCGGTCAATAGCTTCAAGCATTGCTTCCTTATGTTTTTGCGTTAAATGGTCATAAATTGCCCGATGTTGTGTCAAAAGTTCTCTTCTTGCGGACTCATCCGTCTGTTGCAGGACGCGTGCGATCTGCTCCTGATACAGCTCCGATACCGATTCCAGAAGTAGAATAAACAAGGGATTCCCGGTTGCATGGATCAACTGCGCATGAAAGGTCTTATCAAGTTCTAAAAATTCCTCTGCAGGTGCTGCTTCCATTCCCTGTAGAAGTTCTTCAAAACAGGTCTGTTGCTCTTCGCTTAGGCCTTGATCAAGCAGGTTAAGACAGACTGCTTTTTCCATCATACAGCGAAACTCTGCAACTTCTTGCCCCGTAATAGTTCCAAGAGCCAACATCATCCCAAGGATCCGGTGAATGGAGCTTCCGGCATCCTTCGAAATATAATTTCCGGATCCCTGAACGCGTTCAATCATCCCCATGCCGTGCAGAATACTCAACGCCTCACGCGTCGAGTTTCGCCCGATTCCAAGTTCTTCCGCAATAGCCCGTTCCGTAGGCAGTTTGCTCCCAATCTGCAGATCCCCCTGCTGAATTAACTGATCAATATATTGAATTGCTTTTTCATATTCTGAAGTTGTCTGTTCACTTTTCATTCCGATTTTCATTTTCCTTCTTACAGAAAGTGTGCAAATACCGATGACAAAATTACCGTCAGGATTCCCGATACTGCAATTGCCAGGCTGCTCATTGCTCCTTCAATCTCACCAAGCTCCATAGCCTTTGCGGTTCCGATCGCATGTGCTGCTGAGCCGAATGCCAGTCCTTTCGAAATCGGTTCTTCAATTTTAAACACCTTGCAGATCAATTCTCCGAACATATTACCAAGTACTCCGGTAACAATAATTACCGCAACCGTAATCGTCACATAGCCGCCCAGTTCTTCTGAGACACCCATGCCAATCGCTGTCGTAATGGACTTCGGAAGCATCGTCACATATTCTTCATGGGATAATCCCATCAACAGGGAAAGAACGAGTACCGTGACAAGGCTGGTTATCACTCCGACAGTCAGTCCAAGCAGAACGGCCTTATGATTGTTTTTCAACAGATCCCACTGTTCATAAAGCGGAATCGCCAGACATACCGTTGCCGGTGTCAACAACCAGCTCAGGAACTTTGCTCCCTCATTATAAACTTCGTAATCAATATTTCCCACTGCCAGAAAAACAATGGACACCACAATGGCAATCAGAAGCGGATTAAAAATGCCCAGCTTAAATTTCTTTTTCAGCATTGCCCCTATCAAATAAGCAATGATACTTAATGTCACTCCTGCAAACATGGATTCCTCAAAAAAGCTATTCATGGCCGCTGCCTCCCTTTTTCTCCCTGCGAATCATCCACTGTGACAACTTTCCTGTTGCCACCATGACCGTCACAATGGTTACAACCGTAATCACGCAGACCGGAAGCAACACGGGTTTCAACGTTCCCCAGCTTTCAATCAGCCCGACACCTGCAGGAATAAACATCAATGGCATAATTTCAATCAGAAACTTTCCCACATCCTTCACATCATCCAGCTTGATCAAGCCGGTCATCAATGCGACAAACAGAAGTACCATACCATAGATACTTGCCGGGATAGGTAACGGAATCAGATATTTAAAAAGTTCCCCCACAAAGGAGATCAAGAGAATAATGAAAAACTGTTTGATATACTTCATCATCTTTTCCTCATAACGTCAAAATTGGTAGCACCAATCAAAGTGCCACCAATTATTATAAACTTGAATCAGGTTTTGTCAAACAGTTTTATAGAGGTACTCAAAATACCAACAACTAAACGAAAATCCTGCAACAGTGAATAATGCTGCACATAAACCATGTCCATCTTTAAGATCTCATGGGCATCTTCCTTTGATAAGTTTTTCCCACGGTCTTTATAAAAGGTCTTTCCCATGGAAGCGGCATATCCACTATAACCTGCCTTTACTCTGAGTCGATAGAAAAACCGTTGATCCGCTTCAATCATCTGTCTTTCCACGTCAGCCGGTAATGCCTCCGGTCCAATCATGGAAAGTGATCCTTTTAACACATCAAAAAACATAGGAAGTGTCCATCCGAATCCGCCACCGCTAAACGTATGTCTGGTAAACTCACGCCCATCCTTCGACAGACAAACGGTCCGTTCCATAACCGGTCTGTGCCCGGCTGCGGCCCGGATTACCCGAAACAGCATCACTGGCGAAGTAATCAGGATCAACACAATTGCAAGAATAATATCTGCAATTCGTTTCAGCACACGCTCTTCCCAACTGATATTATACTCCTTAAGTTCCAGAATGGGGGTATTAAACAGATCCATCTGCTGTGCTCCCTGAAACATGAGATCCTCAAACTCCGGAATTATATACATTCGGATATAGTGAGAATAACAGAAATTAATAAGTTCCCGCCTTTGTAAGCCGTATACACCACCAATAATAACACAACCATACCAGCGCAGGCACTCACTCTCTACTTTATCCATCCCCTCAGACATAGATATAAGTTTCATAACACGAAATTTGTCCTGTCGCCCTTCGAAACGCCGGACAATCCCCGCCACTTCTTCCCGATTTTCTTTGCCCAGAATAACAAGTGTATCCTTGGGCGGAAAAACACATCGATAAATTGCATCCGCAAGATATGTCCAAATAAGTGCCAGAAGAATCTGTCCCAGAAATGCATACAGAATCGGCGATACGGGTAATAACCAGTTTCTCATTAACGACAGCTGTGCATAGGTAATCAGATTCGTCATTCCAAGTGCTATTACTTGTGTAGTCAGTGTCCTTCCCGGCCGAAGATATCCCGTCTTCATACTTCCGTTAGATCTCGACAGGAACAAGAGCAGAAAGAAATAAATAGCCAGTATTACCAAATGCCCACGAAAATACAGCTTTAAGCCGCCACCAAAATTATAGCCATCTTTACTCACGCGCACGGAACTGACGAGTGGATAATATACCCTAAACCAGATTCCGGCATAAATCAGTGTGTGCAAAACAAGCCCAAGCATGGAAAGTTGCAACACGGTAAAGCGTTTTACAGATTCCAAATGATTACGAATCGCATCATCCAATATTCTGCGCATCGTCGCATTAAACGCCCAGCCAAACATATGCCATGCAGCAGATAAAACACCAAGATCTGCAATTTCGCGGTAGAGTCCCCAGATTCTTTTTACGGCCTTACCTTTATTGGAAGAAAGCGAACTGGCAGGCCGCCGGTAAATCACCAATGCCTCGTCTAATCCATAAGCAGTGATCCCGGTTTGCAAAATACGCCACCAGGTTGCTGTATCCTCTGAAGGAATATCCGGCATAAGAATCCGTTCCCGGTCAATTTTCTTCGTATCAAGTAAAACCGTTGACGTAAAAATAATTGTTCTGGATAATGCCTCTTTATAAGTCAGATGCTTAGGAACCCGCGCGACCTTCCCCGTAGGCACTGCATCCTCATCTCCAAACTTATAAGAGGAATAAACAAAGGCTGCCTCATGCAGCTGCATGAAATCCAACTCATTCTGCAATTTCTCCGGATACCAGATATCATCTGCATCCAGGAACGCAATATATCTTCCCTGCGCTTCCATAATGCCGGTATTACGCGCTTTTGCTGCACCCTCATTATGTTCTTTTTTAATAAATCGAATACGCCCTTTGATGCTCTCATCCTGCTCAAACGAGCGGAGCACTTCCTGTATTACTGTCTCGCTATCATCTTTGGAACAATCATCCACTAACAAAAGTTCCCAGTCTTTATATGTCTGATTTACAACCGACTTAATTGTTTCTTCAATATATTTCACCGCATTGTATACCGGCACAACAATACTAATCATATAAAAAGCCTCAAAATTTTCTATAATCTATATCATTCACTGTTTCTGACTTTCTTATTATACCGTTTAATTCATGAATTTACAAATCAATACTTGGGAAATTTAAGTCAAAACTTAAAATCAAAAAAACAGACTAATGCTATCCTCTCAGCCATGCTACGACCATAAGTACTGATGAATTAGCACATACTATGTTTTTCTGTATAATAAAAGAACCATACATATTACATGATCCTTTCATTAACATCCCACCTTTTATCATATCTTATTGTTG
>CAVHRK010000111.1:0-3984 GCA_963638365.1 Anaerobutyricum sp. | reverse complement strand
ATCTTTACTATTCTTATGTGCGGGTCTGTCTATTGCGGGAATTTTGGATAAAAATATGCCAGTTTATATTCCGGAAAATGGATTTATTGGTCTCAATATTCCATTAACTAATGGACGAAAAGGAACATGCAGTACAAGAACAACGCATCCGTACTTTTTAAATGGTTTTCAGGATATATTAGACTGCGTTGGAATTGAAAACCCGATTATTAATTTCTTTGCATATAATACAAAAAGAGAAATTGTTAACAGTATAAAAGACAAACCTGCTTTTATAAAGCATTATAAGGATACCATTTCGTGCTCGCACCCATGTCTTGCGAGATATAGAGAAAAGGGGTATAACGAATATCCGGTTAATTGTGGGTACTGTTATCCATGCTTAATTCGTAAGAGTTCCTTGATTGATACCAAAGACGATAAATATTCTTATACTGCTGAAACAAAGGAGTTTTTAGATGAATTTGGGGAATCAGAGAAAGCAAGTGATTTACGTGCGGTTGTTAGTTCGGTTTATAGGTACAAGAGCATTGATGATGAACAGATAAAGCGAATGATACGATTGGCGGGGCACTTGGATGAAAGTGCAGTGCATAAATTCTTGCAGGTATACAAGTCTACAATGCATGACTTGGAAGAACTTTTTTCTGCGGATGAGAGAATGAAGAAATTGATAGAGGGCTAAGATGCAAGGTTTAATAGATACACATTTTCATTTGGATATGTATAGAAATTATGCGGAACTGTATAAATACATAGACCAAGAAAAGCAATATACATTATGTGTAACAAATTCGCCAGGAGTGTTTTTGAGTTGCAAGAGAATGTTTGGGGAAAGTAAATATATCAAGTTTGCATTAGGTTTTCATCCACTCGAAGACGGTTTGAAGAAGAAAGATTTGGATGATTTTATGTATTTGCTCCCTCAAACAGAGTATGTTGGAGAAATTGGTTTAGATTTTACTAGAAAAACAGGAATGCCGAAAGATAAGCAGTTGGAATTCTTTGATAGAATTGTTGAAGTATGCGCAAAGAACAATAAGATAATGTCTGTTCATATTAGAGGGGCAGAAAAAGAAGTATTGCAAATAATAGACAGATGGAGACCAAGACGCTGTATTTTACATTGGTTTACGGGAAGCTTGCAAGAGCAGCAAGAATTTATTGACTTGGACTGCTATTTTTCAATAAATGCCGGTATGTTGAGTAATTCGGAAAGGATAAGGCTTATTCCGAGAGAGAAAATCTTAGTGGAAAGCGATGGGCCATATTCTAAGATTGATGGGAAAAAATATCAGCCGAGTTATTTGCTAAGGGAATATGAACTTATAGCAAAAGCATTGAAAGAGCCTGATTTAATAAAACTTGTTTATTCAAACTTTAAAACTTTATTGACATTATAAAAGGTGAATTTGTCTGTTCAAAAAACAGATAAAAGTGAACGACACATAGGTGCGAGTGTTTAAAGGTAAACTGAAGAAGTTTCTATAAGAAGGAGTAGATATGATATGGAGAATGATTTGGTAAACATCGGGCAGAATAGCATTATGAGTAGTTATGTGAAAAGCGATGATATTTTAAAAGATATGTGCGGGGATTATTGAATCCTCATGAAAAGCAGCTTATCAAGCAGTAAATTCGGCACTTGTGCAGAGAAACTGGCTTATTGGTTATCGTATTGCCGAGGAAGAGTTGCAAGGAGATAATAGAGCAGAGTATGGTGCAAGTATTATAAAGAAGCTTGCAAAAGAATTGACTGCGGAATATGGAAAAGGATACACGAAAACAAATTTGTATCATTTTTATTCGTTTTACAAAACGTATCCTGAGATTTTCCACTCGGCAAGTGGAAAATTACTTCTATCTTGGACGCATTACCGTACCTTGTTGCAAGTGAATGATAAAGATGCTAGAGATTGGTATGAGAAAGAAGCGTTAGAGCAGACTTGGAGTGTAGCCACTCTACAGCGTAATATTTCCTCACAATACTATTATCGAATGCTCCAGACACAGCGTCAGGACCTTGTGGAAAATGAGATGAAGGAATTGACTGCCGGTTATCAGAATGATAAATATGAGTTTATCAAGAGTCCGGTAATTGCTGAGTTCTTGGGTTTTGCTCAAAATACCGATTTTACGGAAAGCGACCTTGAGAAGAGTATTCTTTCCAATTTGCAAAAATTCCTTATGGAACTTGGCAAAGGATATGCATTTGTTGCCAGACAGCAACATATCCATACGGAAAAGCAGGACTATTATATTCAGTATGAGTCCGCAGCACAGAAGGTAAGTGTTTATGCTAATCTAAATTTAGGTCACATGGGTCGTTTATAGATGAAGAGGAAACAAGTCTGTAAATAATAGAATCTCATTGACAAAATGGAAAGAATGCTTAATAATTAACTTCAAAGTAAATTACTCTGGAGTTATGAAAAGGAGAAGTTCGATGCAGGAAGTGTTCGTAGGTAGAGAAAAAGAGCTTGCAGACTTAGAGGAATTATATTTACAAGACAGATTTCAATTATTCGTACTGTATGGTCGCAGGCGTGTAGGTAAGACAACTATGCTGAACAAATTTTGTAAGAATAAGGATGCGATTTTCTATTCAGCAGAGCAGAGCAATAATAAGCTAAATCTTGAAAAATTCTCATCGCTTGTGTTTCAGTTTTATGAGGAAAACAATTTGGAACCGTTTTCGTCGTGGAGTAATGCGCTGTCTTATATTGATGAAAGGCAAGGTAACAAAAAACTGGTACTGGTTATTGATGAGTTTCCTTACCTTGTGAAGAAAAACAGGGCATTATTGTCAGAACTCCAACATCTGATTGACCATAAACTGATAAGTGGAAAGCTGTTTTTAATACTGAGTGGAAGCTATATGGGATTTATGGAAAAAGAAGTACTTGGTTCTAAAAGTCCTCTTTTTGGAAGAAGAACTGCGCAGCTTCATATGAAGCCATTTACTTATCAGACAAGCTCTAAGTTTATGACTGGTTTTTCTGATGAAGAAAAGCTTATGCTGTATGGTGCATATGGTGGAACACCATTGTATTTGCAACAGATAAATGAGAAGGAAAGTTTCGAGGAAAATATTAAGAGAGCCTATCTGAAAGTAACTTCTTATCTTTATGAAGAAGCATTGTTACTATTGCGTCAGGAAGTGCAGGAACCGGGTGTATACAGTGCGATAATAGAAGCGATTGCAAGCGGATATACCAAAGCAAATGAGATTTCCACAAAAATCGGCGAGGACTCAGCCAAGTGCCTGAAATATATTAAAACCTTGTGCGAACTTGGAATCCTTCATAAAGAAACACCATTTGGAGAAAAGGAATCATCCCGAAAAACGATTTATGGCATTTCAGACTTTATGTTTCGATTTTGGTACCGATATGTATTTGCCAACAGAACATTGATTGAAACCGGGGCACAGCAGGCAGTATGGGAAAAACGAATTAGGCCGGATTATTACAGTTATATGGGTCTGGTTTTTGAAAAAGTCTGCATGGATTATTTGAACGCGAAGAATGCCAAAGGAGAACTGCCGATATTATATACATCTATCGGAAGATGGTGGGGAACCAATACTGCAACGCATGGTCAGGAAGAAATTGATTTAATTGCAAATGACGGAAAAGATTATCTTTTCGGAGAGTGTAAGTGGCGCAATGAGAAGTTGGATATTTCTGTATTAAAGGATTTGAAAGCAAAAGCGGATGTGTTCAGTATGAACAGAAAGAATTCTTACTATGTGCTTTTCTCGAAATCCGGATTTACAGAAGCTGTTTTGAATGAAGTGAGGTCTGATGACAGTATTCTGTTAGTGGATTTGACGGAGCTTATGAAGTTTTAGAAAAAATGTTGACCGTTTATTAGAGAAATCTAATGGCGGTCTTTCTTTTTGTCCCAAAGTCGATGCTACATCGACAGTAAGCGCATAATTTTAGGGTAGATTTTCAGTGTCCTATTCATTTTCTATAATGA
>CAVHRK010000110.1:0-46913 GCA_963638365.1 Anaerobutyricum sp. | reverse complement strand
TATATCTTCTTCGCTTGGATAATCCCCTCCATTAGCATATTTACATGCCTCACGCCTAAGATTTCGTGCTCCTATATACCTATCTTTCCACCAAACAACTATTTGGGGAGGAGTTCCCCCTTTCGTTTTATATAATGGAGATATAATTTCATCTGCCGCCTGCGCAATATGTTCTGATGTTATCAATTTCTCACGTTCTGCCATACTCTTTTTTTCTTCCATATTTACTTCTCCCTGATATTCCAATCCAGTATACTCTTTAAAATATAGTTCGACATTTCCGAAATCGGCATATTGAACTGGTCATCATCAAATAACAAACTTACCGCAAATAAATTTGCTTCATATTCTGTATTGGTAAATACATTCTTTTCGTTAACCGAGAAATGATTCATCCCTTCTTCATGCAGCAAAGCATGTCCCAGTTCGTGTGCACATAATACCATTCTGGACTTTTTATCATACGCTGCATTCAACATAATCATGGTTGGATAAGTTTCCATTTTAACAGTAAACGCTTTCCGTGACACATCTGTGTGAAACCCATCCACCACCCGGATTCCAAAATGCTCTGCCAGTTTATATGGATTTTGCGTATGATATTCTCTCCGCAATTCACGTGCGTACCGTATAATATCCTCTCTTGTCCGCATTTTCTATTCCCATCACTTATATTTATAACTAACCAGTTTCAACTGCTGCAAAATTTCATTGGCAAATTCCATGATTTTCCTATCATCCAACTTATCCAGATCATAGCCTCCATAGGCTGCGAGGGTCGGTAATTTCAAGATAAATTCCATCGCTTCCTGTGGGCTTCCGAAGTTTTCCGGCAATATCGTATCTTCATCTACCTCATTTCCCATTAATCTGGTTGGCGTTGTCTGCAGGATACGACATAGACTGTCAAATACATGAACCGGAATCTTTTCAATACTGGAATCCTCGTAACGATATACGGTAGATACTGAAACCCCCAGTTCTTTGGCAACAAAGTCCACGCTGATTCCTAATTCTTTTCTTCTTTTCTTAATTCGTTCTCCTAATTCCATCTTCCCATTCCTCATATTCAACCATTAAGCAAAATCTTCTACCCTGCAAATCATATCTGATTACAGGCACATTATAAAACTTTTTTCGCATTATCGCAACATATTAATCTTGCATTTTTGCAATTTTTGTATTGACACATCATCAGATGTCCTGTATAACTTATTTATAAATTTGCATTTATGCAATTATTGTTTTGCATGAGTGCACAATAAAAATCCAAAAAAAAGACATTTCAAAGGAGATTAAAATTACTATGATTGAGGTCAAAAACACAAGTACAATCAATCCAAAGATTCTGGTGATCGGTATTGGAGGCGGAGGAAACAATGCAGTGAATCGTATGGTAAACAGCAATACTTGTTCTGACTCACTGGAATACGTAGCAATCAATACAGATCAAATGGTCTTAAACAATTCCCAGGCAGCACAAACTCTGACAATTGGTCCAAAGCTTACCGGCGGCTTCGGTGCCGGCGGCAATCCGGAAATCGGCTGTGCTTCCGCCGAAGAAAGTGAAGACGCTATTAAATCGATCCTCAGTGGGTGCAACATGGCTATTCTGACCGCTGGCATGGGTGGTGGAACCGGTACCGGTGCCACTCCTGTTATAGCTCGTTTATGCAAGGAAATGAACATTTTATCCATTGCCGTCGTAACAAAACCTTTTTCCTTCGAAGGCTGCAAGAAGGAAAAATCTGCAGAGGTAGGAATTGAGAAATTAACCGAACAAATCGACACTCTCTTCGTTATTCCAAACAACCGGCTTTTTACAAATACCGATAAAAATCTGACGGTAGCGGAAGCTTTTGAGCTTGCAGATTCCATACTAAAAAATACGATAGAAGCGATTACTAACATCATTAATAATTGTGGATTAATTAATCTGGATTTCAATGACCTGAAATCCGTTCTCGGTCATAAGGGATTGGGGCACATTGGCATTAGCCATGTGAATGATCGTAATGCTATTATGGATGCCATGAAAGAAGCAATCAATTCTCCTCTTTTAGAAACCGACCTGCAAGGTGCGTCCCACGTATTAATCAACTGCAGTGCAGGATTAAACCTCGTAGAGTTGAACACTGCAATCAGTTATGTGCAGGAAATTGTTGGTAATAATGCTGACATTATATGGGGAACCGTCTCAACAGATGAAAATCCGGATGACATTGCCGTTACTCTGATTGCGACCGGTTTTTCCACTCCCACTGCAAAGGAACATCCTTCTATTCTGCCAAAGTATTCTGTTCCTTTGGATAAAGTTCCGGTAACGCCTTCCCTTCTTCCTCCGAAGCCACTGGAATCCAACATCCCTTTAAAGCCGATTATCATTCCGGATTTTATCAAAGGGAAAAAGTAGGCGTTCACTTTTTCAATTTTGTGATAAACTAATAGTATAATTGCTTTAAATCAACTATACTTTGATAAAATCAGGAATGACAGCTAAGGAACGATTTCTATGAACAACATCACGAATTACTTTCAGAAACCAAAAAACAACTATCATAAAGACACTTTAAAAATCACCATCGACATGGCGTGGCCGGCGATTGTGGAATCCTTCTTCGTGGCTTTTGCGGGGCTCATCGATTCCCTGATGGTAAGTTCCCTTGGTTCCAGTGCCGTCGCAGCCGTAGGACTTACCACGCAGCCGAAATTGCTGGGACTTGCATTATTCTTTGCGCTGAACGTGGCGATTTCCGCATTGGTTGCCAGAAGGCGTGGGGAGCAGCGGCAGGACTCCGCCAATGAAATCCTCTACACGGCGGTCCTGTTTATTATCGTAGCTGCTGTCATTCTGAGCATCGGCCTTGTTGCCTTTGCCGATCCGATCATGAACTTCTGCGGATCTACCGCCGATACCCATGACGGGGCGGTTGCTTACTTCCGTATTGTTATGGGCGGCATGATTTTCAACTGTATTCAAATGGGAATTAATTCTGCACAGAGAGGTGCGGGAAACACCAAGATTACCATGCGTACCAACGTAACCTCCAATGTCATCAACATCATTCTGAATTATCTGCTGATTAACGGTCACTTCGGCTTCCCGGCTCTTGGAATCCAGGGGGCTGCCCTCGCAACGGTTTCCGGAACGGTAGTGGCATGTATTATGAGCATTTCTTCTATTTTCAAAAAAGATAATTTTATCAGCCTTCCTTATATTATGAGCCATAAAATCAGACCTACCGCTGCCGCCTTTTTAAACCTCATTAAAGTTGGCTACAGTGTGTTCTTCGAGCAGGTCCTCATGCGGATCGGCTTCATGCTGACTGCCATTATGGCCGCCGATCAGGGAACGGATGCGATGGCTGCCCATCAGGTAGGAATGAACATCATGGCACTGTCCTTCTCCTTCGGGGACGGTCTGCAATCCACTGCAGTTGCGCTGATCGGACGAAGCCTGGGTGCCGGAGATCCGGATCTTGCCAAGGAATACGGACGCACCTGCCGTCTCATCGGAGCCTTTATCGCGGTGTGTCTGGTCGGCATTTATTACTTTGGTGCAAGCGGATTGTATCACCTGTTTTTCAAGGAAGAACATATTATCGCAATCGGGGTAAGCATCATGCATGTGATCATCTTCGTCGTGATCTTCCAGATCTGTCAGGTCATCTACATGGGCTGCCTGCGGGGTGCGGGTGATACGTTGTACACCGCGATTGCCTCTACCATCAGCGTCACCATCATCCGTACCGTCGTTTCCTACCTCTTTGGGTATACACTTGGTTTCGGCATCATCGGAATCTGGATGGGCGTGCTCGGTGATCAGATTTCACGTTTTATCTTTGCAACTGTGCGCTTTAAACAAGGAAAGTGGGTACAGATTAAGATATAACGCAACAGTTCAGCCATGCAGAAAAATTGTACAAGCTGAGCGTGGGAGCTTGCTCACTAAGGACAGCTTGTGCAATCTTTTCTATAGGGCAGACGCCCGATATGAAATAAGTTGCTATAAGCAACTTATGAATAAGCATGGCTGAACTGTTACATCTAGATATCCCTTTTACTCAGAATCGTACTGCTGATCGTCATAAACAGGACGATATACACGATGCAGATCACAACAAACCACACATATCCCGATTCAAGCAGTTCCTGCGGTGCATTGGAATTCATTCCGTATGCCATAAGCGAATAGGGCCAGATATGCCCCAGATGCTTTGCAAGGAACACCAGTCCGGATAAACCACCTCCGAGTGCAATTCCGACGGGAAGCGCAAAGCTCTTGACAAAAAGGGAAATCATCAGCTGTATGGCTGCGATTACCGTACCACCAAGTGTTCCGAAAAGGCACCAGATCACCAGCTTTCCCCACGGAATGGCAGACGTCAGACCAATCACCTTTCCGGATATCACAAACAGGGTACAGATCCATATTTCACTGAAAAGGATCATAAAAAAGACCTGTACAAGTTTGGCAATAAACACAAGATTCTTTGACACCGGCATTGATAAAACCTTATTCCAGTTACGGTTGTTTTCCTCCTGCCGCATCATGTAAGAGGAATAGATCCCGATCATGATCGGCAAAAAGAAATAGCACATAAATAAGGTATGCTGCGTCCAGAGACTAAACCATTTACTTTGTAAAATTTCAATATTCGCCATATAATTTAACGTCCCGAGCAGTGCCGGTATCACTGGCATAAACAAAAATGCCAGCCAGAGCGGTGACCGCTTCAATTTCAATCTTTCTGCTTTGATTAATTTAAATAACATCTTTAAAACTCCTTCCTGCTAAAAATGTATTTTCCAATGACATAAGTCAGAATCATCAGACCAATCAGTAAGGCAAATGCCGGCCAGTCAAGAGGCAGTACTGCAAAATAAGCATGGTCATACCTTGTCTCCTTATCCCAGCCAAAGAGTCCGACAAACTGTAAAGCTCCATAATATCCCCACAATACCGCTTTCCGCAAAACCGGAAATTGCGGTAGAAACATGGAAAACAGACCGACAAACTCTCCGATTACTCCAACGAAGAACGGAATTGCCTGATTCTTAAAAATCATGGACAGCGAGTGTTGAAAGGTATAGATGGCAGCCGTCGGAACGATCGTAAACAGGAGATAAAGCAGATAATTACTTAACGGGAGCTTTTCTGTGAAGCCTGCCATTTTCCCATATACCATCGTCACGATCCAGAACAGGATCACACCGGAAAGGACGATCATCAGTCCATAAAGCAATTTTGCGTCAAAGAGCTTTCCTTTGTCCTCCATCGTACAGAGCAGTTTGAAATTGCTGCCCTTATGTTCCAGATCACAGAGCCGGGAAGCGATCACCGTACACAGCAAAGGAAAGAAGATCGCATTGACAAGCGGAAACTGATAGAGAAACATGCTATATCCGTTCCGTCTGATAAAATCACTGCTCATGTCCCCGTAAAAAGCCCACACGCTCATTAAAACAAGCGCGGCAAACGCCGTGAGAAAGAGATACTTTCGTTTTGTTTTCTTATATTCACATTTTATCAGTCTGATCATAAGCTCCTGTCCTTTCCGGTCAGATCCAGAAAAATCTGCTCCAGGGACTTATTCCGATCGGTTTCGTGCAGGTTCGAAAGCGCCCCCTGATAACACATTTTTCCATTTGCAATAATCCCAATGTCGTCTGCAAGCTG
Organism: Anaerobutyricum sp.; assembly: GCA_963638365.1. Lineage (GTDB taxonomy): Bacteria > Bacillota > Clostridia > Lachnospirales > Lachnospiraceae > Suilimivivens. Next base: position 41,233 of record CAVHRK010000110.1, on the reverse strand, counting down.
GTCGATTTCCGAAAGCAGGTGGCTGGATACGATTACCGTCATGCCGTATTGTTGCGGAAGCGACTTGACAAGTTCCCGCATTTCCTGTATTCCCGACGGATCAAGTCCGTTCGTCGGCTCATCCAAAATGAGGAGCTTGGGAAAAGAAAGAAGGGCGCTGGCAAGCCCCAGCCTTTGTTTCATGCCAAGGGAAAACTGGGACGTTTTCTTGTTCCCCTGCCTGTCCAGACGGACAATCTTCAGGACCTCGTCAATATTACGATCCGGCAGATCGAGAATCGTCGTATATATTTTTAAATTTTCCTTTGCCGTAAGATGTCCGTAATAGGACGGCGATTCGATTAACGACCCGATATCTCTCAAAATGGAAAGACGGCTTTTCTCCGTAAACCGCTGCCCGAACAGATCAATTTCACCTGCTGTCGGGTGTACAAGTCCTAACAGCATTTTCAGCGTTGTAGACTTCCCTGCCCCATTCGGCCCCAAAAATCCGTAAATCTTTCCTTCCTTCACTGACAGATCCAGGTGATTGACCGGGCATAGGTCACCATATCGTTTCGTCAGATCCGTTGTTTTTACAATTTCTTTCATACTGATTAACCTCTTTTCTTTAAGATAACCAGATCGTAACACGCCTGCCTTTCCTCAAACTTAATTCAACCTTAACGCAACCTTAATTTTTGCATTTCCGGCGTTCCCCTGTTTCAACATGAACGGATCTATGATACGATCTTTGTGGTGATTACTATGAAAGAATTATGGAACAAGAAAATCCTGATTGTGGACGATGAGCCTGAGCTTTTGCAGATGGTACAGAACGCCCTGTTTGATGCGGGCTTCTTTCAAGTTTATACTGCGGACACCTGTGCAAAGGCCGTTTCACTTGCAAAGTCCCAGCCATTGGCACTCTTTTTACTGGATGTCAACCTGCCTGACGGGAACGGCTTTATGCTCTACACAGCCCTGCGTGAAATTTCTGACGCTCCCGTCATTTTTCTAACCGCAAGGGGTGAGGCCGAGGATAAAGTGCGCGGCTTTGATTTGGGTGCAGACGATTATATTGTAAAACCGTTTCTGCTTTCCGAGCTGATCCTGCGGGTAAAAGCGTTGCTCCGCCGGACATACACAACCGTGCATAAAGAAACGGGGTTTTCTGCTGGGGATCAATATGTTGATTTTGAAAAAGCTGCGATTATCCGGAATGGAAAAGAGACTCCGCTGACGCCGAAGGAATTGATTCTCATAAAGAAATTATGGGAAAACAAAAACAAAATTGTTACCAACGATGCCCTGTGTCTTGCGGCGTGGGGCGAGGAATATTACGGACATGAAAACACGCTGATGGTGCACATCCGCAGACTGCGTGAAAAAAATCGAAAAAAATCCGTCAGCTCCTGTTCATCTTGTTACGGTAAAAGGACTGGGATATAAGTGGGTATCGGAAAATGAATAAAACTACCATAAAAATATTTTTAAGCTTTTCGTTCGTGGCCGCTGTGATTGCCACATTGCTTCTTATTATAAATGCTCTGGGTCTGGGAACCCTTGCCTCTGACACAGACCTTTTGCTGCAGGAGCATTCTCCCAAATCCATTCTGGAAGACATTGCCCGGAATCTGCAGGAAACCGACACGGGATATACGCTTTCCAATGGAACGATTCCGGATGACTACTGGTGCATTCTCTTAGCTGACAATGGAGAGATCATCTGGTCCGAAAACCAGCCCGATGATATTCCCACGCACTATTCCATCCGGGACATTGCGAAGCTGACCCATTGGTTTTTGTGTGATTATCCGGTTTTTGTCCGTGCGGAAGACTATGGACTTCTCATTCTCGGCATTCCGAAAAATGCAGTCGGGAAGTACGAGCTGATCTATTCCATGAAATGGTTTGACTCCCTGCCTGAAAGACTTGTGATCATCCTTTTTATCAATCTTGCCATTGCGCTTTTCTTAAGTCTGATTTTCGGCAGGAAGCTTTATGGCAACTTAAAGGCCATAACTTCGGCAATCAATGATCTGCGGAATGAAAAGGAAGTCAACCTGTCCGAAAAGGGAATCTTCCGTGACGTCCGGCGAAACCTTAACCAGACCTCGAGATCCATGCTCTACAAAAATGCACTCCTTTCCGAAAGGGAGAAAGCCCGCGTAAACTGGATTGCCGGAATCTCCCACGACATCCGGACTCCGCTTGCCATCATCCTGGGTAATGCCGAAGAACTGGAGCATTCACCGCATCTTACAGAAAACGACCGAAAAAAGGCTGCGTCAGTCAGGAAGCAGAGCATCAAAATCAAAAAGCTGATCGAGGATCTGAATTTAATTTCTTCTCTGGAATATGACATGCAGCCCTCCAAAAAGCATCCTGTACCCGTATGCCCGCTGCTCCGCGAGACGGTCTGTGACATCTACAACAATCTCAGCGAGTCATATTCGATTGACGTGGATCTCCGTGCAGAAAATGCGATTGTTTCCGGTGATGAAAGTCTGCTCGGCAGGGCCTTCTTTAACATTATCCATAACAGTATCGTTCATAATCCGGACGGCTGCGCCATAAGTATTTCCGAATCTGTGCAGGATCAAAATGTGTGGATCGAAATCCGGGACAACGGCTGTGGAATAGACGAAGCGGTAATTCAGAATTCGGATGAACTCCTGCAGGGCCGGCACGGTCTGGGACTTTCCATGACCAGGAAAATTGTGAAAGTTCATGGCGGCACGCTGGAAATCCGGAACGATGGGGGCTGTGTCGTAACCATAAAAATACCGGTGGTTTGAAATAGACCAAAATAGTAGTTATCTGAAACATATCAAAATACTGGTTATTTGAAACATACCCCATATAGCTTGTCGTAACCATATAAAAATGGTGGTCGGTCTGGAACCGGCCACCACCCAAAACTCCCTTACTTTGTTTTACTTGACAAACTCAGCAATATCTAATTGATTTAATTTGCAAATTCTGCATGATTTTTCTTTAAAAATCCAATGTTCTTTCCATATTCCAGCGCAAGTTCCTCATCGTTTGCAAGAAACCGATCGTATTCCTCCGGCAGAATTTTCGACGGGCGCATCCGTTCGTAAATCGTCAGATTCCAAGAATGTTTACATTTCCTGCATCGGTAAATCAGCCAGACATCCACACAGTTCCCGTTCGCATTCACACGGAACTTTCCGCTGTTTCGAAATTCCTGCCGTTTTCCGCAGCCACCACAGCGTTTGTAAATCCGCACCGAATTTTCGATCCGATGCGCTTCTCTTTCAGACCAGTCTTCCTGGAAATCACGTTTCATCCGTTCCGCCTCCTTTCGGCAGAGCAGATAGCCGTTCCTTCCGGATAATCCTCTGAACACTTTTCTCACATAAAAAGTATTCTCCGGCTAAAGATTTTACTGTTGCTCCATTCCGGTATGCCTCAAATAACTTTCTGTTTCTCTCCTGAAGCTCTTCCCGGGTGTCCGTCCGGCTTCCCCAATTCTTCTTTTCAATGCTTGGAATATAGATGGACTTTCCATCGACATACTGCTGAATTTCCTCAATTAATTCTTTGGGCAGAATTTCTTCTGCTCGTAAATAGCTCATTTTGATCCTCCTAATTTATGTCCTTTAGGATTCATCTGAGCTTAGGTGTTCCTATTTATTTAAGCTCAGACTACTGAGCGGAAACATATCGTTTTTTCATAAAACAGATCACTCCTTTCGCTGCTTGTCGATCTTCTTTTCGATCCAATGAACTTCCTTCTCTTTCGGATCTATCTCTCATGCTGCCATGGATCCCTCTCCGGTTCAACCGCCTCTTTTCTTGGAAACAAACTTGTTCCATTCCTTATATGAGGTCTCCTCTGTTTCTTTTCTCTTCCTTCATTTCCTTTACCCATTTGGAAATCTGCTTCTTCTTTGCATAGTTTCTCTGATTTTCGCTGTGTAGACTCTGATATAACAGGAAGCGTTCCTTCAACAGCTCTCCGTTTTCGATCGCTCTTTTCACAGCGCAGCCCGGTTCGGTATCATGCCTACAATTACTGAATTTGCACTGTGTGGTAAGTGCCACAATGTCCGAAAAAGTGTCTTCGATTCCTTCCCCGACATTTGCCATGCCAATTTCCCGCATACCCGGCGTATCAATGATGGTTACGCCGTTTTCCAATATCAACATCTGCCGGTAGGTCGTTGTATGCCGGCCCTTGGAATCATTTTCCCGGGTTGCAGAGGTTTTCATCCGTTCTTCATGTGCAAGCGTATTCAACAATGTGGACTTTCCGGCACCGGAGGATCCCATGAGACAGATCGTTTTCCCCGGCTGCAGGTATTGCATAAGTTCCTCCATTCCAATGTCATACAATGCCGAAATGGCATGCACCCGCACCTTATCCGAAATACTCTCCACCTCTGAACAATACCGTCCGCAATTACTGCATTGATCCGCTTTCGTCAGAATCACGACCGGCAGGGAACCTCCCTGCAATACCACACTCACATATCTTGCAATCCGGTTGTAGCTGTAATCATGATTTAATGCCGTCACAATAAAGGTATAATCCACGTTGGCAACCATATACTGCTCGACTCCGGTCTTTGCCTGATCCGGTCGCTTCAACAGGCTTGTTCTTTCACCTACGGACGTAATCACCGAATCGCCCTGCGGATTATAAAGAAATGTCACATAATCGCCCACTACCGGAAGCTCTGCTGCTTCTTTCTCATAAAAGCTGCCCTTTAATCTGGCGGGCAGTTCTTTCTGTCCATCATAAATGGTAAAATGATTTTTCTGTATTTCACAGATTCGTCCCCGATTTTCTTTCTTCATATTCTCTTTCCTCATGTTTTCTTTTCCCGTATTTTCTTTCTCCATATTTCGATTATTCAATATTTTCATCTCCTGTTTTGCATTATTCAAGGTTTTCATCTCCTGTTTTAAACTATTGAATTATATTTTTATGCTTTCAGTGACAAATGCTTCTGGCAACTTGTTTCATAAAATAAAGCAATATCGTATGGGAAACCTGTTCTTTCGAAAGAAAGTGAGATGAATTCCTTTAAAAAGGGCAAAAGAAAACCATGACAGGAAAAGCCATGGTTCAAAATCTGTCTCTATATTGTGAATGCATACAGTGGATCATTCTGCTAAGGGAAGCAAGATCCTCAGATACCCTGCCGCATATGCGAAAATTCAGAACCCGGGGCTGCCATACGATATTCAGTTACAATCATTCTCTTCGTCTCAATCATCACGCATACCTCGCTTTCTTCTGAATTTATTATTTGTATCCGTAAGACATCTGCCGGATACAGATTTATTATATGACGGACGCTGTGCTTTTGCAAGTTCCTATTGGAGGTTTTCTGCTCATATTTTGTGGAGCATCACTGGCAATTAATTTTGGATTATTTTTTATGATTTGAGCCATTATATCCATTTTTATCATGATTGCTTGCTTTCTCCTTGATGCAATCACTTTATTTTGGACTTTTTCTTCATAACTCGAGCCTTTATGTCCATTTTTATCACGGAAGCTTGCTTTCTCTTTGATGCAATCACTTTATTTTGGACTTTTTCTTCATGATTCACTCCATTATATCCATTTTCGGCATGATTGCTTGCCTTCTCCTTGATGCAATCACTTTATTTTGGATATTTTCTTCATAACTTGAGCCATTATGTCCATTTTCTTCATGACATCCTTCCTTTGATTGCTTTTCCCCATGTTATGTCTTGTTTTTGTCTATCCAGCGCCACACAGGGTAATGCTTGCATTTGTGTAGAGTACTGCTTACACACATGTACAATAGTATTGGTATTCCTTCAGAATAACGCTTGGCACTGATGTAAAATAATGTTTGCATTCATGCAGAATAATGCTTGGCACTGATGTAAAATAATGCTTGACATTGATGCAGCATAATGTTTACATTCATGCAGAATAACACTTAATATGGGAACACCGGCTATATTTTAGCCGATGCAATATCCGCTGATTCAATGGGAGGCTGGACCATTACATTGTTTCATAATATTTTCAACACAACGGTTTACTTTATTCCTAAAATATATTAGAATTATACTGTATGCAAAAAGAAGGAACTTTGCACGATCGAATGAATATCGTGTCAAATAGTTACCAAAATAATAAAGGAGAGACGTAACATGAGCATTTCACCATTACAGAAGGCCAGATATGAGTATGCTCCCAAACTTCCGGGCATGCTCAGACACGGCATTGCAGATATCTGCGTAAAGGAAGGCGAGGAAACACAGAGTGTTGCTGATCAGGAGAAGATCAAAGCACTTTTCCCGAATACCTATGGTAAGAAGGAAATTACTTTTGAGAAGGGTCAGAACACTTCCGATATGAAGAAGCAGATCGTCGGCGTTATCCTTTCCGGCGGACAGGCTCCTGGTGGACACAACGTTGTCTGCGGTTTATACGATGCATTAAAGGCAACCAACAAAGAGAACGAGCTTTACGGATTTAAGGGTGGTCCGAGCGGACTGATCGAGGATGATTATATCGTTATGACTGACGAATACATCAACCAGTTCCGTAACACCGGTGGTTTCGATATCATCGGATCCGGCAGAACCAAGCTTGAAACTAATGAGCAGTTCGCAATCGCTGCTGAAGTTTGCAAGAAGCATGGCATTACCGCTATCGTTATCATCGGTGGTGATGATTCCAATACAAACGCTGCTGTTCTCGCAGAGTACTTTGCAGCACACAACACCGGCGTTCAGGTAATCGGATGCCCGAAAACCATCGACGGTGACTTAAAGAATGAAGATATCGAATGCTCCTTCGGTTTCGATACCGCAACCAAGACTTACAGCGAAATCATCGGTAACATCGAAAGAGATGCAAACTCCGCTAAGAAGTACTGGCACTTCGTTAAGGTTATGGGTCGTTCCGCTTCCCACGTTGCCTTAGAGTGTGCTCTGGAAACCCAGCCGAACATCTGTCTGATCTCCGAAGAAGTTGCTGCTAAGAAGATGTCCCTTTCCGCAATCGCTGATTACATCGCTGATTCCGTAGCTGCAAGAGCTGCTAAGGGAATGAACTTCGGTGTTGCAATCATTCCGGAAGGTGTTGTTGAATTCGTACCGGAATTCTCCGTATTAATTCAGGAAATCAACGAACTTCTTGCTGGAAGCAAGGCTGATGCCTTCAACGAACTTCCTACCTGGGAAGAAAAGTACGCTTTCATCGAGAAAGGTTTAACCAAGGAATCCATGGAAGTATTCGCAATCCTTCCTCAGGCAATCCAGCAGCAGTTATTCCTGGAAAGAGATCCTCACGGAAATGTTCAGGTTTCCCTGATCGAATCCGAGAAGTTATTCTCTGCTCTTGTTAAAGATAAATTAGCAGCAAGAAAAGCAGCTGGAACCTACAACGGTAAGTTCAGTGCCCTTCATCACTTCTTAGGTTATGAAGGAAGATGTGCTTTCCCTTCCAACTTTGACTCCGATTACTGCTACTCCTTAGGATACAATGCATTCATGCTCATCCAGTATGGTTACAATGGCTACTTATCCAAGGTTTCCAACCTTTCTGCTCCCGCAAGTGAATGGGTTGCAGGTGGCATGCCGATCACCAAGATGATGAACATTGAAAGAAGACATGGAGAAGACAAGCCGGTTATCAAGAAAGCGCTTGTTGAACTTGACGGTGCACCGTTCAAGTACTTCGAAGCTCACCGTGAAGAATGGTCTGTTGATACCTGCTTCAAGTATCCCGGTGCAATCCAGTACTACGGACCGACTGAAGTTTGTGATATCACAACCGTAACTCTTGCTCTTGAGCAGGCAAAATAAATCGCTTAGAAGCAGCTTTAAAATTTGATAAATCGTTTATAAGCAAAAGAAATCCCACAGATCTTTCCTGTAGTAAGGAAGTTTCTGTGGGATTTTTATAAAGGAATAAGGAAAAGCAATGATTACTGTTTCTGATCTTCCTTCTTCCGGCGCAGTACACAGACCGCACCAACTGCTGCAATAACAATTACTATAGCTGCTCCAATCAGAATCCGGAAGATTCCATTACCGAATACATTTCCGGAATTACCGTCTACTGCTTCATCCGCGGTCTGTCCGGAAGACGCTGCCCCGGTGTCGTCCGGTTCATCCGCAGTTCCATCCTGCACGGCTCCGTTCATCGGCTCAGTATCAATCACAATTGTATAATCCGATGCATGATTGAAGGTCAGTTCCGTGTTTCCTGCTTCATCGATCTTGCCGGCACACATAAACTCCAGTTCTTCGGTTTCCGAATTGTAATAAAACAGGTTCGCATAAAGTCCTGCATTCGCAGCATCCATATTAACCGTGAGCGTAGCGGTAAAGCCAAATTCCCCTTCGTACGCCAGTGTCAGATTCATGGAATAGCGTTCTCCTGTAACATTGTTGATCACATCAACGGGAATATTTCTTCCTGCCTGCTCGCCCATCGTTACACCAAAATCAATGTCCTTTGCACTCTGTGCCGTTACATCCAGACCGTTTACCGTCCAGAGAATACCGCCACCTAAATCAAAGGTAACCGTAATATCTCTGCCCCGGATGCTGTCAAAGATCGTTCCGGGAACTGTGGTTGCTCCATTCATATCCACATGAATCGTTTCGCCCTCTTTGGCTCCATCGGTCTGCGATTCAATCACCTGCCAGCCTTCCTTACCGTCTTCGCCCTTGATGAAGGGATCCTTTGTTCCCTTATTATTGTCCGAAGGCATCGGTGTGGATGCAGGCTTTGATGAAGGTGCAGATACAGGTTCGGATGAAGGTGCGGGTGCAGGGGATTGTGCCTTTTCACCTGCTGTTGGCACAGGTGTTGCAGTAGTACCTGCCGGTAATCCGGATGAGCCACCACCGTCTCCATCCGCTGCTTCTCCGTCATTACCGCTGTCCGGCAGTTTTGCAATTTTTACAGAGTAGCTGTCTTTACAGTGTATGCAGGTATAAATGATCTCGCCTTCTGCATAGCTGGTAGGCGCTTTCCGTCCACTTTCGCGGTAATCGTGCGTAAGTGCTTCGGTCGTGCTTCCCGTGCCAAGCAGAATGTCACAATCCTTGCAGACTGTATCCCCTGTATAACCTTCCTTACCACAGCTTGCAGCGACTACATCCTTCAGCTTCGTATCCGTATGCGTGCATGCAAGACGTGTAATCTTGATGACGGTACTTTCCGTTTCATAATTTCCATGACCTTCACCGGTATAAACAGCAGTTGCATTAACCTGTTCTCCGACATTCAGCTCCGTTTCCTGATCTGCTGCTACCCATTCCCAGCCGTCCGGCAGTTGTACATCCTTAACCTTCCTGCAGACATACTTCACATCCATATGGCTTTCCGGGAAATTCGGTGCATTCTTTGCACGCTTAATGTTCAGCGTCACCGTTGTTTCTGCAGTCTTGTAATTATCTGTATCAGTCGGTGTGAATACTACGGTATATGCCGTCTGATTGCTGTCTGCAACATTCGGCTTGATTGTGGCATCCTTCCAGGAAAAGCTTCCACTCACTATAGTATCGGAAGCACTGTGCTTCACCGTTCCGCCGCTCAATGCAGAACCTGCAAGTGTTACTCCATAGGTGATCTCGGCTGCCGTCGGATTTTGTGTAATGACCGGCTCCGCTTTCTGAACCTTCACTTGAACCGTTGTGCTGACGGCTGTATAACAGTTCACACCGGTCGGCATAAATACCGCTTCGTATCCGCTGTTGTTCACAGTCGGGATAATTCCGGTCTGTTTCCAGCTCCAGGTTCCGTCCAGTACCGTTCCGTCTATGCCCTTTACAACGCCGCCACTTAAATCACTGTCTTTCAGCGTTACCGTCGGATCATAGGTTCTCTCTGCCACGACGGCAGGCGTTTCAACAGTAGGCGTTGCCGGATTGACCACAATTGCAACCGATCCTTCAACCGTTTTATACCCGATATCTGCCGGGATAAACTGCCAGTCTGCCTGCGTCTGTCCGAATTTCGGTATCAATGTACCGTCCTTCCAGCCCAACGTACCTTTAACAGGATTTCCGTCTTCGTCCGTAAAAACTGCTTCTTTAAAGATCAGCTTCGACAGCGGCTCTCCATAAGTCAATCCGTTGTTTTCCAACTGTACTTCCGTTCCTGATTGGAGACTCACCGTAATCTGATCACGCAGACGCAGCGTAAATTTGATCTCCGTGTCCTCATAATTTGTCATCTGCACCGGAATCACAAGCTCTCCGACCTCATTCTTCTGCAGATCTTCCATTGTTGTCTTTCCCACCGTGTAGGACAGGACACTGCCGTTTACGGTCGGATCAACCTTATAATACCCAAATTCTCCTGATCCTTTTGGTGTTTCAAAAACAGCTTCTCCGCAGTCTGCCGGAAGAAGTTCTGTCAGATCGATCGTTTCCACGGTATCCTTTGTATAGACATAGCTCTTATCCATCGTCTGGATTACCGGCGCTGCCTTTTTGGAAATTGTTACCGCCGGAAGCAACCGAACCGGAGCATCCGGCTGAATCAGTTCATAGTTGTCTGCATCTGTCCCTGTCAGGGTAAGCGTCGGCAGCGTTACGCTCTGATACGTTCCTGCGTCCGCCTTTTCCAGCGTTCCCCGCAGACCGTTCGTATTGACAAAAGTTTCTGGCTCATCATAATATATGCCATCCTCTCTCACCAACTTAATGCCTGTTATATTCACGGATTTGCTTCCATCATACGTTCTGTTTTCCGCTTGGGCTTCTAATACGCTCAGCTTTGCTTTTTCTACTACAATCTGGAAGTTGTAGGCAATTGTTCCAACTCCCTGGTTTCCCTGCGGATACAGTTTTATTTTATAGGTATAAGTTCCAACGCTGAGACTGTTGAGATAATCACGATTCAACATCAGGCGTCCGGATTCATCATCCATCTCATAGGAATTCAAAGGGAGCTGATGATCTTCATTATCCACCACCTTATCAAAGATATTTCCGTTCAGAACCACATACAGTTCTTTGAAAAGGTTTTCTTTATAGGTGTATGAAATCTTATCCCCCTCCAGTGAGCTTTCCTGATAAACGGTCAAGCCATCGCTGTTTAAAATCGAGATATTTTCTGCATGATCAGTTACCCGGACATACACAATTCTGACCCGTCCGAGCGGTAAAACGACCGGCTTTGTATAATCCACCCATTCCACACCGGAAAAATCTGTTATTTCCTGATCTGCAATATAATATTGTTTCTCTGCGACACCACTTACCTCATCCTCAAACGAAATTTCCATCGTCTCTGTATTTTTGCAGAAAGTGCCAAAAGAAATCGTATTAACAAATTTTCTCCAGCCATTTTCTCCGATCTTCCAGCTTGCGGTCGGTGCAATCGTATCCGTTACCGTAACGCTTACCGTTCCCTCTAACGTTTCGTAGTTGACACTGTCTTTGGGTTCAAATACCCAATCATAGTCATGCGTGCCGTACTGCAGCTTCGTTCCCTCTTTTAATTTCAGGGTTCCCGGAATTGTCGTATCCTCGCGGAAAAGCTTCACCTGATCCACATCGAGCGTATTTTCTACTTTGTCTGCTGTCACGGTTCCGATCTTCGTATCCGCTTTTTGGATCTCAAATTCCTCCTCTACCGTATACGAATGACCACCTTCCACAATTGACAGGCTTGCAGTGTAGCTTCCGGCGTTTTTGGGCCGACCATTTTCCAGCCCGGCACCGGTGTATTCCAAAGTGATTTTATCTTCCGGGTATATGCCGGAAGGGCTTTGGATAATCTGTGCAACATTCTGTGTGATTCCGTTATATTTTATAGATTCAGAATCATTGATGTTAAGTATCAATGTGCCTCTCTTATTCCTGCAGGTACAGGCCTGCTTCTGGCACTCCAGGACAATATTGCTGCCACTTATCTTGCAAATCCATTGATGCTCATGAACGATTTGGAATTCCTTATAATCCTCCGAACCAAAGCTGTAGTTTCCATCTTCCGTTTCTTTTATACAGATCTTTGCTGTTCCGGGCGTTTTATTATTCTCGTAAGACACCGTATAATTTGATTCCGGAATGACATTGCCATCGTCTTTTACGACAATTGCCGGACGTATCTCCTCTCCGGTGTATTCATAGGAGTCCTCTACGCCCTCGATGTTGTAACTCCCTTGTTTTTTGGTGATTGTGAAAGTTGTTCCAGCCGTTCCCTCGTAGATTCCGCAGCCGGTTATGATCACCCTTGCCGTTCCGGCATTGATGTTGTCTGCATAGGAAACGGTATAGCTTCCATTTTCTCCTCCTGTCAGTGTTTTATTGCTTTCGACAACTACTCTTGTAACTTGAGGTTCCCGTGCGGTTCCGTTATATTCGAATACATCCTTATTTAGCGTAATTGTGGCACCCTCAATGGAATATCCCAGAACAGGATAGGTCATTTCCGATTTCACCGAACCAGAGGTTCCCTCTTTCGTCACCTCGCAGTAAATCCGTTTACGGATATCCTCATCCTTAAGCATGCAGTTACTCGTTTTTGAACTGGTTCCAGAAGATGTGCTGATGACCGTCTCTGTATCCCCATCCACATGATACCATCTGTAAGTATATACTCCATTGCCACTGCTTTTATCTGTAAAAGTCGCTGTCAAGGTTGTACCGGATTTTGCAGATGAAGAGATGCCGTTTCCGATTTTCAGATCCAGCTCTCCGGTAAGTTCCGGAAGTGGAACAATTTTGATATCCTTATCCTCACCTGTCCCCGGCAATTTCGTTGTGTACGTTCCAGCCTTGTCTCCGAGCAGATACTCCATGCAATAGCCGTCCTTGATTTCCCATTCTCCGTCTATAGACAGACCACCGTAAAACGTTCCGCCAGAAAGCACAACCTGGCCGTCGCCAATATCAATATGGTTTCCGCCGTGGAACGAACCGCCTTCAATGGTCAGTGTTCGTCCGGTCTGTGTCTCGTTCTGTGCTTTCAGTAGTTCCTTGTAGTCATAATAGTTTCCCCCCTGAATGGTCAGAGAAGAATTGCTTGCCATATTAAAAAGGGAATTGGAACCATCTTCTGTACTGTTATGATATTCCCCGTCACCCGCGCTGTCCATAAGTACTGCGGAGACTTTTTCTGCAAGCGCCAACGTACACTGAGGTATCCCGTTCATGGTGACGTTCTGCCCGTTTAAATCAAGCTTACAGGATTTTTTCAGAGTGAGATAGCCTGAGTAGTTACCGCTTCCCATTGCCTGAATTGTAAAATCATCCGGACTGATATTTTCAGCATCAGCAATCGCATAAAAAAAACCGTCTCTATAATATTTCTCTTCTATGCTGCTGTCGTTCTCCCAGAACACCCTTGCCCCATTTGGCGTGTTGAAATGGATATCCACAATTTCAGAAACCAGATTGCCCTGCTTTGCAACCAGATAATATCCATAATTACTGTTTGCAGTCAGGTTCTCCAGATACACTTCACCTTTCTGTGCCGTCTGGTTATATCTTGTTCCATTATTAATAATCTCTTGCGAATCCGTAATTTCCTGAGTGCTTTCCTTTATATACAGCTCCCAGGTCATGACATTGGATTCGACCGCAAGTGTTACATCGGTTGCATTGACTTTGGATGTCTTAGCAGAAAGTGTGACCTTGCCGATACACATTGCAACCGTGTTGATTCCGGTCTTTCCTACCTTCAGACCGGTTTTCGTCATTTCTATCGAGTTATTAATTCCGGATGCCTTCACGGTAATCTCTGTCGTACCTTCTTCGTCTGCCGGAAGGAAAATCAGCATTTTACCAATGCCGTCTTTTACCCGGGTGATATTATCCGGATGCACATAGCCCGCATCTGCAAGCTTACTGCCATTCTGGCTGACAGAAATAGAAACTCCTGTGATATCCTTTGTGATTGCACTGTCGTAAAATTCCAGTGACACAGGATAAAGCTCTTTCCCTGCCGTCAGGTCATACTCCGTCTGATCTGCTTTAAAATCAGCCTTTGCTTCATAGGTTTTACCATTGATCGTCACAGTAAATGTCTGTGTACCAGAGAATGCATTGTGTGCAAAGGAAAGCGTAAATGCCGCCTGTCCGGGTGTCGTCACCTTCGCTGCAACATTCTCCTGAATCAGACTGTTGCCCCACTCTACCTTTGCCGTCATCTGTCCCTGACCTGTTGTAAACGCCGTATCAAAAACAGTGAAGTTCAGCTCATAATTCTTTACCGTGGCACTTAGACTGCCATCCTGAATCTCCCCGTCCAGTGTCAGGAAAACCTTATCAGAAACCGTCACTTTTGCATTGCTTTCATTACTAATAAGATCAGCGTCGCTTGCCACATAACCGTAGCCGATATTTCCTTTTGCAGTAACGTATCCTCCCGTGAGTGTAATCTTCCCACAAGGCAGCACATCTACATTTTCCCCAGAATTCTCCGTCGTATCAATACCACGTCCGATTGCTGCAGGCTGCCTCATGCCTTTTCCGGTTCCTACCGCAACCACAGTTCCACCACTGATCGTAATTCTTGCAACGTTGCCGTTCGTACCGCCACCGATTCCTGCTGCATACATTCCGCCGGTTGCCGTTACTGATCCGCCTGTGATGCTAATGCTACCAGCACTTGCTCCGTAGGAACCACCGATACCTGCTGCTCCACAGAGATCACTTCCTCGGAATCTATATGTTCCGCCTTCTGCCCTTACATGGCCGCCTGCGATTTCAATATATCCGCAGGTACGCTCTCTTGGCATGGAAGAAGAAGAATCCAGATTCCAGCTTGGGCTGATCGCACCGATACCGGCCGCTCCGCCGTATCCATTTCCACCCTTTGCATACAGACTGCCTCTGCTCTCTTCCGTAATAACCAGAACCGTACCGTCCGGAACACCGATGCCCGCACCGCCGTATGCGCCATACAGCTTATTGTCACCCTCCAGTGTCAGATTCAATCTGGCCCAATTTTTCAACTCAATCGCAGAAATTCCATTTCCCATGAATTTCTTTCTGTCAATCGTCAGATCCCGGATTGTCAGGTTTAATGTTATGCCTTCTGTGCCACCATCGATCACGAGACCTTTTGCGCTGTCCTGCAAGTCTGTCGAGGTCACGCTGCCCGTCAGAATTTTGTTGTTCCACTCTTCCCAATTCTCTGAGTTGATCACAATCTGTCCGTTGCCATTCGTCTCGACATCCGCAATATTGATCACTTCGTTGCTGCTCAGCGTCCGCACCTTATGTCCTTCAATCAGTACATAAATCTGCGGAAGCTCTACATCGTCCGCCACAGTAAGTGCATTGCCGTCCGCATCCGTTTCCGGAAGTACCGGTGTATATACATAGCAAAGCCCTGCTGACTGTTCACTACTGTCAAAGACCTCTGCATCACTTTCCTCTATGTTAAGCTTCCATGTGATTCCCTCTAAGGTATCCTCCTGTGTGACCGACACCTCTGTCTGCTGCTGTGCTTCTTCAATATCTTCATTCGCTTCTGTTGTCCAATCAGCCGCATATACCTCCATGGGTGGGAAAAGAACATCTGCTGCCTTCTCCAGCCAACTGCTTTTTACGGATGCGGTTAATGCTGTGCCTTCTGCACCTGCGTTTTCTTTCTCCGGATTTTCTGTCTGGTCTTTCTGCTCTTCCTTCTCCGGATCCTCTGTCTGGTCTTTCTGCTCTTCCTTCTCCGGATCCTCTGTCTGGTCTTTCTGCTCTTCCTTCTCCGGATTCTCTGTCTGGTCTTCCTGCTCTTCCTTCTCCTCTTCCTTCTCCGGATTCTCTGTCTGGTCTTCCTGCTCTTCCTTCTCCTGCTCTTCCTTCTCCTGTTCTTTCTCCGGTTCCTCTGTCTGGTCTTTCTGCTCTTCCTTCTCCTGCTCTTTTTCCGGATCTTCTGTCTCTTCTTCCTGCACAGATACCTTCTGTTCTATTGTTACCGTTAACGCATCCGGAAATTGAATATCTTCCTCGGACGCACCAATGGTAAGCCCCTGCTCACGAACCGAATCCTCAAGCGGCGCAAATTCCGTAATTCGCATTTCCCTGCGCACGTCATCACTTCCGGATACCTCCATGGCTGCTGCCACCACAGGAATGTCAACTGCACTTACTGTCATTGCTGTTGAAAGCGTAAGCACCAATATTCTCTTTGCCCATAATTTCCAATTCTTCATATTCCTCTCCCGATGTTTCTGCTGATTTTACAATAATTCTATGACGATTGTTACTATTTTTATCATAAAGAATGTTCTTGCTGTATACAATACCGGTTGCCGAATTGTCCTTTAAACTGCCAAATTGTTATTCATTTCCGATACTTGTAGTCTCATTTATTTTATACAATAAAGCAGAGTTCTGTCAATGAGTCCATCACACTATCACTATATTCCCACACCCGCTCTGCTATAGAAACACGGAAGCAGCCACCCGAATGACTGCTCCCGCTCTATTTGGAATAAGTATAGGGGAAAGCACTTTTTCTATTTCTGCTCTTCCATACGCTGATCTTCCTTCTTCCGGCACAGTACATAAACCGCACCAATTGCTGCAATAACAACTACTATAGCTGCTCCAATCAGAATCCAGAAGATTCCATTACTGAATACATTTCCGGAATCGCCGTCTGTTGCTTCATCTGCAGTCTGTCCGGAAGGAGCTGCCCCGGTATCATCCGGTTCATCCATGGTTTCATCCTGCTCCATTCCTGTTTCAGCTCCGGTTTCATCCTGCACACTTCCATCCATCGGCATGGTATCAATCACAATCGTATAATCCGATGCGTGGCTGAAGGTCAGCTCCGTGTTTCCTGCTTCATCGATCTTACCGGCACACATGAATTCCAGTTCTCCGGTTTCCGGATTGTAATAGAACAGGTTCGCATAAAGTCCTGCGTTCACAGCATCCATATTGATTGTAAGCGTAGCGGTAAAGCCAAATTCTCCGTCATACGCCAGCGTCAGATTCATGGAATAACGCTCTCCGGTAACATTGTTGATCACATCAACAGGAATGCTGCTTCCTGCCAGTTCTCCCATCGTTACACCAAAATCAATATCCTTTGCATTCTGTGCCGCTACATCAAGACCGTTTACGGTCCAGAGAATACCCCCGCCCAAATCAAAGGTTACCGTGATGTCTCTGCCCCGGATGCTGTCAAAGATTGCTCCCGGAACCGTGGTTACTCCGTTCATATCCACATGAATCGTTTCGCCCTCTTTGGCTCCATCGGTCTGTGATTCAATCACCTGCCAGCCTTTCTTACCGTTTTCGCCCTTAATAAAGGGTTCTTTTGGTTCCTTATTACCATTATTATTGTTTGCAGGCGCCGGTGTGGATGCAGGCTTGGATGCAGGTTCAGATACAGGTGAGGATGTAGGTGCGGGTGCCGAGGTTTGTGCCTTTCCACCTGCTGAGGGAGTCGGTGTTGCCGTAGTACCTTCCGATGATGCGGATGAGCTGCTACCCGAGCCCTGATTCTCATTCTGACCGTCTGATTGTCCTCCGGATTGCTGATCATCATTGCCTCCGGTCGATCCTCCACTGTTTCCACCGGGCAATTTGGGTATCGTTACTTCTTTACTGTATCCGCAGTCCTTACATTCCTGTAAGAGCAACCCTTCTGTCGAGGTTGTTGCCTGTCGGATGACCGTTTTGGTCAATTCAGTATGATTGGTAACATCCTTCGGTATTACATCACCGTCACTCAGTTGTTTCTTACAGATCAGACACCATGTTTCGCCGGTACCTCCCGTGCTCATACAGGTTGCCTTAACTGCCTTTCTTATTTCGGTCTTCGTATGCTCACAGTCTGCCCTTGTAATCTCAATGCTGACCGACCCGTTTTCATAATTAGCAGAATCTGCTGCCGTATAGATTGCTTTCGCAGTAACCGCAGTACCAACCGTCAGTTCCTTCTTTGAGTCAGCTTCATCCCATTCCCATCCCTGCGGAAGTTCCACATCACTGACTTTCGCACAGGAACGGGCTACATTCCTCCTGCTGCCCGGCATAAGAGGCGGATACTGCGCCTTATTTACCGTTATCGTGATCTTTCCGGTTGCGATCTCATAGCATGTGGTATCGTCCGGTGTAAAGACATATTCATACTCCTGTCTGTTGCTTCCCACATGAGAAAGCTGTGTCGAAGGTGTCTTCCAGGTAAAGGTTCCGGGGATTTGTATTTTGGTTTCGGAAGACCCACTACCCGATTCACCCTTTCCATTTCCAATTATTACAGTTCCCTCTGACAGATTCTGGTTATACAGATAATCCCCATGTGTATATGCTTTTACCGTGGGCTGTACGCTGATATAAGGAACTGCTTTCTTCACCGTAATGTTAACCGTTGCCGTAATATCCGAGAAGTCATAGTTTGCATAATCTGGATTGCCACCATATGCCTGATTCAGATTCGGTTCAAAATAAATCTCATAGCTTTTGGTTCCAACTCCGATTTTCTGTAATGCTGTATATTCCACATCAGGATCTTTAAATTTCCAGCTTCCCTGAATCCACTTTCCTTCAATGTCTTCCACATGACCGTGTTCCTTTGCACTCTCATTTAAAAGCCATACACTAAGAGACAGATTTGGATTATAAATCACTTCTCCCGGAACGGGCACATCAACAAGCCTTGCCTTTGCCTTATTGACCGTAACAGTAACCTTACCTTCATATGGGTTATAATTGTTCTCCCATGAGGAATCCGATGCGTCATAGGGTTTAAACCTATATTCTGCTTCATAATTGCCGGCAGCCGGAATGGTAGCCGGGGCTATCCACTCTATGGTTCCCGGAATTGTGACACTGTTGTCATCTGCATCCACAAATACAGCTTTCGCAAAGCCCAGGCGGGAAAGCGGTTCCCCATAGGTCAGTGTACCTGCCGTTTCTACCTGCGATGGCACTACATCGCCCTTTGCGATATTGACCTGCACGGTCATCGTATCTTCTGCCGCTGTATAATTGTTACATTCCGGAAGGGAAACTGTAATTGCCGCACTTCCGACACCCTTTGGCGTTACTGTACCATCCGGTGCAATTGTCAGAAGCTGACTGCTGATATTTTCCGGTGCAATCGGGTTTCCGTTTCCATCCACTGCATTCGTTACTTGATAATGAAGCGGTGTTTCGTTATGGTTTGCCTGCACCCCAAGCCGGAAAGCTGCCTTGTCACCGCCCTGGTACCGGACAGACTGAACATCTTTGAAATCTGCAGTCGTAGCAAGCACACCCGTTGCCTTTGTAATGGTAAGTGTACCTTTCAATTCATCGTACCCTGTGGAGGGATCATAATATACTGCTGTTACCTCATACTTCGGGCTGTCTGATGTTACCGTATACTCATACTGCCCTGCCGGAGAATCCTTCGTTGCATCTGTTACCCACCGGAGAGATTCCAAAAGACTCTGTTTATCATCAGGAGTAACCAGTCCATTCTCTTTCCCATTCTGGGTCACTTTATTGATTATGGCATATTCAGAAAGCAAAGGCATCTGCATTCCATAAGTTTTTCCCATACTCCGGATTACCACTTCCACCGGACGCTTTGCCAGTGTCGGAGTCACCTCAAATACCACTTGTTCATACTTATCGTTATAACTTTCATCCGGTATAAAGGTAACCTTACACTGAGCGGTTCCATCCATCGGTAATGGTGTCGTTCCTGTGTCCGTTATGTTCCAGCTACCTGTAATTTCTTTATCCCCATACCTGGCAACGCCGGGGGTTACCTTTAAATCTTGTGCCATATCACCGTAAACACCACTTACCACAGGTGGCTCTGCTATGGTTGGCATTGCTTTGGCTGTTTTAAATTCAATCTGCTGTACTGTAATATTACCGGCAGGATCCACGGCTGCGATCCAGATGGTATGGTCTGTATCCGGATCCAGACCATTAACATCATCTGCATCCACAATAATATTGTTTTTACCCTTCTTCCCCTCCATGCGAAAGACAAATAAGCTACAATTTTGGGCAATATCATTATACTTTTTATCCATAACCTGTAACTGCGCCATGTGATATTGGTAACGCCCGTTGACACCATATATATACGTATCGTTATCTCCCGGAACAACCGTCGGTACCTGCTTTCCATTCACCGTTTTAAGGAATTGACGATATCTGGGTTCACTATCCATATATTCATTTACGGCATCTACGTATCTCTTATATTTTTCCGAATTATTCCCCAAATAACTCATGGACTGATAAAAGAACAGTATCGCCGCATCTTCATCCAACTCAACGGTAATCGTCACCTCGGTATCCTTCAATGTACCGTCTTCCAACTTAGGTTCCGTTATCGTCATGACAGGTTCCTTTGTATCCAGTACCAGACCTTCGGTACAGATATAATCGCTGCGGTTACCTGCACGGTCTACCGCATAAGCATACACAACCTGATCCTGATTTTCCTTATCGGATAACGAGAATTTTCCGTCAGCATCTGATTCAAATTTACCCGTTTCCGCATAACCATTTAACGTGTCTATTGACAGAATCTGATAATTCTTTTTATCTGTCACGGTATCCACATAGTAATAATACTCTGCCACTCCGGATATTGCATCGGTAGCCTGTATGGTTACATCCTTTGTTCTGGTATATGTGCCGAAGGTGATCTTGTTAAGGAGTCGCTTCCATATATTGTTCTCAACCTTAATGCCATCCCCTTCTCCGTCAAAATCCGGGGCACTACGATCAATCTTAACCTGAACGGTCTTCTCTGCGGAAATAGCTCCATCTGTATTCTCCGTAACCGGATCTTCTTTCAGGCAATAGGAAATTGGGGTTCCTTCTTCTGAACTGCTCTCTTCACTCACTATAAAGCTGTCTGTAAACCCATTTTCATAGTCATAGCCGTTCTCCGTCTTCGGGCAGATGGTATAACCAGCCGGCGCAAATACCGTCACGGACTGATTCGTCCAGTCATTCGGAGATACTGTTGCTACTGCAGAGATGTCTTTTTTAACGATCTTAAAAGTCACCGTATATTCTCCACGGTAGTTGCCAATTCCACGAATTTTCACAGTCGCAGACGCGGAATTGTTTGGCCAGATGTTGAGTTTATAGGTATTTTCATCAATTTCTACATCTCTTCCTAAAACAATCTGAGAATTATCAATGCTGCCTTTTTTTATATCCTCCGCTGTCAGGGTAACTTCTTTTCCTGTAAAATCTTTTGTGATTTTTCCAAACGTAATCCGTGATTTACCCGTCGTCGTTACCCCGTTAATATCTTTCGCAAGAATCTTGGCCTTTTCAGATCTTATTGCTCCGGAATACTTCGTTCCTTCTTCCTCCACCTCACAGTAGATCTCCGCACCAACCGCTTCCGCACGCACATAGTATGTACTCTGATGATTCGCAGTCAATTCTTCATACTGATTCAGACTCAGCATCAGCTTTTCTACTTTTCCATCTTTCACCATATACCACTTGTAGACATACTGGTTTTCGGTCTCACCGGTCTGACTGCTTTCCGGTGTATAAGTGGCGGTTATATTCTGTCCCCATTCACATTCCGTCGTGGACAATTGTAACGTTCCCTCTAACCTGGGCCGTGCAATGACCTGCACATTGCTGATAGATCCCTCAACATCTGTGGTTCCGGTTGATATATCGCCTGGTTCTTCCAAAGACTTGTAATAATGTCCTCTTTTTAAAATTCCTGCGGTGCTGCCCCAAACCACTTTAATGGTTCCATGAAAAACTCCTCCGGACAAAACCTCCGAATAATTCGAGGGATTTTGACTGATAATGTTGATATTATTATAAAATTCGCCTCCCTCAATCCTGATCTTTCCATAAACGTTATTACCTCCCAGATCTCCTGCGTCTGCCCTAAAGGTTCCGCCCTGAATCACCAGTGTGCCTCCGTCTACCACTGAAAAGAGACACTGATCTTCCATATTGCCTGTCACTATTCCCTTTTTCCCGCTGCTGCTATCCATCCATGTAACCGTTCCTCCAGAAGGAATTGTTAAAGAGGCATATGGTACTTTATCTGTTTTGTCCATGGTGATTGTTTTTCCATTCAGATCAATTGTACAATCTCCCGCTCCGAAGGTAATCCCATTGTTCCAGGCAACTTCAAGCGTAAGGTTTTTCAGCAGTTTTATCGTGCATCCCGGATAGCTGGGCGCCGCCTGAATTGCGGTTTTCAGGGAATCGTAAACAAACCCTTTCGTCTGCCCCTTCTCGATCAGTTCCACAGCCGGGTCGGAGCTGAAAGAGAATTTGAACACATCCGAAGTAACACCACCTAACTCTGCCACCAGATAAACGCGATTCTCGGCTGCACTCTCACATGGAACCGTTATTTCCCCGGATGTTTCCTTAAAGTTCTGTCGTGTGCCTTTCTCTTTAACCTCACTTGAATCCGGCTCATTCTCCGTATTCTGCTTCAGATACCAGAGTGTAATTCCTGCATAATTGGATGTGACCTTTAGTGTTGCATTCCCTTCATTCACTGCCAGCTGCTCTGCTTTCAGTGTAATAACCGGATCCAGCATCCGGATGGTATTTGTTGCTGTGGAGGAAATGCTCTGTTGGCTTTTTGTTATTGCATTTCCCTGATTCAGGGAATCCACTGTCACGGAAATTTCCGTATCCGATGTTCCTTCCGGAAGATAAAGAACCATGGTTCCATAATGGGTCTGCTGCATTGTAATCTGATCCGGTGCATAATAACCGGTCTTATCCAGTGCTTTCCCATTTTTCTTTACTACAATTCCGTTCACTTTCATATCCTGTGTAATCGCAGGATCATAGAATTCCAGCGTGACGGGATACAATTTTGTTCCAACCGTTATGTCATATAATGTCTTCCCGGTCTGAAAATCCACCTCCGCATCATATTTCCTTCCATCCATGGTAATCTGAACGGAGCGTTTCCCAGTTAATGTACCGGATACCATTCTGGTCTTAATCACCGCTGTTCCCGGTGTACTGACTGTTGCTGTCACACTCTGTGCAAGCTTTGTTTCACCCATGGAAAGATCTGCTTTCGTTGTTTCTGCAAGCCTTCCGTCATAAATGGTAAAGGTCAAGTCATATTCTGTTGTCCCTTCACCGGAAGGACTTGGATCAATTACCCCATCCACAAAGCTCAGGGTTACATCTTTTCCTACTTCTACAGAACCTGATCTGGAGGGTGTTGTATTTGCCGGGTTTATCGCTCCATAACCAATATTTCCGGATGCAACAATAGTCCCTCCTGTAATACGGATATTTCCACAGTTAACCTCTCCACTCACCTGCGACAAATAGCCGGTACCAATTGCTGCCCCAAGCCGTTCTGAAGATGTAGGTTTTAATGAAGATGTCGCTGTTATGATTCCTCCCGAAATCAAAATATCCGGAACCCGGCCGTTATAGCCGCCTCCAATTCCTGCAGCTCCCACACCGCCGGTTGCTGTTACACTTCCTCCTGTAATCTCGATCTTTCCGGTAGTACACCACTCGGAACCGCCAATCCCCGCAGCAGCAAACAATGCCCCACGCAGCGAATTCATCCAGCCTCCAACTGCCTCTATGGTTCCCCCTTCAATCACAATAGTCCCCAGCTTCTGCTCGGTTCCTTCCTCTGTATTAAACGACCATCCGCAGCTATTGGCTCCGATTCCTGCAGCTCCGCCATAATAATTTCCTCCGACTGCCTTCAGCTTACCGGTACTTTTCTGGGTAATGCGCAGGGTACAGCCTTCTTCCACACAAATTCCGGCGCCTCCGGCTGATCCCTCCAGATAGTTCTCTCCCTCCAGGGTCAGGTTCAGGGTTGCTCCATTTCTTAAGGTAATTGCGGCATCATCGGGTGTGACGAGATTGTCTTCCTCTGATTTATTCCGATTAATCGTTACATCTTTAATCGTCAGATTCACCTCGACACCATCAATCACAATTCCTTTCCAGGACGATTTCTGGGTGTTGCCATTGGTATCTGTAAAAGCTGAAAACCCGCCTGTCAGTACTGCATTGTCAAATTGAGCCTTGTTACTCTGATCAATTACAACATTCCATACGTTATTATCGCTTTTAAAAGGAAGATCATCCAGTTCATATGTTCCACCACCAGCCAGCAGACTGATCTGCATCTCTCCAACCAGAACACAGATCACCGGAAGCTCTGCATTTTCGTGTAGTATAATCGGAGTTCCATCATCGCTTACTTCCGGCAGAACCGGAGTATACGTATAGACAGAGCCCTTCTTCTTTCCATCAAATACGGAGAAATCACTTTCTGCCGGATCAAGCTTCCACTCAATTCCTGTTAAAGTGAGTTCAACCGTTTCACCCTCTGTTACATTCTCATTATCTTCTTCACCATTTGCCGGATCAGAACCTTCAAGTTCCGCTGCATATACGGTCATCGGGCGGAACGCATCTATGAACTGCTCCCATGCAGCCGCTGTCTGATTAATTATAGGTTCTCCAGTGTTTTCGGTTCCGCTCTCCTGTATATTCCCGGATTCTACGGAATTGTTATTCTGTTCGTTTCCCGGTTCTTCTTTTACTTCTTCCTTCTGTCCCTGCTCCTCCCCGGCAGACTCTCCCTCAGAAGCATCTTCCTTCTCTCCGGTTTCTTTCTCCGTGTTCTCGCCGGAAGTGCCTTCTTCTTTGGAATCCTCTTCTTTAGAAGCTTCCTTTTCTGCATCTTCTTTATTTATATCTTCTTTTTCTGTATCTTCTTTTTCTGTATCTTCTTTCTCAGCGTCTTCTCCGGAAGGTTCCGCCTTCTCAGAATCCTCCAGAGAATCATCCTCTTCCATTCCGTCTTCCACATTTGATGTCAGAAGCTCTTTTGCGGTCACCGTAAGCTGATCCGGAAATTCGATATCCGTTTCCTTGGCACCAACAGGCAGAGTCTGCACCTGTATCTCCTCAGGAAGTTCTCCAAAGCTGAGAATCCGGTATCCCTGTAAAACACTTTCTGCTCCGGATTCTGATTCCGCAGCCTTTAGCGACTCAG
Organism: Anaerobutyricum sp.; assembly: GCA_963638365.1. Classification (GTDB taxonomy): domain Bacteria; phylum Bacillota; class Clostridia; order Lachnospirales; family Lachnospiraceae; genus Suilimivivens. The sequence goes on along the minus strand of CAVHRK010000110.1, from coordinate 16,305 downwards.
CTTCTGCCTGTAAAGCCGACACCTCCTGCGCTTTTACATAGGAAATTCCGGCGTTCACCGTAACAGACTCCGTCATCAATACTGCCAGAAGCAGGGCAAGACCACGTTTTAAAACGCCTGTTTTGCCTAAGCCTGTGTTTGTCTTTCTCTTCCTGATTTGATTTCTCATTTTACTCATATCGCTTTCCTTTTCTATCCCACAAAATATGTTACTTACCACATGGCCTGTGACATTTTAATATGTGTCAACAGGCCATTATATTCCAATGTGCATTATTACTATAATATGGGATTTAAGTAGAAAAAATCAATATGACCGTCACCAAAAGACATTCAGCGGCACGAAAAGACATAAGGGGGATTTTATGCAGGCATCCGGGCTGCAGGCATCCGGGTTCCATCCGGCCAGACAGGCGCTTACGCCTGAGGATTGCGCTGCTGCCGGAGAGTCTCACGGTTCTTTTTCGCAGAATTATCCAGCAATGTGCCGGCAAGGAAGCCAAGACCAATACCAAGTACCATGCCCCAAAGTATCTGACCGTGCATCTGTCCAATGGACATACCAATGGCGATGCCGAACAGCATATAGGTTGTTGACCAGTTGGTGAGTGGACTTTCCAGCACAAAACGCGGGCCTTCCCCGCCCATTGTCCCATCCGGCACGAAGCCGCACTTTTCAAGGACACGCTGGGAAGCCTTATTGTCCGGGGCAGTTTCAGCCTCCACAAACACAACATCCTTCTGTCCAAATGCCCATTGCGTCATGGCCTGAAGTGCCTCTGACGCATAACCGTTGTTCTCATACTCTGCGAGAACACCATACCCAATCTCTACCGCATGGTTTTTAACCGGCCCCTTAAAGCAGAGGTCACCCACAGATTCCTGACTGCCTTTCAATGTCATTTTCCACGGAGCGTACCAGACACGGTTCTCCGGATCGTGTTTGCAGCCGTCCAGCATTTCTCCGTAAGCGGTGCGAAGTTCATCGGAATCCATACTCTCTATCAGTGTCTCAATCTCACTGTCTGTCATAGGGCGCAGAGTCATTCTCTTAGTCTTTACTTCAATTTTTTTCATGATATGTCTGTCCTTTCCTGCTAGCTGTGACAAGTGCCATAATTTTATATAGTGTAGTACAATTTTCTTTATTCCACAATCGGACTTTTTTCATTTCCAGAGAAAAAAAGGCAGAATCCGGGGCATCCCTGATCCTGCCTATAACTCAAACGTGGTGTACGATTGCTATTTCTCTGATTTCCAGCAATGTTATTCCATCAATTTTAATATATCCTGCTCGCTCCAATATTCGTTTGGATATATTGACAACTCATCTTTATGTTTACGGATAATTCTTTTAGGGGTTTCAGTATTGTCATAAACATGCATAATATCGCATATACCAAGTAATTCTTTTATATTATTAATTGATTTATAATATCTTTCAATAACTTTACTGCTATCAACATTGTGTCCGCCTGCTGCCACCCGTGATTCTATTCTGGTAATATTAATTTGTGGATCAACAGTTAACACAAATACACATTTTATGAAATATCCCTCTTCTTTTGCCTTTTTTAATATATTTAATTTATAATCGGATGACAAAACGGTTTCAAATGTAAAATCTTCTTTCTTGTCAATCGATTCATATCTCATCTTATCAACCCAGACAGCTGCTTCCATATTATCCATTCCTGTAGTCGCAACAATATCATCCGCATTAGTATATTTCCCGACTTTATCAAAAAAGGTGGTTATTGTACTTTTACCTGAACCATTTGGTCCAGCCAATACAAGAATCATCGGTTTTCTATTTTGCATACTTTCTTTCCCCATTTGCATACTCAACATAAGCCTGCTTTTTTTCCTTGTCATAACCTGCTATTGGTTTTTTACAAATCTTTGCCTTATTTATCGCTGCCTTAACAGCTTCAACTGCTCTTTCGTCCATTTCATTATCCGATACAGTCAACATACTTTTTTCTTCTTCTTTGGATACAACTTTTATAACTCTTCCACTTTTGGTGCTTACTGTTGTCATATAAACACTCCTTCCGTTCTGGTTAATACATCAAAAACTAATTAATCATACTTAATAGCCTACTATAATAATGTATATTCTATCACAGTTCACGATAAAAAACACCCCAGAACCAAGATTCCAGGGTGCGCTATTTTTGCTCATCCGTAAATTCAAACAAATCTTCAACAGTCACATGGAACACTTTGGCAATATCCATAGCCAATTTAAGGGATGGATTATATCTTCCGTTTTCCAGATGAACGATGGTCTCCCGTCTCGCACCGGGTACGTCAATAGAGAATGTGAAATATTTTTAACTTTTTCTCACCAGACCGGAATTTCTATTTCTGCTGTCTTCATTAACCAGAAGTATCTCTGTGTTTTCCTTTGCAATATCCAGCATACGCTGTGTAAAGCCGCTTTTGCTGAATACACCATAGATAACCCCATATCCCGGAAAAGCCTTGTGAATTTCTGTGGCATTATCAACTTTTTCTTTTAATGCGAAGTACACAGGCGCATCTACCGGTTTCGCATGGTACTTGCACTCTCCGGCAAATACCTGCTTGTTCTGGTGGTCAACGGACATTACATCAATTTCCGTATCGCCATCAAAATCATTCAGCCAATAAGAGCCGATACGGGACGGCACAAAGGAAATTGCCCCGTTTCTGCACAACTCCGCGAAAATAGTCTTGCATATGTCTTCATAAGCAAATGCAACGAATTTCTCCCGAAAATCCCTGTGCATCTCATCCAGCACGATCTGCATATTGTCCAATTCCAGCTCACCTTTGTAGGGATAGACATAGCGGAACCAGAAGCGAATGAAATTGTCTGCAATAAAATACAGTCCTTTGCGCGATTTTTCCGGATTCTTTTCTGTGATCGGCGTCCGCTTTTCTATAAAGCCCAAATCCGAAAGCGTAGACAGATAAGGCGTCAGCGAGGATGTTTCCTGTCCAAGTACGCCAGCAATTTTGCCAAGTTTATGATTGCCGTCCGCAATCGCCTTAATAATCGAAAAGTAGTTCACCGCTGTCACAGACTCGCTTTTCAGCAGAAAATTGGGTTCCTCATATAAGAAGCCGTTTTTGGACAAAACAGTATCCTTAAGCTGCTCTTCCAGAGGCCGTCCATCCTCAAAAAACTCCAGATATTTCGGAACGCCGCCCGTTACGGCATACTGTTCTACCGCCTGGTCAAAGGACATTTTCTGAACCGCATATATATCTGTAAATGACAGTGGCGTCAAACGCATTTGCGCTGTTCTGCGACCATATAGCGGACTGTCATAAGACAACGCATGTTTCTGCATCATACCAATCAAAGAACCAGACAGAATCAACATCACATTGCTGCCTTTCAAAATCTCGTCCCATGCATTTTGCAGGATAGAGGGGAATGCCGAATTTGTCTTTACAAGGTATGGAAACTCGTCAATGACAAGCACCTTCTTTTCCTCCGGCTTATAGTCAGCAATCACCTGAAATAAATCCAACCAGTCTGTAAATGCTGCTTTCTGCAGCAATGTATTTTTCGTTGTACGGGCCACAACACCCGCCAGCCGCTTCATGCTTTGGCTTTCCAATTCCTCTGTGGCAAGAAAATAAAATGCGGTTTTCTTCTTCATAAACTCTTTGATCAGCGTTGTCTTTCCAACCCGGCGGCGGCCATAGATAACCACAAAGCTGCTGTCACAGTTATATTCCGCATCCAGCTTACTCAGTTCACTTTTTCTGCCTATAAATTTCATATGTGCGCTCCCATTATGATAAATTAATTTATGATAACCTTGTTTATATTATACATTCACAAAGCAAAAAGTCAAGGTTCACGACAAACCATATCCGTCTGACTTTCTCCGTTATTCTTTAACTGTATGTTTGCTTTCTGTTGTACTTCCTGTCTTGCGACTGGTCACGATGTCTGTTATCAATAATACAAGCCAACATATTATAATTGATATTTTTATAATCGGCTTTGGGGCAAAACGACTAAAATAGCCTAAGTAGGGAATGTGAAAAAGACTTTTCCCATATAGATTATCCCGCCCAACACTGAGACCGTCAGATACCGGATTAGCATCACCTTTTGTAATCATACCTTCCGGTGTAATTTCAACAACTCTGTGTATGATGCTCACATCGTCAGAACGTCTGTTATAAACCACAATATCTCCGGTTTGAATTTCATCATATGAAATTCTTGTATCAATAAAGCACAAACTCCATGTAGGTAAATTAGGTTCCATAGAACCTGAAATTACTGAACACGGACGAATACCACTGATTAATCCAAGCAACATAAACACAAATACCATTACCAAAACCAATGTTGAGCTATTCATTTTCTTATACTTGCTCATAACCATCCTTCCTCCAATATTTCGGATCGTCTCAATTATAATGTTTCAAAAATTTTTGCGCCTTTTGTCATCAACCAGTGATACAACCAGCCTGCGGCAATGAGGAGTATTGCACAGAGCAAAATACCAAAGACTGTAACACTTACTGCATTTTTCAGAAGAACATAAATGCCTGCAAGTACAACAATGATCAGCCATCCGCCAAGTAACGCAATCGTGACAGGGGCGCTTTGTTTGAGTGGAATGATCTCACTCGTCCAATGCAGATTCGGCATTTTCAGATTCAACACCAAGCCGATTTCTGCCATCAGCAGCGAATAAAAGCAGGCTGCCGCCGGAATCAAAATGCCATTTGGCAGACTCGGCTTTATCAGCCATTCAGCTACGATTACCAGTGGAATAGCTGAAATCCATGTCAACAGCAACGGCAGCTTTAATTTTGACAGCAGCACCTGCTTGCCGGACACCGGAAGGGATTGTACGATCCACAGATTTTTCCCTTCCATGGAGATAGAAGGAGCCGCCATATCGTTCATCGTCATCAAAAGACAGATTGTTGCAGCGGCCAACAGTGGAATACACTCCTGAATGGCCGGTAGCTTGATAAATTCCTGAACCAAATCTGCTTTCCAGACTAAAACTGCCGCAGATACAGGCATCAGGATCACACCTAACCCGCAGTTGAGCATATAATTAGCACTGCCTGTAAAACGGCTGAATTCTTTTTGCAGGAGAGCACCGCGAACTGATTTGACTTTTACGCTCTGCTCTTTGTATTCGCTTTTGCCAGCACCACGATTGGCTGTTGCGAGCTTTAGAAAGCTGCGGGACAAAATCAAATATACAATCACGAAAGCAACCACAACAATGACTGTAAAAACGATCATGGAGAGAATATTTCCCTGGGCAGCCATTCCCATATGATACAGGGGATAGAGAACCACTTTCAGTCGGCTTCCCACTGTTTCCAAGTTCAAAAGGAGCACCTGGATCAAAGAATAAGCCCGTGCATAGAGGTAATAATAAGCCGCAATAAATACCAAAGAAACCAATACGGTAATGATATTTTTATGTTTCACCCTCGCTGCAATCAGTGCAACCACCCAGCCAAGGATGGCAGACAACACTAAAATCAGCACTGACAGCACCAGCGGAATCAGCAGTACATGAATCGTTCCTACTATGGATAAGGGGGCATTTGCAAGCCAAATCACTACCGTTGGGATCATGACGATCATCTCATACATAAGCCCCATGGCGTAAACGCCTGACAGCCGAACAAGTAAAATTCTCGAAGTTGGAATTGGCATGGAAAGCAGCGTATCATTATCTTTGGCCTGATAGAGGGAGCTGTATGTATTAAACACACTGCCAAACACGCCGAAGAAAATAGCAATCAAACCCATAAGGCACCAATAAAGCCATCCCATTTTTTCAGTAAGCAGGGGACCGCAAAGTGTTCCTGCTGCAACTCCAAACATCACGCCTAAGAAGGCAAATAAGAGCAGATACAGCATCCCCCAGCCAGCAACACCTTTTGCAGTTCGATGTTTGCCTGCCTTTTTGTCCTGGTAAAGCCAGGAAAACACTTCCATCATCTGTTTTCGAAACAAAGCGCTTGTCATCATTCTCCCTCCAATTCCAGAAACACATCTTCCAGGGAGGTATCGCCTTTGACCTCCTCCATCGTTCCTGATTTTACAAGTTTTCCTGCCTTGATAATGGCAACCTTATCACAGAGCTTTTCAGCGACCTCAAGCACATGGGTAGAAAAGAAGATTGCCGAGCCGTTATCACACAGATCGCGCATGATGGTTTTCAGCAGGTGGGCAGCCTTTGGGTCAAGGCCGACAAAAGGTTCGTCCATGATGATGAGCTTCGGCTGGTGTACCAGTGCAGAAATAATCGCCAGTTTTTGTTTCATGCCGTGCGAATAGGCTGAAATCGGCTGCGCCAAATCTGCCGTCAGTTCAAAGGCATCTGCATAGCGGCGAATATACTCCTTGCGTTCTAAAGCACCTACGCCAAAAACATCTGCCACAAAATTCAGATATTGAATTCCTGTCATAAACTCATAGAGATCAGGATTGTCTGGAATATATGCAATTTTCTTTTTGCAGCTGATTGGATCAGCCTTGACCGAGATACCGTCCACATATATTTCGCCGCCGTCAAATTGCAGAATACCACAGCAGGATTTCAGCGTTGTGGTTTTTCCTGCGCCATTGTGACCAATGAAACCGTAGATTTCACCGGGGCAAATATGTAAAGACAGATCATCAACCGCCTTTTTCTCTCCGTAAGTTTTCGTTAAATGCTCAATTTTTAACATTTCCATGTCCTCCATTTTATTTTGCTGCTAAAATCACCAAAAACAACGCAGAGCGAATCTGATTTCTCATCAGGTTCAGCTCTGCGTCTTGGCGTCTGGCTTGATTTCATATTCAGTTTTACATTCCCGTAGTGAAATCAGAAAGCTCCTATTTCACGAACAGCATCATGGCCTGAAATTCGGTTGACAGCATTTCGCCAAGCTTTCTTTCAGAAAACTGGCACATTCTGGTCGCACACAAAGCACCGATCCCAAATGTATAGATCCACATATTTTCAAACAGCAGCTTTGCTTCCGCTTCGCTCATATGATGTTCTTCCCGAATTGACTGGATACAGGTTTCTGCGGTAGGGCCAAGTTCACCGAATACATCGTCAAAGCTGACAGCGTTTCGCTTTTCCTGCATAAAGAGAAGTTGATACAGCTTCGGCTCCTTTGCTCCGAACAGAACCATCTGCATCCCCACCTGCTTGAACAGGGGCATATTGGGCAGTTTTTGTTCCGCAAAGCTCTCAAACCGGTGCATGGCAGCGGCCCGTACTTCATCCTGAACCTCTTTCATACTGTTAAACACCGTAAAAATAGGACGGGCAGAACTGCCAAGGGCATCACCTAACTCTTTTGCAGTCAGAGCTTCAACACCCTTTTGCGATACAACCTCCAATGCAGTCTGCACAATTTCTTCCTTCGTAAATTTCGGTTTCGGCGGCATATATATCCTCCCTGCTCGTTTATATAAAACGCTCGTTTTGCAATATACGTTTTGCAATGTGCATTTTAGATTGTAGTGAAGAACTGCCATTTTGTCAATAGTAACCAGAGAACATTTCCATAAAATCCATATCAGGCGGACCAGTTTTCCGGATGTCATACAAACCGAATCAGACGAGATGGTATGGAAAAACCCCGGAAAACCTTGATTTTCCGGGGTTTGTAATCTTTTGCTATAGTCCGAACAGCAGATTATCGCTTGCTGAACTGAGGAGCACGACGAGCTGCCTTTAAGCCGTACTTCTTTCTTTCCTTCATACGAGGATCTCTTGTTAAGTAACCAGCCTTCTTAAGAGTAGGTCTGAATTCGTTATCTACCTGAAGAAGTGCTCTTGCGATACCATGTCTGATGGCACCGGCCTGTCCTGTGTATCCACCACCCTTAACATTAACAATTACGTCATACTTATCAGCGGTTTCTGTAGCGGTAAGAGGCTGACGAACGATAACCTTAAGTGTTTCAAGTCCAAAATACTCATCGATGGATCTCTTATTAATTGTAATATCTCCCTTACCAGGTACTAAATATACTCTGGCGATGGATTTCTTTCTTCTACCTGTTCCGTAAAACTTAGCGGATTTAGCTGCTTTAGCCATTTTACTTATCTCCTTTCAGTCCCTTTAAAATGTTAATACTTCAGGCTTCTGAGCTGCATGCTTGTGCTCAGGTCCAGCATATACATAAAGCTTGGTATACATCTGGTTTCCTAAAGGTCCCTTAGGAAGCATGCCTTTAACAGCGAGTTCAACTACCTTCTCAGGCTTCTTAGCGAGCATCTCGCGTAATGTGGTTTCTTTCATACCACCAACATACTCGGAATGACGATAGTAAACTTTCTGATCTAATTTCTTTCCTGTAACTTTAACCTTCTCAGCATTGATTACGATTACATAATCACCGGTATCAATATGAGGAGTGAAAATTGCTTTGTTCTTACCTCTTAAAACCTTAGCTACTTCAGAAGCTAAACGTCCTAATGTCATATCAGTAGCGTCAACTACATACCATTTTCTTTCGATGGTAGCAGGGCTAGCCATAAATGTCTTCATTCTGATTTCCTCCATATAAAGTTCAATAACCTGTATTGACGCGTTCCTTAAGCGGATGTCCGGGCCACCTAACAAACTACGCCACATTGAGATATTATATTACACGCTTCCTTGTGTGTCAACCGGGAATTTGATTTTCTGACTATATTTTTTCTTCCCACTCATATCCTAAAAGACACAGTCCCTTGGCCGGTGCGGTCGGTCCGCTTTTCTGCCTCTCTTTTCCATCCAGCATTTCTTTCACCCGCTCCGGGGGATATTTGTCCTGCCCGACTTCGATCAGGGTTCCTGCGATAATGCGCACCATATTATATAAGAAGCCATTTCCGCACACACGGATGCGGATTTCTGCGCCCGCCTCTTCCACTTCGATCTGATAAATGGTACGGATGGTCGATTCTGCCTGCGTATGCACGCTGCAGAACGATTTAAAATCATGCTCTCCGACAAGATACACTGCTGCTTCCTGCATTTTGCCTGTATCCAGTGCGGTATGCATCCAGTGCGCATAAAGCCGTTCCATCGGCATGGGAAACGCATCGTGCCAGATCCGGTATTCATAGGTTTTCCGGCAGTTCGTTCTACGCGGGTGAAATTCCGGCGAAACCTCACGCGATCCCACCACCCGGATATCCTCCGGAAGACTTTTGTTAATCGCATAAGAAATCTTTTCCGGCGGGATTCTGGTTTCGGTGTCAAAAACCGCCACGGCCCCTTTCGCATGAACGCCGGAATCGGTGCGGCTTGCGCCAATTACTTTAATGTCCTCCTTTAAAAGGCGGCTCAGCTCCCGGTTTAAAACTCCTTCAATCGTTTCTCCGACCGGCTGGATCTGCCAGCCACAATAATTCGTTCCGTCATAGGCAACGGTCAGCATAATTCGTTTCATATTCCCGGCATCACTCCAAAATAAGCTTTTCAGCAATTACTAAAATCAAATACAGAGCCAGTATTCCATATGCCAGATAATCCCGTTTTTCATAATGAAGCGGCTTCATCTTCGTTCTGCCCTCACCGCCTCGGTAACAGCGCGCTTCCATCGCCATGGCAAGATCATTGGCACGACGGAATGCGGAAATAAACAGCGGTACAAGCAGCGGCACCAGATTTTTCGCCTTGGTTATAAGGTTACCGCTTTCAAAATCAGCACCTCTGGCGATCTGGGCTTTCATAATTTTATCTGTTTCTTCTAATAAAATAGGAATAAACCGTAACGCAATCGACATCATCATGGCGATCTCGTGAACCGGCACATGAATCCTTTTTAAAGGCGCCAGCAGCTTTTCCAGCGCATCGGTCAACTGATTCGGCGTAGTCGTCAGTGTCATAATGGAAGATCCGATAATCAGGAAACAAAGCCGGGCTGCCATCAGAAGCGCCAGTTTAATACCCTCCTTCGTGATTTTCAGCTTCCAGAAGGCTACGACCACTTCTCCCGGTGTCAGAAACAGGTTGAACACTCCGGCAACCACAAGCAGAAATACGATCGCCTTCATACCTCGTACCATGAATTTAAACGGTACATGGGATAATCGGATCATCACAACCAGAAAAACGGCTGCGATCAGATATCCCCAGAAACTATTTACAATAAAAAGGGAAACAATAAATGCCAGTGTCGCCACCAGTTTGACCCGTGGGTCAAGGCGGTGAATGACGGAATCGGTCTGGTAATATTGTCCCAATGTAATATCCTTCAGCATCTCTATATCCTTCTATCTATGCAACGCATGTAAAATTTCATGCTTTGCCTCTTCGATTGTCGTTGCATCCGCAGAAACCGGCATTCCCTTATCCTTTAACGCATGCATGATGTAAGTTACCTGCGGTGCCGCGAGCCCTACCTCCTCGAGCTCCTTATATCGCTTAAACACTTCCTTAGGGATCTGGTCCATCAGAACCTCCCCCTTGTTCATCACAATAATACGGTCTACATATTTCGCCACATCTTCCATACTGTGGGAAACCAGAATGACAGTCATTCCTGTTTCCTTACGGAATGCAGCAACCTGATCAAGAATCTCATCGCGCCCTTTCGGATCCAGTCCTGCCGTGGGCTCATCCAAAATCAAAACATCCGGCTTCATGGCAAGCACTCCGGCTATCGCAACACGGCGCTTTTGTCCTCCGGATAAATCAAACGGTGACTGGTAAAAATACTCATCCTCCAGTCCGACCTGCTTTAACGCCTGATAAGCACGAAGCTCTACTTCCTTTTTATCAAGCCCCAGGTTCTTCGGTCCAAAGCAGACATCCGTAAACACATCCATTTCAAACAACTGATGCTCCGGATACTGAAACACCAGTCCAACCTTGCTGCGCAGCTCCTTACGGTTATAATCCGTATCATGGATGTCTGCACCATTATAATACACATGGCCACCCGTCGGCTTCAAAAGTCCGTTCAGATGCTGGATCAGCGTGGACTTTCCCGAACCGGTATGTCCGATGAGTCCTATAAACTGTCCATCCGGAATCACCAGGTTAATGTCCTTCAGAGCATGGAATTCCATTGCGGTTCCTTCTTCATACGTGTGACTGACATGATCTAAAATAATGGACATTCCGTACTCCTTTCTTCTTACTCTTTCCTATTTATCTATTCAGAATTTCATTTACAAAGCACTTTTATAAGGCTGCCGGATGCAGCTTTTAAATTTCACATATTTCCTATATGATTGCTGCCTGTCAATACCCAAGTGCAGCAACCAGCTCTTCCGTCGTTAAAATTCCGTCCGGAAGCGGAACGCCGCTCTGCTTTAATTCATAGGCAAGCAAAGTAACCTGCGGAACATCCAGACGTAAGCTTTTCAGCTTCTCGACCTGACTGAAAATCTCTCTTGGTGTTCCTTCCATGGCAATCTTCCCTTCATCCATGACAAAGACACGATTGGCATGAATAATTTCTTCCATATAATGAGTAATGAGAATTACCGTAATTTTCTCGACGTCATTCAAAGCGCGTACCGCACGGATGACTTCTTTCCGGCCATTCGGATCAAGCATAGCCGTCGGTTCATCCAGAATAATACACTTGGGATGCATGGCAATAACTCCGGCTATGGAAACACGCTGCTTCTGTCCTCCGGAAAGCTTATTCGGAGAATACTTCCGGAACTCATACATGCCAACAGCCTTAAGGCTCTCTTCCACACGCTGCCAGATCTCCTTCGTGGGTACACCCAGATTCTCCGGTCCAAAGCCAACATCTTCCTCAACCACCTGTCCGATGATCTGGTTATCCGGATTCTGGAATACCATTCCTGCCTCCTGACGAATGTCCCAGAGATGAGATTCATCTGTGGTATTCATGCCATCGACCCATACGGTTCCTTCGGTTGGATACAGGATCGCATTGATATGCTTCGCCAGTGTCGATTTCCCTGAACCGTTGTGCCCTAAGATCGCAATGAAATCTCCCTGCTGAATCTCTAAGGAAACATCGTCAACTGCTGTCGTGATGCCCTCGACATTGCCCTCGTCATCACGGCGGATATATTCAAATTTCAGGTTTTTCGTCTCTACAATGCTCATGACCTGTATTTTACAGGATTCTGTTTTCATTTGCAACGCCTTTGTACCATGCACAGCTGAAAATACAAAGACAACATTCCCTGCCTTGCGCGGTTTTCCATTATGCAGTACACTGTAACTAATATTTATTGTTTGGAGAAAGAACATGGATTTAAAGAAAATAATCAAAAGTCTTGGCATGATTGCCTGTATTATTATTTTATGTACTGTAATCGTGAAGCTGACCGTTCCGAATGAAACGCTTCTGGATTATGCAAACGAAAATCCGGAACTGGCTTATCCTTCACCGGAAGCATCTGCCATGGATCAGAACTCTGATGCAGAAGATCCAACTGCTTCTGCTCAAAAGAATAACGTGAATAAAGCAGAGTCTCAAGACATCTCCGATATAGATGATGCCGATGCAGATAATACCAATATAAAAGATACCAATGCTAAGAACACCAATGCAGAGGATACAGATACCCAAAATCCCGATGGTAATATGACAGATGTGTCACCATCTAAGAATTCCGAAAGTACAACCGATTCCACATCTTCTGTCGCTGCTGTCGATTCCTTCTACTATGAAGAGTTGACCGACGAGGTCAAGGCAAGAATCACCGGAATCTCCTATCCGATCACCGAAGAGGAAGCAGACTCGCTTGCGGTTCCTGCCGTAAACTTGGTGTCTGATCCTGCCACCCTGCAGATCAGTTACGATGACCTGCGTTACCTCAAGGTTCTTTATTATGACTTTGACGGAAATGTTCAGGAAGGGGAACTGATCTGTAACGCATTTATTGCAGAGGATCTGAAAGAAATCTTTTATGAACTGTACTGTAATCAATATCCGATTGAGAGCATCCGTCTGATTGACGACTACAACGGAGACGATACCGCCTCTATGGAGGCAAATAATACCTCGTGCTTCAATTATCGTGTTGTAGACGGCACGACCAGTCTTTCCAAACATGCTTTGGGCTGTGCCATTGACATTAACCCGTTCTATAACCCTTATGTGGTATTTGATAAGACAGGAAACGGCCAGGATTACATCTCACCCAAAGGAAGTGAGATCTACGCTGACCGTTCCAAAGATTTTGCATATAAAATTGATGAACAGGATCTGTGCTACCGGTTATTTAAGGAACACGGCTTCACCTGGGGTGGTAACTGGAACTCCTGCAAGGATTACCAGCACTTCCAGAAAACTCCCTAATTTTCAGCCTGCTTCATCATAAGCAGCAGACCGGCAAACATCCAGATATTTCCTACCGGAATCCATGCACAGGTGATTGCATTAACCCACGCATGATTTCCAAAGACACCAAATGCCATTGCAAGGAGCATTCCAACCGGCAGGGAAAAGACGGCACACCATTTCGGATAAGGTGTCATGCCTTTCACAAATGCCGAAATCTGTGTTACTACCAGAATCAGGAAGAAAATCCAGAACAACACAAATGGCGGTATAATAAAGTAGTCTACGAACTGATTCACGGTTTCCATTACATTCGCAGCACCGGCTTCGGTAAGACTGCGATATAAAAACATGGCTGCACAGACTCCGATATGAAATCCACAGGGACAAAACATAATGTATCCCAGAATTCCGGTCCGGTAGTTATGCGCATGCTTCGGCGATTTCTCTGCCATCAGCCGGTAAACTCCAAAATAACATAATCCTTCCAAAATAATTCCAAGCATCCCAAGCACGCCAACTCCAAACAGCATCCGGTTGCTGGCATGCCGGTATGCAGAAAACATCCTTGGAATTCCACTTAAGCTTTCATCCTGAATCCCCCAGCCCAGCATCATATCCGCAATCAATGTAAGAATTGCTGCAAACAGGCCAATGGAAAACAGCTTCTTAATTCTTGCCCAGTCAAGCCGTCCGTCAATTCCGATGGAATTAAATTCATTCTTTTCCATATCGATAAGCTTCCCCTCTCTCAGCTCTTATGAAAGATGTATCAGGCATTCACTGCCTTATTTTCTTCCAGAGGTTCTGTAGTCATCTCCGGCACAACTTTAATCTGTGTTTCCGGTTCTGTTACCGGTTCTGCTCCCACCGGTTCTGTCTCTTGTTCTATCTCTTGTTCTGTCTTTGGCTCTGTCACCTGCTCTACGGCAACAATATCTTTCTTCTCAGGTTGACTTTCTTCTGCTTGCACAGCCGTCTGATACTCTGCAAACTCCTGCTCGAGGATCATCCGGACCAGTGCATTCTTCTGCCGTATCTTCTTACCGGAATAAATCACAGTACAGGCTGCAGCTCCTGCAATCAGAAGCACTACGATAAGCACTCCCCTGCCTGTATTGGATACTCCTGTTACTCCGAGCAGGACAATGATCCCTACCAGAGTAAGCATTACTGCCAACACAATCTGACAACGGTTCTGTCCATCGTAAGAGGCTTCGCTGTATGCCAGATTATAGGTATCCCGGTTAACGACCTTCTTCGTCAATTCCTCCCGGATTGCCTGAACCTTTGCTTCGTCAAAGCTCTTATTCCCTGTTTCCCTCCGAAGCTTTTCCGGACTCTTTTCTGTATCAGCTTTCCGGGCATATGTACCGAATTTCAAACCTCCGTTTTCCCGGATCTCCTGAAACTGTCTGGAAGCATGCGGTTTGATCTTTTCAAACAGGCAGGCAATCCCGTTCAGGATTCCGGCGAGCAGATCCACAACTGCCACAAGCAGGTTCATAATTGCCTTACATAAGCCTTTTACAGCCTGATAAATGTTATCCATCGTGTTCCCCTTATAATTCAAATATACTCATGTTTTCTTTTAATTTATCCGCGATCTCCTTCTGTTCCCCGGCGATCTGGGCAATATCCCGGATGAGTTCACCGATCTGTGCAACGGATGCAGCAGATTCCTGTGTTCCAGCTGCATTTTCTTCTGCAACGGCGGTCAGATTCTGAACGGTATCGGTAATTACGAGTCTTGCATCGTTCAGCTTGCCGCTCTGCTGTGCAATTCTGTCGATCGCAGCAATGGATTCATCTACCTGACCAATTACCTGACGAACCTGATCGTTGGTCTTCTGTACATTGGTATTCTGCTCATCCATAATCTCTTTTACGGATTCCATGGTCTCTACGGCCTTACCGGAATCCTCCAGAAGGGAATTAATAATCTCTTCGATCTGTCTTGCGGATTCATTCGACTGTTCTGCAAGCTTCTGGATCTGTCCGGCAACAACGGCAAAGCCTCTGCCCTGTTCTCCGGCTCTGGCAGCCTCAATAGAGGCATTTAAGGACAGGAGGTTGGTTTCCTCGGCAATCTCCGTAATGAGTGCCGTAGCTTCCTTAATACGCTGTGCAGATGTGTTCGTCGTATTGGTCTGATCATAAATAACATCAATGGATTCCTTGGTCTTGTGATTGATCTTCTGCAGTTCTTCAATCGTGGTTACCGCATCCTGACCTAAGGTCTTAATCTGCTTTGCGTTTTCATTTAATGTGGTGATCTCTTTGGAGGTATCCTCAATCATGTTACCCATGGCAATGACATGCTCGGTTGCGCTCTGGGTTTCCTGTGCCTGGCTTCCTGCGCCCTGTGCGATTTCATCTACAGCACGTTCGATCTGATTGATATGCTCCATGCTGGCACTGGTTTTTTCATCTAAAAGCGAACTGCTTTCATGCAATTCCTTACTGTTGCCCATAATTTCAGTAATGACAGTCGTCATCTCCTGTTTCAGCTTCTGAACGGCACGGCTGATCTGACCGATTTCGTCCTTACGTTCTGCAAACTTACTGTTCAGTTCCACATTCAGCTTACCGGTTGCTACCTGCTCGAGTGCGCTGGTTCCACGAATCAGTCCCTTGGCCATGCTCTTGACAACAAGGATCGTCGATGCAGAGAAAAAAAATACAAACAATACCATAATTCCCGCAATCAGACTGATGATCTTATTGATCTGCGCCTTTGCATCCGCCTGCGGCATTCCGGCGAAAACCATTCCGACACTGTTTCCGTTTTCAATAATCGGTATGTAATATCCAAAATATGCCGCACCGTTGACATTCGCATCACTGGAAAAGTATTCCTGCTGTCCGTCCAGGACCTTGCCCGTTACCTCTTCCGATGCGATTGTTCCAATGGCCCGGTTGCCCTGTGCATCCAGTATGGAGGTCATATAACGGGTATTTCCATAAAATACGGTAATGTCGGTATCGGTGTTTATGCTAATCTAAAATTAGGTCACATGGCTCATTGAAAATTAGGTCACCCC
>CAVHRK010000109.1:0-2861 GCA_963638365.1 Anaerobutyricum sp. | reverse complement strand
GAGCGGGTTCAGAGCGAAGTGTCGCTGCGACGCGTATACGAGATGTTTCATTTTCAATCTACAGATCAATTTCTGATTGCTCTTGGAGGGATGATCTGTATCGTATATATTTTGAAGAATTCATACCTTACCATAATGCAGAATGCTATGCTGAAGTTTTCTTATACAACAAGAATGCAACTGGCAACGAAGCTGTTATCCACTTATATGGCGGAACCCTATACATTTCATCTGAATCGTAATATATCTGAACTGCAGAGAAGCCTTCAATATGACACAGGACAGTTTATGCAGTTGATTAATGCATCTTTGCAGGTGCTTGCAGAGATTGCGGTTGTAATATGTCTTGGAGTTTACCTGTTTTATACCAGTCCGACAATTTCCATTGTTATTTTAGGGTTAGTTGTAGTTTGTGTTGGTTTCTTTACATTGCTGTCAAGAAAGTATTCGAGAAGAATCGGAAAGCAGAATGAGGCATATAATGCGCAGCTTTATCAATGGATTAATCAATCTTTAGGAGGAATCAAAGAAGTTAAGGTATTAAACCGTGAAGCGTTTTTTGTAGATTCTTATAAAGATGTATATAAAAAGTTGATCAAAGGTGCCAAGAATAATGAAATGCTGGCAACAATACCAAAGTATATTCTGGAAACGGTCTGCATTGTGGGTATGATCATTGCGGTGATTGCAAAACTGTTGTGGGGACGAAGAGACCTGACTGCATTTGTTGTACAGATGTCGGCGTTTGCCGTGGCATCTTTCCGTTTGCTTCCTTCTGTTGGGAAGATCAATGCCTATGTAAACAGTATCATGTATTGCCGCCCGGCACTTGATTTGATTTATGATGATTTGAAAGCAATCGAGGATTTTGTACCGGAAGAGCAGGAAGAAGTAAAAGACAAAGCGGAAACCTGGCATCTGAAAGAAAAGATTGAACTTCAGAATATTTCTTATACGTATGATGATGCGGATAAAGAGGTTTTAAGTAATATTGAGCTGACGATTCATAAGGGCGAAACAATTGCACTGATTGGAAGTTCTGGAGCAGGTAAAACAACGCTTGCGGATGTCTTTCTTGGACTACTGATTCCACAGAAGGGACATATTTTAGTGGATGGTAAGAATATATACGATCACATGGATTCCTGGCATCATATGTTGGGATACATTCCTCAATCCATTTACCTGTCAGATGATACGATCCGTAATAATGTGGCCTTTGGTATTCGGGAAGAAGAAATTGATAATGCAGCAGTAGAAGAGGCGCTTAAGAAAGCGCAGCTCTATGATTTCGTGCAGACATTGGATAAGGGAATGGATACCTTTGTGGGTGACCGGGGCGTAAGATTATCCGGTGGTCAGCGTCAAAGGATTGGAATTGCGAGAGCGTTATACTACGATCCGGAAATTCTGGTGCTTGATGAGGCAACTTCCGCATTGGATAATGAAACAGAAACGGCAGTCATGGAGGCTATTGAGAGCCTTAAGGGATTGAAAACCATGGTGATTATCGCACATCGACTTACGACAATACGAAATGCGGATCAAATCTATGAAGTGACAGAGGGACAGGCTGTTCTTCGAAGGAAAGAAGATGTTTTGTAATTAAGGAGCACGAAAGCTTATGATCTCACTTGAGGACATTGTAAAAGCACAACGACGGGATACAACGCCATTTAAAGTTGCGGTTGTTATTACCTGCTATAATCAGGAATTATATATTGCAAAGGCATTAGATAGTGTCCTTTCCCAAAAAACATCATTTCCATACAAAATTATGATATCTGATGATGCCTCAAAGGATCGCTCAAGGGAAATTTTAAAGCAATATGAGCAACGGTATCCGGATAAGGTAGAGGTACTGTATCATGATGAAAATCAGGGAACAAATAAAAACAGAAATGATGTATTGTGTATTTGCGATACTCCGTATATTGCTTTTCTGGATGGAGATGATTACTGGTGTGATGATCACCAGCTTGAAAGAAAATATAAGTTTTTGGAACAAAATGTAAATTATATCGGATATTTTACCGCTGGGGGACGTGAAAATAACCTTTCGGCTAATGATTTTACAGAACATGGGGTCTGCGACTCGTTCAATGACAAGCATGCTTTAAAAAACGAATATCCAGGGATGTATTGTGGGTTTTTTATAAGAAATATCTATAAATATATGGATAAAAGGGATCTTAAGACTTATCTCTCATATGCCATAGATGAATCGAGTAAACTACCCATTATGGTTGGAATTATTGGAGATGTATATCGGGGCGAATCAACCACAACATGGATTTATCGTTCTGTACAGGGGAGTCTTTCCAGTAGGGAAAGTGAACAGAATGGTTGTAAAGAATACTTCAAATCTCGTATGAATATGAAGAATATGGTGTTTGAATTATTTGGTTTGTCGATGGAATTGGATGAACAGATTGAAGAATTATTGTATCAGTCATTTGTGACAGCTGTTCGAAAAAGAACGGATAAAGATAAAGAACAATTTCATTATATTTGCCAGCATTGTCATTATACAAAAGCCCAAATTAGTAAAATTATTCTTTACAGACTTGTGCGAAAGGTATTTAAAAAGACATGAAGTTTGCGGTAATTCCGTGGGTAGAATCCCTAATGAAAGATCATTTGTTTGAAGTGGATAATGCGATAGAGAATCCGGATAATCGCTATACTCCATATTCGGATATGAAAGCAGAATTTGAGCTTAGAGGAGATCAATTTCATACCATAGACATGTATGAGAATCTTGAAGAAATTGACTGGTTCCTTTTCTTTGAACAGAATTCCATATGGATGGAACGTATTATCCGGGCTGGAAAAGCATCCCGGATGGTTTATTGTAATGC
>CAVHRK010000108.1:0-16283 GCA_963638365.1 Anaerobutyricum sp. | reverse complement strand
AACAATTCAACCAGAAGTTACTTTTGCAAAACGGAAGTTAAATTTGCTATTTACCAGCAAATATCTAGCAGTTGGAAAAGTCGAAAAAATCATACCAAAATAGGTTGGAAAAGTTGAAAAAATCATGCTAAAATAGGTTGGAAAAGTTGAATATGTGATTTTGATTAAGAAATAAGGGGGGATAATATGCTTGACAGGTCAGCAGGAAAAATAATTACAGAATGGATTTCAAATGGAAAAGATGCTTTATTAGTTACCGGAGCAAGACAAATCGGTAAGACATATCTGATACGAGAGTGCCTGAAAAACAGTGGTTTTCCATACGTAGAGTTAAATTTCATAGAGAACCCGGAATTAATTGAGTTGTTTGCAGGAGCAAAGGATGCAAAAGAATTGATGATGCGGTTAAGTCTGGTGACAAAGGAAACACTTCAAGTTGGTAAGACCATATTCTTTCTTGATGAAATACAGGAGTTTAAAGATATTGTTACAAGAATTAAATTTTTAGTGGAGGACGGGAGCTTTCGTTATATTATGAGTGGTTCTCTTTTAGGCGTGGAATTAAACGATCTTCGATCGGCACCGGTAGGCTATCTGTCAGTTGTTGATATGTTTCCGTTAGATTTTAAAGAATTTGCATGTGCTGTTGGAGTAAATGCGCATATTATATCTACATTAAAGGAACATTTTGAGGATAGAACCGGAGTAGATGAATTTGTTCATTCCAAGATGCTGGATGTATTTTATCTGTATCTGATTGTAGGAGGAATGCCGGAAGCAGTTGTTATGTATAATGATTCCAATGATCTGACAAAGGTTGGAAGGATTCACGATAAAATCATCCGGCTGTATAAGCAGGATTTTTCAAAATATGAAAAGACATATAAATTAAAATTACAGGAAATCTATGACTCCATGCCGGGACAACTTGATCAGAAAAATAAACGTTTTCAATTAAATGTTCTTGGGCAAGGCATGAATTATGATAGGGTTGCAAATGATTTTTTGTGGCTTAAGGATGCGGGGGTAGCCATTCCGGTGTACAACATCAGGGAACCTAAGCTGCCACTTATCATCAGTGAGAACCGTAATCTGTTTAAACTCTTTTTTTCAGATATCGGACTTCTGACAAGTTGTTATTCAAATCAGACGAAATTAGCGATTTTAAATAAAGATGCATCCATTAACAATGGTGCACTTTTTGAAAATGTAGTCGCACAGGAACTTCTGGCAAAGGGGCATAAGGAATATTACTTTAATAGTAAAAAACAGGGTGAACTTGATTTTGTAATAGAATTAAATGGTAAAGTTACTCCTTTAGAAATTAAGTCCGGAAAAGATTATAAACGTCATTCTGCATTAAATAATGTTCTTGAAGTAGATGATTATGGTATTCAGGAGGCTTATATTTTTTCGGAAGGTAATGTGGAGGTCGATGGGAAGAAAGTATATATGCCGATTTATATGATTATGTTTATGGATAATCTGCAACTGGATAACTCGATTTACCGGCTTGATTTAAGAGGACTTGAAGATTGAGAAGTCTGGGAATTGCACATCCGGTCTCTTGCTGATAAAATAGAATCAATAATCTCTTTTATCAGGAGGATAAACCTATGGATGAAAATATGAAGAAACGAAACGAACGTCTGGCACAGACGGTAATAAAAGGCTTACAGTCCCGTAATATGTCGGGTTACTATGCCGAAGACAAGGAAGCTGCTTTAAAACAGGCCCTTAAGCTGATCGAAGAAAACAGCACCATTTCAATGGGTGGATGTGCAAGTGCCAATGAGATCGGGCTGGTTCAGGCTTTGCAGGAGGGCAATTACCAGTACCTTGACCGCTCTAAGATGGAGCCTCGTGAGGGACTGCTTGCTGCCTATGATTCCGATGTCTTTCTTTCCAGTGCCAATGCAATGACAAGTGACGGTATTCTTGTTAACATTGATGGCAATTCCAACCGTGTTTCCTGCATTGCCCAGGGACCGAAGAAGGTGATCTTCATTGTTGGAATGAATAAGGTATGTGATGATCTTGACAGTGCCATGAAGCGCGCAAGAAATGTAGCGGCTCCTGCCAATGCACAGCGTTTCGATGTGAAGACTCCGTGTAAGGAAACCGGTAAGTGCTTTGACTGCAAATCCCCGGACACGATCTGCTGTCAGTTCCTGATCACGAGATATTCCAGACATACCGGAAGAATCCATGTGATTCTGGTAAATGACAATCTTGGTTTTTAATGATTGATTGAGAATCATCTTTCCTTTTCTTCATATAATAATAGTACCAAGATGAAAAGGAGTGATTCGTATCGTTGCCTGGATTCTTTTTCTGTTACGAAAAATCAAATTAGAATGTTAGCGCATGATTCCGCCGGTAATCCAGTGGCTTCATTCCATGGAAGTCACGGAAGACGGTGGCGAAACGCCCCTGATTTACATAGCCGCAGGCTTTCGCAATATCGGAGATACCAAGCTTTGATGTTGTCAAAAGTTCTGCGGCATATTTCATGCGTACTTCGTTCATATAGGTGGACAGGCTGGCACCGTATACGGAATGAAAATAGCGTTTCAGGCTGGTCTCACTTACACCCAGTGTATCCGCGATGGATTTCATGGAAATATGCCGGCTTAAATCCCGGGTAAGTATTTCCTGTGCTTTTTTGGCAAGCATGACCTGTACCCTGGATAAGTAGAGCATGTTCTGGTTATTTTCCGGTTTGTGATCGCAAAAACATTTTAAAAGCTGCAGCGTAAGGAGACGGATCTGTCCGATATTTTCAGCATGGCAGCAGTCAGCCAGATCATTCCATAGTTTCAGAAAAGGATCTGTAACATACAGTGCAGCTCCTTTTTCATATAAAGCAATCAGTATATCCATATCAATATCGAAGGATTTCAGAAAGTCCTTTGTCTTTTCCGTGAACCATTCCGGCAGAACATAAATTTCATATCCCTTATAACAGGAAGAAGGATAATAGAACTGGTTCTCAGCCATCCGGGAGGAAATACTCATCATGCGGTGATCCAGATAACTGTAATTGTCCTCATTCACCCGGAATTCGCACCGGCCTTCCATGCAGTAATTCACAAGCAGAATTTTCTGTGACTGCTGCGCATTTAAGGGGACAATCTGCGTGTGAATATCATTCAACACCAGATAAATCCCCGGAAGAATATAGTAACCGGTCAATTCCATAAAACCATCGGGGGTATCTTGATGGATAATATTGATATCCCGTTCTTCTGTTACAAATTGTCTGACACTGTTCATAGATTGCTCTTTTCTCATAAGATTCCTTTCCCCTGCAAAGAGATCGTGGCTAAACGAACCTTTTTGGCCGAATGCGGTATAGATATATTTCAAGTCAAATTGTAAAATATCACAAGTTAGACAGAACGAACTAATAATAGTATACGCTGTCAGAACGAGGTAAGCAAGAGGAGGACGAATAAGGATGAAGTTATCAGAGGCAGATGCCGGATGCCGTGCAACCGTGTGCTCGGTAAGTGGAAGCCATCACTTGATTTCGCGGTTAATCGGTATTGGAATTGTAGAAGGGACTACGATACAGGTCATTCAGAACCTTAAGGATCAGCCGGTTTTATTCTATTGCCGGGATTCTGTGATTGCACTGGGCAAGCAGGATTGTGAGAAAATTGAGATTAAGGAGGGTGACAGAGCATGAGCAGGACGATCGCGTTACTGGGGCAGCCCAATTCGGGAAAATCTACCGTATTCAACGGATTGACCGGTGCACATCAACATGTTGGTAACTGGCCGGGCAAAACAGTAGAACGTAAAGAGGGGAACTTTACATATCAGGGAGAAAGTTATCGTGTCATTGATCTGCCGGGCAGCTACAGTCTGTCAGCCGGGTCTGAGGAAGAAAAAATCACGGCGAACTTTATCCGGTCCGGAGCTGCGGATCTGGTTGCGATTCTCGTAGACAGCTCCCAGTTGGAACGTTCCTTATATATGTATGCAGATTATGTTGGAACGAATACGCCGGTAGTTTTAGTTCTGAATCTGATGGATGTTGCAGAGAAAAAGGGGATTCATATTGATATAAAGAAACTGAGTGAACGGTTAGGAATTCCGATCGTGGGCTTTGTGGCTTCGGAAACGAAACGGTATCGTGAGCTGAAGCAGCAGTTTACAGATGCAATTCGTGAAGCAAAAATTGCGGATTCTGCACAGCTTATGAAGTTTTATGAAAAGGATGCGGGAATTTCTTTTGAGGAGCTTAAAGGAAAGCAGAAGGAAGAAAGGCTATTTACAAAGGAAAAGCTGGCGGTTTCTGAGCTTGAGAAGACGGATCGGGGACTGATGATTTCCGGAAAACACAAATATGAATATATCGATGAAATGCTGAAAGGTGTTGTCAGCAGACCGGATCGAGAAGTTGGGTTAAAAGGGTTTGATAAAAAAGCATTGGGAAAGCATTCCGGAAAGTGGATGGCAATCGGAATTATTGTAGCCGCACTTGCAGGAGCAATGGTTGTAGCCGCACCTGTCATGGGACTTGGCTTTGGGTTTGCCGGTGTGATCAGCGGTCCGTTAGAGAAGCTGATGACAGCAATGAATGTCTGGAAGCCACTGGCAGAACTGGTTTATGTAGTAATACCGAATGTTCTTGCATTTGCAATATCCATGGCGGGTTTTGTCCTTGGAGTGACCTTTATATTTGCAATCATTGAAGATGTAGGTTATATGGCGAGAATTTCGGTTGTCTTTAATTCTGCAATGGAGAAGCTTGGCCTGCAGGGAAAGAGTATCTGCTCTCTTCTTATGAGCATGGGATGTAATATGGCAGGTGTTGCGGGAAGCCGTGTCATCGACAATTCCGGGCAACGGTTTCTCACGATGATTCTTGTATGGAGTATTCCGTGTGGATCGACGCTTTCCCTTGCACCGATGCTTGCAACGGTATTTTATGGCCCGGTGGGAGCTATGGTAATTGTTCTGCTCATGCTGTTTATCACCATTGGATCCCTGTTCCTGGTATCCAGAATTTATAGGGGAAAACTGATCAGTGAAGAGGATCAGGGCGGTATGATCATGGAACTTCCCCCTTATCATAAACCCAAGTGGGGACATATCATCCGGACAACACTGATGAAGGCGTGGGATATTTTCAGCAGGGCATTCCGTGTGATTACATTGGTTTCAATTGTATTCTATCTGTTGTCTTATAACTGGTTTGGTGGAGAATACAGCATTTTGTCCAGAGTGGGACAGGTGATTGAGCCGGTAACAAACCAGTTTGGCATGACCTGGCAGATGTTCATGGCATATATTTCTTCCATGCTTACCAAGGAATCACTGCTTGGAGTTATCAATGCGCTATACAGCAACAGTGATATGGTCAATGCAGCATTTAATGCAAAATCTGTGGGAATGACTGAAGGAATGATCACACTTTTACCGCAGGTAATTACAAAAGCACAGGCTCTTGGCTTTATTATGGCCATTGTATTTAATGTGCCGTGTACGATGACCGTGGCAGCGACCTTCCGTGAAAACCATTCTAAGAAGTGGATCGGGCTTTCGGTTGCATATTATCTGGTATTTTCTCTTGTACTGGCGTTTGTTTTCTATCACATTGGATTACTGATCTGGCATTAAACGCAGTATAGAAAGCAGGTTTTCTTTTTATATAAGGTATGATAAAATGGCAGTAGTTAGGTTTCACTAACTACTGTTGTTTTATTACAAACAAAGATATGATAAAACCGGGAGGAAAATAAATGAGTAACGAGAAAATGCATATTGAATCCAATACCGTTCAGGAAACATTAGTGATTCCGTTGTGGGGACGAAAATATTGTTCGGAAATTTATCCTGAAATCTATCAGGATCCGACGGCAGAGAAGATTATGGAAAAGCTGGATTACGACTTTTCCTTGCTTGAAAGTAAGAAAAATAATACAATGTTCCGCTTTGGTTATCTGGAAGCGGCCGCAAGATATATGGATCTTGGGACAGAGGTAAGAGCTTATATAAAGAACCATCCGGCAGCAGCTATTGTAAATTTAGGCTGTGGTCTGGATTGTACTGCAGAAAACAATGCAACACCTGCCTGCAAAATTTATAATATTGACCGTCCCGATGTGATCGCGGTAAGAAATAAGCTCATTCCGCCCAAAGAAAATACAACCAATATAGGTTCAGATCTGAACGATACAAAGTGGTTTGAGGAAATCGATGACAGTAACGGTGTCATTTTCTTTGCAGCGGGTGTGTTCTATTATTTCCTTTCCGATGAAGTGAAGCAGCTATTTACTGCCATGGCCAAACGGTTTCCGGGTGGACGGCTTGTTTTTGATACCGCCAATAAATCTGCGGTTAAGGTAATGCTGAAAACATGGGTGAAGACCGCGGGTATCACGGATATCAGCAAGTATTTTTACATCAATGATCTGAGCACGGATCTGCAGGTATGGCTTCCGGATACGAAGGTATCTGCAAAAGGATATATGCTTGGCTATCATGACCTTAAAATCCCCTCAGTAAGCGGATTTTTCCGTTTTTTGGCGAAAATTGCAGATGGATTTATGAAAATGAAGATTGTGCAGATTAATTTTTAAACTATATAAAGACAATTGACACACTCCTTTGGATTATATACAATACGTGAGACTGATCATATCAAAATGAGGTTTATTTATGAGTAAATCACAAAAACAAATAGCGAAAGAAAGTGAACGTAACAGGAGGATTTTAGAGACAGCCTTTCGTATTTTTGTAGAAAAAAAGATTGAGCCGGTGAGCATGGGAGAAATTGCAGAGGCTGCCGGAATTGGCAGGGCAAGTCTTTTTCGGTATTATCCGAATAAACTGGAGCTTGTAATTGCGGTCTGTGCGAAGGAATGGAAGGAATATATGGATGAACTGGACAGAGCAAGGCCGATCAGTTCTGTTGAAGAAATTCCGGCAATCGACAGACTTATCTTTACACTGGACAGCTACATTGATATGTATCGGAATCATAAGGATCTGCTCCGGTATAACGACAATTTCAACTATTATGTCAGTCATATGGGGGTAAAGAAGGACAACGAGCGTCTGATAGAATTTCACAATGCTTTATACTCTGTGAATACACGGCTTCATATGATGTATGAAAGGGCAAAGGCCGATCATACCTTCCGTACGGATATCCCGGAAGAAGAATTTTTCCGGATAACCGTACATACCATGATGGCAGCCTGTGAGTATTATGTAGAAGGTTTTATCTGGGGATCGCAAGAAAACAGGGATTATACACCGGAACTGCTTATATTAAAAGAAATGATACTCAGTTATGTCAGAGGTTAAAGGATTTTAGCGAATATAGTAACAAATATGAGAGATCTTATAACAGGTAAATTACAGTACAAATGAGGTATTCATTGTGAAAGATGAGTTATTTTTAGTTGTTGAATTAATCGGTATTATTGCATTTTCGATTTCCGGGGCTGTAACGGCCTACCGCAAACAGATGGATCTGTTTGGAATTATGATTCTGGGAGCCTGCACGGCTCTCGGTGGAGGCGTTCTGCGCGATATGATGCTTGGAATTACCCCGCCGACCATGTTTCAGAATCCGGTCTATGCAGTTGTCGCGGCAGCAGTTTCGGTTGTGGTATTTCTTCCGTGGGTACAGAAACTTCTTTCCGGGAACCGGGCATATGAGATTATCATGTTGATTATGGATTCGCTGGGGCTTGGTGTCTTTACGGTGATGGGAATTCAGACTGCACTTGCCAGGGATGAAACTTACGGTGCTTTTTTGCTTGTAGCGGTTGGAGTTCTTACGGGAGTCGGTGGAGGAGTCCTGCGGGATGTTCTGGCCGGTGAACGGCCCTATGTTTTTGTAAAGCATTTTTATGCCTGTGCTTCGCTCTTTGGAGCATTGGCCATTGTGATTCTTAAGAATTATATCAGCCTTTCGGCAGCGTTTTTGGCAGGTGGTTCCCTGGTGGTGGCCTTACGGCTCTTAGCAGCCTTTTTCCATTGGAAACTTCCGAAACCGAAGCAGAGGTTTATTGAAAGTGATTCTGAATAGAGCAGTGATCGACAAAATCAAAAGAAAGATCTGAGGTACTTTCCGATGAATATGAACCAGCTTAAATATGTTCTTACAGTTGCCAATTCTTCCTCTTTGCGGGAAGCAGCAATGAAATTGTATATCTCGCAGCCGGCCCTTTCCTTAAGTATCAGCGAACTGGAAAATGAGCTTGGGATTGTGTTGTTTGAAAGAAGTAATCGTGGAATCGGGCTTACGGATGCCGGACGTGAGTTTATTACCTATGCGAAAAAGGTACTGGGACAGTATGAAATTCTGGAGGATCGTTATTTGTCGCGCAATAAGGACAAAGAGCAGTTTTCTGTTTCCACACAGCATTATAATTTCGCCATCCGTTCGTTTACCAACGTGATCCGCAAGTTTAGGCCGGATAAATACGTCTTTTCGATTCATGAAACGAAGACCAACGAAGTGCTTGAAAATGTCCGGAATATGAAGAGTGAAGTCGGGATCGTTTCCTATTCGGGAGCGAACGAAGCCGTAATTAAGAAACTGTTCAAGGAGTTTCAATTAGAATTTGTCCCGCTGATGCAAAGAGAAACCTATGCTTATTTATGGAAGGAACATCCCTTTGCAGCCTGGGAGGAAATTTCGCTGGAAGAGCTGAAGGATTACCCCTGTATTGCGTTCGATCAGAGTGATGACAGTAACTTTTATCTTACCGAGGAAGCGATGTCGGACTATGACTTCGAAAAAATGATTAAGACGGATGACCGCGCAACCACAATGGAAATCATGGCAGAGCTTCTTGGATATTCGGTCGGGTGCGGAATGCTGTCGAGCGAAGATGCCATTTTACAGGGACTTGTATCGATTAAGCTGAAAGAAGAAGATCCGCTTACGATTGGTTATATTACCCGGAAAGGAAGCAGCCTGTCCAGATACGGAGAAGCTTACATTGAGGAACTATTAAAGTATAGAGAAGCCATGTAGAGCACTTAATGAAAGCAAGCTAAAAGCGCAGCTTGAGTTTAGTGCGAACGGTACATGGACACTTAATGAGAACAAGCAGAGCGAAGTTCGAATTTAGTGAAGCAGGTACATGTAAAGCATATAAAGAAGTTAAATGAAGAGCAGGCCAAAGTTGTGGCTTGCTCTTTGTTACTATGCATATGAGAAAATGATCCAGTGGATCATTTTTGAGTGTGATAAGAAAAACTTATCACGTGCAATTAAATCTATGAAATTTTCAACCTACCAATTCTGTAGTATGATAGGTACAACAAAACGAGGTATGAGTGAACAGTAACAGAACGAAAGGAGCAACGCAGATGAGAAACATGATGACTGGTCAGAACTGTATGAACTGTATGTGTCGAATGTCCTTTTCCCGGGCGGTAACCTGGCATCGATGTAGACTCATTTGTTGTGCATCTTAAAGGTAATGGTTATCCTATATGATCATGTGTCAGACGCCCGGGAGTAAATTAATTACTTACTGGGTGTATTTTATTTCACCAGATTTAGACCGAGTAGAAGAAAAATGAGGAGACAAATATGAGAAAGAAATTATGGAGTGTAATACTTACAGCAGCAATCGCGGTGGGAACCCTTGCCGGATGTGGACAGACAGGAACCATCGCAGGAGATACAACACAGGAAGCAGACACAACAGCAGAAGCTGCAACAGATAATGAAACAGATACCGCAACAGAAGCAGAGACTGCGGATGCAGACACGCAGGATGCGGCAGAGGAGACAACTGAGGCAAAAGATTACGGAACACTTTATGTATCGTTTCCGACCGGAAACATCCGGATCGCCATTGATATCCTGGCACAGCAGCTTGGTTATTTTAAAGAAGAGGGTGTAACCGTTGAAGAAGTAAACCTTGGAGGAATGGATGCACTTACCGCCATTAATTCCGCAGACGGTAATCTGGATCTTCTGACCACAGGCTTTGTGGCAGATCTTCAGGCAATCGGATCCGGATATGATCTTACCGTAATCGGTGGAACGGCTGTAGAAGGCGGCGCAATTATTGCGAAAAAGGAAAATGCAGATCAATACAAGGATGCAGAAACGGTATTAAACTTCGATGCCGTAAAGAGTGCAAAGCTTGGCTTACAGAGAAACGAAGCAGCCTGGGTGATCACCAGACAATATCTCCTGGATAACGGTGTGACAGAAGATGAGATCGCCGCAATTGAGGATGAATCAACCGGAAATATTGCCTACTATGCGGACCAGACAGCCGTTGCTCAGGCGGTTCAGAAGGATGAAGTAAATCTTGCTTTCTTACCTCTTGAATATGCACTCCTTTATGCAGATGCTTATGATCTTGAGGTTGTAGCGAAAGCAGGAGACCTTCAGGAAAATTATGTATGCTGCCGTGAAGTAACTTCAAAGGCAAGACTTGCTGAGAAGAAGGATGCCTTTGTTGCTTATGAAAAAGCAAGAATCCGCGCTTTTGAGTATTATAAGCAGGGTGAAACGGACGATAGTGTGAGACAGGATGTCGTGAATATCGTAGCTTCCTGGTCAGGAAAAGAAACCGATTATGTAGATACTTATCTTTACGGTGGTGTTACCAAATATGCAACGGATCCGAATACAGCAGGAATTGTGAAGTATGTTGAGGCAGCAAACAACTCCGGACTTTTACAGAGCGCAGGTATTGATTTTGCAACTTATGATATTAAGCAGAATGTAGATGCTTCTGCATATGGACAGGCGATTACGGAGCTTGCGGAGGCAAATCCGGATAATGCATTCTATGCATCACTTTTAGAGCAGTACAATACAGATAATCAGTAGTCAGGGGATCAGTGGTATGGGAAAGATATATGACAATGTGATACAGCTTATCGGCAATACACCCATTCTTCATCTTCATAAAATTGAAGCTGAAGAGGGACTGGAAGCTAATATTTATGCGAAGGTAGAAGGATTTAATCCGGGCGGAAGCGTAAAAGACCGGGCAGCACTCAATATGATTGAGGCGGCAGAAAAAGAAGGAAAGTTAAAGCCCGGTGGAAAGATTGTCGAAGGAACAAGCGGAAATACGGGAATCGGAATCGCACTTGTATCCGCTGTCAAGAACTACCATGCCACAATCTGCATGCAGGAAGGAACGAGTGCAGAAAAGATCAAGATCCTGAAGGCCTATGGAGCAGAGGTGGAGCTTACACCAAAGGACGAGGGCTTTGGGCGGGCCGGAGGAAGAGCAAAGGAAATGGAAGAAGAGGAAGGTGCTTTTCGTCCCGCACAGGGCGAAAACCCACACCATCCGGAAACTCATATTTTACATACCGGACCGGAAATCTGGAAGGATCTGGACGGCAGGGTGGATCTGTTCGTAGCAACGGTTGGAACCAGCGGTACAAGCGGTGGAATCGGAAGATTCTTAAAAAGCCAGAATCCGGAAATTGAAATTTACGGAGTGGAACCTAAGGGATGTCCTGTTTTAAACGGAGGACAGCCGGGGCCGCATAAGATTCAGGGAATCGGTGGTGGAGCGATCTGTCCGATTACCGATCTTAGTCTTTACAAAGAGATCCTGCTTTGCTCCGATGAGGATGCATACCGATACACAAGGCTTTGCCCGAAAAAGGAAGGCCTGCTGATCGGAATTTCTTCGGGCGCAGCGCTCTGGGCGGCAGTAGAGCTTGCCAAACGACCGGAAAACAAGGGAAAGAACATCGTGGTGCTTTTTCCGGATAATGGAAACAAATATCTTTCAAGTGACTTATATGATGAGGAGGCATAATCATGGCAAATGCATGTGGATTATTCAGAACAGAAAAACAGGCAGTATACACCGATGAACTTGCAGAACAGTTTGCAAAGGAGGCAGGTGTAGCACCAAGACCCAAGGAAACGAAATCAGAGATCGATGACCGGGGCGCTTTTATCCGCCAGCCGAATGCATTTATCCAGCCGTTTGGAGAAGGAGAGAATGACCTCAAGGCAGAAGCCAATCGTTATGCGATCTACTGGGCACATGGATGCCACTGGTCAAACCGTCCCGTGATTGTACGTGATATTCTGGGACTTACCGATGTGATCGGTGATGTGGCAACCTCCCATTCCGGTCCGGCCAATATTTACGGACATGGATTTGCAGATCAGAAGGATTTCAAGGATCCGATCTGCGGAGTACACTTCTTAAGTGAGTTTTATAAGAATGCCAATCCGGAGTTTACAGGAAGAGCAACCACCCCTACGTTTGTGGATGTGAAGGAAAAGAAGGCAGTAAATAATGATTATCACAGACTGACCAATTATATTGAGGTGCAGTTCCGTGAATTCCAGCCGGTCGATGCGCCGGACCTTTATCCGGTGAAGTACCGTAAGGAGATTGATGAATTTAATGACTGGCTTTTCCCGACCGTAAACAACGGACACTACCGGATGGCTTTCTGCCAGTCATGGGAAGCCTATGATGAGGCCTATCAGGATTTCTTTGATTCCGTGGAAGAGCTGGATCAGAGACTCGCAGAGAACCGTTTCCTGTTTGGAGATTATATTACCGATTCAGATATCCGTCTTTATGTGACACTCGTCCGTTGGGAAACAAGCTATTATCATAACATTGGACCGATGAAAAAGAGAATCACGGAATATAAGAATCTTTGGGGATATGTGGAGGATCTGTTCCGTCTTCCGGTATTTAAGAAGTATACCTTCTTTGAATTTCCGAAGAATGACACAAAGGGAATTTTCGCAAGCTATCCGAAGCGTATTGCTTCCCAGGTTCCTTATGAGAAGCTGTGGGCAGCAGATGGATCAAGAAAAGCATTATCCAGGGATCCGGAGAACGTATTTAAGAAACATCCGGAAGGTGAGAGCGTAGAAGATTATCAGTCCGTGATTTCCACAACAAAATGGAATTCCAGGAACTGGGCAGACCGGAATCCAATGGAGCGTACTCTTTCCACGGATGCTTCCATCAATCCGATCGAGTCAAAACTGAGAGATTAGTAAAAACGGAAAAAGAGGAACAGGCTATGAAGGTATTTGAAAAGGCTTCCGATTTAATCGGAAATACTCCGCTTGTGCGGCTGAATGGATATCAGAAAGAAAAGAAACTGGACGCAGAGCTTTTGGCAAAGCTTGAATATTTTAATCCGGCGGGCAGTGTGAAGGACCGGGTGGCGCTTTACATGCTGCTGGATGCACAGGAAAAAGGACTTCTGAAAAGAGATTCCGTCATCATTGAACCGACAAGTGGCAATACCGGTATCGGACTTGCCGCAGTGGCCGCAGAAAAAGGAATCCGGACAATCATTGTTATGCCGGATACCATGAGCATAGAGCGGAGAAACATTCTGAAGGCTTACGGAGCAGAGCTTGTTCTGACCGATGGAAAGCTGGGAATGAAAGGTGCCATTGCAAAGGCAAACGAGCTTGCAGAGGAAATTCCACATAGCTTTATTCCGGGACAGTTTACCAATGATGCCAATCCTCTTGCACACTATAAAACAACCGGACCGGAAATCTGGAAGGATACCGACGGGGATGTGGATATCCTGGTCGCCGGTGTCGGAACCGGTGGAACACTTTCCGGTGCAGGACGTTATCTGAAGGAACGGAACCCCGATATTCAGGTGGTTGCCGTCGAGCCGAAGGATTCACCGGTGTTATCCGAAGGAAGAGCCGGATCGCATAAGTTACAGGGAATCGGAGCCGGATTTGTGCCGCGGACACTGGATATTGACATTTATGATGAAGTCATTCCGGTTACTACACAGCAGGCTTATGATGCCGCCCGACTTCTTGCAAGAGAAGATGCGATTCTGGCAGGAATTTCATCCGGTGCAGCGCTTTATGCAGCAGAAGTTTTAGCGAAACGTCCGGAAAACAGAGGAAAACGGATTGTGATTATCATACCGGACAGTGGAGAGAAATACTTATCCGAACAGGTGTATGATTTGTAATTAGAAACAGACAAAATGAGCAGGATAAAGGAGTTCAGGGAATGAGCATACAGGAAGAAACCGTACATACTCAGAACAAAATAGAGGTGAAAGATGTCTGCTTCGATTATGTGGATAAGAAGAGCTCCTTTGCAGCTCTCGATCATATCAATCTTTCGATTAAAGAGGGCGAATTCATCTGTATCTTAGGTTCCTCGGGATGTGGCAAGTCCACTCTTTTAGGACTCCTGAACGGTTTGAATAAGGCAAAGTCCGGCAAAATTCTGTTGGATGGAAAGCCGATTGCAGGACCGGGACCGGATCGTGCGGTTGTTTTTCAGCAGTACTCACTCTTTCCTTGGCTGACCGCAAAGGGAAATATCCTGTTTGGCATTAAGCAGAGCGGAAAGAAGTATTCGAAGAAGGAACGGGAAGAGAAAGCCGAAGAATATCTCCGCAGTGTAGGACTTGCAGCAGCCAGAGATAAATATCCGAACCAGTTAAGCGGTGGAATGAAACAGAGAGTTGCGGTTGCACGCGCACTGGCGCTTGAATCGGATGTGCTGCTTTTGGATGAGCCCTTTGGAGCGATTGACCCGAAGCTTCGTTTGGAATTACAGGAACTGGTATCCTCTCTTTGCACGACACATAAGAAAACTGTAGTTTTTGTCACACATGATATTGATGAGGCCATTCTGCTTGCAGACCGGATTGTGGTAATGGAACCGGGAAAAATCCGGAGCATTCTTCAGGTAGAGCTTCCTCATCCGAGAAAACGCGATGACCTGATTGGAACACAGGGCTATGAAAAGCTTCACCGGAAGCTGATCGCCAGCTTTTACGAACAGGTACAGGACAATATTGATGCGGGGGTAGCATTATGAAAAAATTATTACTGCCAAAGAGCTATTATCTGGAATTTGCAGTTGCAACGCTGCTTTATATTGTGAATGTACTGCTCACCCTGTTTTTTCCTTATTTCACCGCACATAAAGCGTATTATGACAGTGCAGCATACATTACCGTGTTAACTACGGCGTATCTCATTTATGTGATCCGCGTTCATCTGACTGCAAAGAAGAGCGCATCGGATATTGCGGTTGTGTTATTTGCTTTTTTTATCCTTTGGGAGCTTTCTTATAAGCTGGGATTCATCCATAATGATCTGCTGATTCCTTCGCCGGAAGGTTTGTTCCATGTATTCGTGGAAAAGCCCGCGGAAATCGGTGCGGACGTACTTGGTTCCCTGCAGCTTCTGTTCTGGGGATTCCTTCTGGCCGTCGTATCCGGCACAATTTTAGGACTTCTTGCAGGCTGGATTCCGAGGGTAAGAGAGGTGCTGCTTCCCTTATCCAATGTGATTACACTGATTCCACCGTTGATGTTTTCAGCGTATCTGATTATGATTTTTTCCACCTTCCGTCAGGCTGCGATTGCCGTAATCTTCTTTGCCGTATTCTGGCCGACCTTTCAGGGAATGGTGGCAAGAGTGGCACAGATTGACAAGGCCGTTATTGAAGCAGCCAGAACGATGGGCGTTGGAACGGCAGGAATGCTGGTTAAGGTGATTTTTCCG
This sequence comes from Anaerobutyricum sp., assembly GCA_963638365.1. Classification (GTDB taxonomy): domain Bacteria; phylum Bacillota; class Clostridia; order Lachnospirales; family Lachnospiraceae; genus Suilimivivens. The sequence continues at coordinate 775 of CAVHRK010000108.1, read as the reverse complement.
TATTGCCTTCCGGGAATTATCAAGAGTATTTCGAAGAGCCTGAGAGGCGCTTTCATGTGCTTATCCGGTGCAGAAATGCTTGGAATTAACCTTGGTATCGGATATTTTATTGAGAAATACAAGAGCTTTGCAGATTACCGGTGCGTACTGGCCGGCATTGTGACAGTTGGTGTTATCACGACATTAATCGATCTGGCAGTCAATAAAGTGGAAGCAACCGTGATCCGGTGGGAGGGTTAGATGAAAACGATCAGAGTAAAGGAAGAATGGCAGCGGGCAGGTGTTTACTATGTCCGGACAGAGGCTATGGTGTTAGGCTTTAATTTAAGCCTGGAGGGAGAATTTGCCGACGATACGCCGGATGGAAAATATATTTTGGTAACGGATGATCATGGGAAGCCGTTGAGCACGAATCGGATTCATCTGCTTCCGGAACGAAATCTTGCGAAGATCGAGCGTGTAGCGACAATCTCCACAGCAAGAGGACTCGGTGCTGGGGCAGCAGGAATCCTTGCAGCCGAAGACTGGATCCGGGAACTGGGATATTTCCATATCGTGATTACCAGCCGGGAAGAGGCAGAAGGATTCTATCACAAGCTCGGTTATATCACCAGAGAAGACATGAATCCCGATACGTTGGAATTAAAAAAGCCATCGGATCCGGTAAGAGGAATCCGGGATCCGAGATTCATCTGTGTTTATATGGAAAAGCAGCTATAGCGTAGGGTAAAGTTTTTGTAGGAAAATTCAATAGACATAAAGAAAGCACCGGGAT
>CAVHRK010000107.1:0-24500 GCA_963638365.1 Anaerobutyricum sp. | reverse complement strand
CAAACGAGAAAAGCGCTTCTGGCTTGCTGACCAAAAGCGTTTTGTCTACAGTCTGACAGGACAGCGCTAACCGCTGTCCTGTCTTTTCTTTTATCCTCTATTCATTTTCCTTTTCACTACTGTTAATCCATTTCAGATAGGCATTGATGAACAAATCAATGGAGCCATCTAAAACCGCATCCACATTTCCTGTTTCCGCATTCGTACGATGATCCTTCACTAACGTATAGGGCTGCATCACGTAAGACCGGATCTGATTTCCCCAGCCAATCTCCTTGACCTCACCACGGATATCGGAAAGCTTCTCTGCGTTTGCTTCCTTTTGAAGCAGATACAGCTTCGCCTTCAACATCTGCATTGCCTTATCCCTGTTCTGGAACTGGGAGCGTTCATTCTGACACTGCACCACAATTCCGGTGGGAATATGGGTAATACGGATCGCAGAAGAAGTCTTATTGATGTGCTGTCCACCGGCACCACTACTCCGGTAGGTATCCACACGAAGATCCTCGTCCCGGATCTCCACATCCACATCCTCTTCAATATCAGGCATGACATCCAGCGATACAAAGGATGTCTGACGCTTTCCCTGTGCATTAAACGGGGAAATACGCACAAGACGATGGACGCCCTTTTCGGATTTCAGATAACCATAGGCGTTCGTTCCATTCACCTGAAAGGTTACGGACTTGATTCCTGCCTCGTCACCATCTAAGTAATCCAGCACTTCAATCGAAAAGTTCTTGCGCTCTGCCCATCTTGTGTACATACGGTACAACATGGAACACCAGTCGCAGCTCTCTGTTCCACCGGCTCCCGCATTCAGCTTCAAAATGGCATTGTCACGATCATATTCCTCGGACAATAAGGTGCCGATCCGGATCTCTTCAAAAGTCTCGATAAAGCTGTCTAACTCCTCACGAATCTCTTCTGCCATTTCCTCGTCGTTTGCTTCATTGCCCATTTCAATCAATGTTTCAATATCTTCATATTGTGTTTCCAGGTCATGCATTGCTTTGACACTGTCCTGAAGGTTCTTTAACTCCTTCATCTTCTGGTTGGATACATCCGGATTATCCCAGAAACCGGGAGCCTCCATTTCCATTTCCAGCTCTTCTATCCTCTTTGACTTATTTGCTAAGTCAAAGTGAATCCCTCACTTCCGCTAAGGGGGACTTGTAGGATAATAATTCGGTCTTCATCTGATCCAAAAGAACCACTTCACGTCACCTCTTTCTTTATTTAAGTCCTGCATTATTTTAGTCCTGCATCATTTAAGCCTTGCGTCCACAGCACTGCTTATACTTCTTACCACTGCCGCACGGACAGGGATCATTCGGATAAATCTTGGCATCCATACGTTTCACCGGTGCCTTGACGGTGGATTCATCCTTATTCGTTCCGGTTACCTTCGCAACCTGTTCACGTTCTACCTTCTGTTCCACACGGACATGGAGCAGGGCACGAACCGTATCTTCCTTGATGTTCTCGGTCATTTCATCGAACATCTCATAACCGTTCATCTTGTATTCTACCAACGGATCTCTCTGGCCATAAGCCTGTAATCCGGCCCCCTGACGGAGCTGTTCCATATCATCGATATGATCCATCCACTTACGGTCAATGACTTTCAGCAGGATGACACGCTCTAACTCACGGATTGCTTCCGGTTCCGGGAACTCTGCTTCTTTTGCTTCATAAAGCTTTACAGCCTCTTCTTTAAGCTGCTGCTTTAAGGCGTTCTTCTTCGGCTTGTTGATCCGTCCTCTCTTTACAGGGGCAATTGGAATAATCGGAAGAAGCAGGGAATTCAGTTCTTCCAGATCCCAGTCATCGTAATCGGTATCGTCACCGATCACCATGTCCACCTTACTCTCTGTGATATCGGTAATCATCTTGTAGATCGCATCACGCATACTCTCTCCATCGAGTACCTGACGGCGTTCCTTATAAATGATTTCTCTCTGTTCGTTCATTACCTGATCGTATTCGAGCAGGTTCTTACGGATACCAAAGTTGTTGCTCTCGATCTTCTTCTGTGCAGATTCAATCGCATTGGTCAGCATCTTGTGTTCGATTTCCTGGTTTTCCGGAATACCGAGGGTATTAAACATGCTGATCAGACGCTCGGATCCGAACAGACGCATCAGGTCATCCTCGAGGGAAATGTAGAACTTGGATTCACCCGGATCTCCCTGACGGCCGGAACGACCTCGTAACTGGTTATCAATACGTCTGGATTCATGACGCTCTGTACCGATGATCTTCAGACCGCCGACTTCTCTTGCCACGTCATCCAGCTTAATATCCGTACCACGGCCTGCCATGTTGGTTGCAATCGTAACGGCTCCGTGTACACCGGCATCGGCAACGATTTCTGCCTCCAGTTCATGGAACTTGGCATTCAATACCTTATGCGGAATGCCCTGCTTCGAGAGCATGCGGGAAAGCTCCTCGGATGCCTCAATCGTAATCGTACCAACCAGTACCGGCTGCTGCTTTGCATGGGCTTCCTTTACCGCTTCCACAATGGCGTGGAGTTTTTCTTTTCTGGTCTTATATACGGCATCCTGTAAATCCTTACGGGCAATCGGACGGTTCGTCGGGATCTCGATAACGTCCATACCGTAAATATCACGGAATTCCTTCTCTTCGGTAAGTGCTGTACCGGTCATACCGGCCTTTTTGTCAAATTTATTAAAGAAGTTCTGGAACGTGATGGTTGCAAGGGTCTTACTTTCTCTCTTGACCTTCACGTGTTCCTTGGCTTCAATTGCCTGGTGAAGTCCGTCGGAATAACGGCGGCCCGGCATAATACGTCCGGTAAACTCATCGACGATTAATACCTCGTCATCCTTTACCACATAATCCTGATCACGGAACATCAGATTGTGCGCACGCAGCGCCAGGATGATGTTGTGCTGGATTTCAATATTTTCCGGATCTGCCAGGTTCTCGATCTGGAAGAACTTCTCGACCTTCTCGACACCCTGTGCGGTAAGATTTACGATCTTGTCCTTCTCGTTCACGATGAAGTCTCCGGTCTCTTCCCGTTCCACACCCATGATGGCATCCATCTTGCTTAAGTCTTCCATATCCTCACCACGCTGCATCTGTCTGGCAAGAATATCACAGATTTCATAAAGCTTCGTGGATTTACCGCTCTGTCCGGAAATAATCAGCGGGGTTCTTGCTTCATCAATCAATACCGAGTCAACCTCATCGATGATCGCATAGTGCAGATCACGAAGAACCAGCTGTTCCTTATAAATGACCATGTTATCACGAAGATAATCAAAACCGAGCTCGTTGTTCGTCACGTAAGTAATGTCACAGGCATACGCTGCTCTTCGCTCTTCCGGTGTCATGCTGTTTAATACAACGCCGACAGTCAATCCTAAAAACTTATGGATTTCACCCATCCACTCCGCATCACGCTTTGCAAGATAGTCATTTACCGTAACGATGTGAACGCCTTTTCCCTCCAAGGCATTCAGGTATGCCGGCAGAGTAGAAACGAGGGTCTTTCCTTCACCGGTTTTCATTTCAGCAATACGGCCCTGATGAAGAATGATACCACCAATCAACTGTACGCGGAAATGTTCCATATTCAGAACACGCTTACCGGCCTCACGGACAACCGCAAACGCTTCCGGAAGAAGATCATCCAGAGTCTCTCCTTCGGAAAGACGCTTTTTAAACTCCTCGGTCTTTGCCTTCAGCTCTGCATCCGAAAGCTGCTGCATGGAAGGACGCAGTTCCTCAATTCGTTTTACCAGAGGCTCAATACGCTTTAATTCTCTTTCACTATGTGTACCAAATACTTTTTGAATTACATTCATATGAAGTACCTATACCTTTCCTGCGGTTTCTCATCGGCAGGGTAACTAAAAACCATACAAAAAATATAAAAACCGCAAACCCTATTGTAACAGATTTACGGTTCAGAATCAACCTTTCGTAACTTCCGCTTCGTGCGTTGCATTTTCAGGCGAATAGTGTTATTATTTTAACGAGTTTATAACGCTATATATAAAGAAAAGAGGATACAAACATGAGTAAAACATTTGCTGACTTAATTGCGAAAGTCAATGAATGCGGCACCAAAAAAGTTGCTGTAGCAGTTGCTCAGGACTCTGCCGTATTGGAAGCTGTCAAAGTTGCGAAAGAAAGAAGAATTGCCGATGCCATCTTAGTTGGTGATGAGGCAAAGATCCGCGAAATCGCAGGTTCCTTGAATATTGATTTAAATGATTTCGAAATCGTTAATGTAGAAGATGTTACCGAAGCTGCCAGAACCGCTGTCAAGCTCGTTCACGAAGGCAAGGCAGATATGTATATGAAAGGTCTCATCGACACCAAGGGCTTCTTAAAGAGCGTTCTGGATAAGGAAGTTGGTCTTCGTACCGGTAAGCCGTTATCCCACGTGTGTGTATTTGATGTAGAAGGAATCGATCATCTGTTATTCTTAACAGACGTTGCTTTCATCCCTTATCCGACACTGGAGGACAAGGTAAACATCATCAACAATACCCTCGAAATCACCAGGGCCTGCGGTATCGAAAACCCGAAGGTTGCTCCTTTGGCTGCTGTTGAAGTCGTAAACCCGAAGATGCCGGTTACCGTAGAAGCTGCCGAATTAACCCAGATGAATAAGGATGGAAAGATCACCGGATGTATCGTAGACGGACCTTTATCCTTAGACCTTGCTATCGATCCCGAAGCTGCAAAGCATAAAGGCGCAACCGACCGTGCCATCCAGGGTGATGCAGATATCCTTCTGTTCCCGGATATTCATGCCGGAAACCTTGTTTACAAGGCAATGGTACATACCGCTAAGGTCGTAAACGGAAATATTCTTACCGGAACCAAGGCTCCCGTCATCTTAACCTCCCGTTCCGACTCGGTAGAGGTTAAGGTAAACTCCCTTGCTTTAGGTGCTGTGGTTGCTCATTCCTTACAGCAGAAGTAATTTCCTTATGAGGTAACTATTCACAGATTAAATTCAGGAGGATAAACAAATGTCCATTAAAAGTTTAATTATCAATCCCGGTTCCACCTCCACCAAAATCGGTGTTTTCGAGGATGAAACCCTGTTATTTGAAGAAACCCTTCGTCATTCTACCGAAGAAATTGCCCAGTACGCTTCCATCGTAGATCAGAAGGACTTCCGTAAGAAAATCATCATGGATCTTCTTGCAGAAAAGAATTTCGATATCCATTCCCTTCAGGTTGTTGTTGGACGCGGCGGTATGTTAAAGCCGATCCCGGGCGGCACTTATGCCGTAACCGATGACCTGTTAGAGGATTTAAAGGTTGGCCGTCAGGGTCAGCACGCTTCCAACTTAGGCGGTATTCTGGCAAGAGAAATCGGTGATTCCATCGGTGTTCCTTCCTATATTGTAGACCCTGTCGTTGTAGATGAGTTAATGCCGATCGCAAGATATTCCGGCGTACCGGAGCTTCCCCGTACCAGCGTATTCCATGCTTTGAACCAGAAGGCTGTTGCAAAGCGTTACGCAAAGGAAAACCAGGTTGCATATGATTCCCTTCGTCTGATCGTGGTTCATATGGGTGGCGGTGTTTCCGTCGGCGCACATGAAAACGGACGTGTTGTTGATGTATTTAACGCACTGGACGGTGACGGAGCTTTCTCTCCGGAGCGTGCAGGTGCTGTTCCTTCCGGCGCATTAATCAAGATGTGCTTCTCCGGCAAGTATACCGAGAAAGAAGTTTACAAGAAGATCGTTGGTAACGGCGGTTTCAATGCTTACCTTGGAACCAACGATATGCGTAATGTTGAAAAGATGGTAAATGACGGTGATGACCATGCAAAGGAAGTCCGCGAAGCATTTATCATGCAGGTAGCAAAGGACATCGGTTCCATGGCTGCTGTATTAAACGGAAAGGTTGACCAGATCATCATGACCGGTGGTATCGCTTACAACAAGAGCGTGACAGACGGTCTGAAAGAACGAATCGGCTTCATCGCTCCGATTACCGTATATCCCGGCGAAGACGAACTGCTTGCTCTGGCTCAGGGCGCATTACGTGTTCTGAACGGCGAAGAACAGGCTTGTGTTTACTAAGTAACGAGGTATCCTATGGAAAAGATTGCAAGCTTTACGATTGACCATATTAAATTACAGCCCGGTGTCTATGTTTCCCGTAAGGATCACATCGGTGCCGAGGTCATTACCACTTTCGACCTGCGTATGACCAGTCCGAACGAGGAACCCGTGATGAATACCGCAGAGGTGCACACAATTGAGCATCTCGCTGCGACTTTTCTACGTAACCACCCGGTCTATAAGGACAAAACGGTTTACTTCGGACCGATGGGCTGCCGTACCGGTTTTTATCTCCTGTTAGCAGGCGATTTAAGCTCGAAGGACATCGTTCCCTTGATGATTGAAATGTTTGAATTCATCCGCGATTACGAAGGTGAAGTACCCGGTGCTTCTCCCAAGGACTGCGGCAATTATCTGGATATGAATCTGGGAATGGCGAATTACTTAGCCAGGCGTTATCTGGATCAGGTATTGTATTCCATTGATGACAGCCGCCTGATTTATCCGGAATAAAAATGATAACAGTCCAACTATCCACCGATGGCTGGACTGTTTTGCATTAAAAAAACGAAAGGTTTAAACTCATGAAGAAAATAGGAATTATCGGTGCCATGGAATTAGAGGTCGAAACCCTCAAGGAACACATGACTGTCGCAGATGTTACGAAGAAAGCCAACATGGAGTTCTACGAAGGAACCTTAAGCGGCACAGATGTTGTCATTGTCCGCAGCGGTGTCGGCAAGGTAAATGCTGCCCTCTGTGTTCAGATTCTGGCAGATCTCTTTCACGTGACTGCTATCATCAACACCGGTGTTGCCGGTTCCCTGAATGCAAAGCTTGATATCGGAGACATTCTGGTATCTACCGATGCACTTCACCATGATGTAGATGCAACCATCTTCGGCTATCAGTTAGGAGAAGTACCTCAGCTTGGCCGCCGCGAATTTGTTGCAGATTCCAACCTTGCCAAGCTTGCCGTTGCCGTTTGTAAGGAAGTCAATCCGGACATTCATGCCTCTACCGGGCGTGTATTAAGTGGTGACCAGTTCATTTCCAGTAAAGCGGTGAAGGAGCGTCTGATTCAGGAATTCCATGGAGACTGTGCTGAAATGGAAGGCGCTTCCATCGCACATGGCTCTTACCTGAACGGGATTCCATTTGTCATTATCCGTGCAATTTCGGACAAAGCCGATGACAGTGCCGAGATGGATTATCCTACCTTTGAAAAGGCTGCTGCCCTGCATTCTGCCAAACTGGTAGAACATATGCTGCCTCTGATCTAGCGAAAGTGGATTTTGTATCGAATGATGTCTATGAAAACAGAAAACCTCAGCGCAGATGATGATGCTCCCTTTCCGGAAGCTCACATACGCTGAGGTTTTCTTATCTTTCCTCTTTATATTTGTAGCTCTTTATTTCTAGCGATCATGCGCCGACTTTGCAAAGAGCAGAAACATCGGGAAAATCTCTAAACGTCCTGTCAGCATTGCGAAAGAAAGCACTACTTTCACCCAGTCGGAATACACTCCAAAATTCGCCATCGGTCCAACCAGATTCAGTCCCGGTCCAATATTGTTAAAGCATGACAATACTGCGGTGAGATTCGTGGTGAGGTCCAGTCCGTCCAGTGAAATAATCAACGTAAAAATGCAGATCAGAATCACATACGCACCGAAATAAATTCTCGTGGAATTCAGTGTTTTCTTATCCACATCCTTGCCATTCAGCCGGATACTTACGATTTCCTTCGGGTTCATAATCTGTTTGATCTCCGCAACAAAGGACTTAAACAGAATAATCACACGCGAAATCTTCAAGCCACCACCGGTTGATCCGGCACAGGCCCCGATAATCATTAACAACACTATGAGGTGCTTGGAAAACTCCGGCCACAGATTAAAGTCCACCGTTGCAAAGCCTGTCGTGGTAATAATACTTGACACCTGGAAAAAGGCCGTCCGTACCGCTTCTCCTGCATTGGAGAAGTAAGACAAGGTATTGATGGAAATGGCAGCGACTGCCACGCCGATCACACCAAAGTATACGGCCGTTTCCTCCGAAGTAAGCGCTTCCTTGAATTTCCGTAATAACAGAAGGAAATACGTATTGAAATTAATTCCAAACAGAATCATAAAAATTCCAAGTACAATCTCTATCGCCGGGCTTCCATATCCGGCAATTCCGGCACTGTTCAGCGCAAATCCACCCGTACCGGCGGTTCCGAATCCGATACAGAACGCATCGAACCATTTCATGCCAAGGATTTTCAAAATCACAACCAGAACCAGAGTCATTGCCGCATAGATTCCATAAAGAATCATGGAAGTTGTACGCATGCGCGGCACCAGCTTACCGGCCGTCGGCCCCGGCACTTCGGCACGTACCAGATGCATGGAGTTGTCGTTTTCCATCGGAATGACCATCAGCACAAATACAAGCACTCCCATACCGCCAACCCAGTGGGTAAAGCAACGCCAGAATGCCACACCGTGTCCAAGCACTCCCGGTTCTGCAAGCACTGAAGCACCCGTTGTGGTAAAGCCCGATACAATTTCAAACAGTGCGCCCCAATAGGAGGGAAAGCCACCTGCCAGATATAAGGGAAATGCGCCCACAATCGAAATAATAATCCACGCCATGGCTACAACAAAGTAACCGTCCCTGCTGCTCATGCGTTTCTGCTGCTGACGGACCAGCATCAGAAGAACCGCAACAATTGCCGCAGGAATCATGGTATAGACAAATGCCATCGTATCACCATCCCGGTAAATCAGGGATACCAGTAAAGACGGCAGCATCAGAAGAACCTCCACGAAAAGAATCCTTCCAATAATATTCATAATTTTTCCAGTATTCATAAGAACCTCCAAACGGATCCGGATTTTGCCTAGTCTGCAAAGATATCCTTAAGCTCTGCAATATGATGATTAATGGAGCCGATCAAAACAGTATCACCATCCTGAATCTCATCATCACCACGGGGAATGATCGTCTGCGTATCACGGATGATAAACGCTACCAGTACATTCCTCTTAAGCTTTAAATTCTTCAACGGGATATTCAGATTCTTATCCTTCTCATCGATATTCAGTTCGATAAACTCAATTTTTCCGTCCATCAGACGGTACAGGGATTCCACCTTATCATCTCCGGATGCATTCATCAGGGAACGGCTGTAGGCAAAGATACGGTCTGCCGCAACATCATTTCTGGATACCGTACAGATCTTGCTGGTCTTCGGCAGTACCTTCAGGCGGGACTTCGCATTGATACGGGTTACTACCTTGGAAATCCCCTGTGATTCCGCATACATCGAAGACACCAGATTGTATTCATCATTAGAGGTAATTGCAATAAACGCATCAGTATGTGCAAAATCCGTTTCCGACATGGAGTCAAAATACCGCATCATATCATCCTGCATCACAGCAGCACCCGGACATTCCCTCGCAAGACGCTCTGCCACATGCGGCCTCGGATCAACGACCGTCACCTTAAGTCCCTGCTTTAACAGAATTCCCGTAAGATAATGGGAAACTCTTCCTCCACCGGCAATAATCACGGATTGTAACGGCTTTTTAAACAGATGCAGCTTCCGGAACGAAGAACGGAACTTCTCGGCAGCACCGGTTAAATAAATCACATCTCCTGCCTGAATCTTCGTATCTCCTTTGGGTACAAAGGCCTGTCCGTTTCGTACAATCGCGCAGAACAGAAGGTCAATTCCCAGATTCCGGTCAATCTCCATCAGAGTCTTATCCACAAGCGGCCATTCTTCCTTAACCGTCATCTCAACAAGCTCGGCCCTGCCGCCTGCGAATGTTTCCACACGGGTTGCTACCGGGAAACGAAGTGTACGGGAAATCTCCATTGCCGTTGCCAGCTCCGGGTTAATAACCATGGAAATTCCCAGCTTATCCTTATAAAAATGGTGCTGGCTTGCATAATCCGTATCGCGGATTCTCGCGATCGTGTGTCTGGCTCCTAACATATGTGCCGTAAAGCAACTCAAAATGTTCAGTTCATCGGACTGGGTAACCCCGATAAACAGATCGGCCGATCCTGCATTCAGATCCTGTAATGTTGCATAAGATGCACCGTTTCCCTGAAAGCAGATGGCATCAATGCTGTTCCCTAAGGTGTCCACGACTTCCTCGGACTGGTCAATCAGCGTTACCTGATGTCCGGCATGCGCAAGCTGCTTTGCCAGATTCTGTCCAATATCACCACCACCGACAATAAATGTCTTCTTTCCTTCCCGGCGATTCATCATCATTTCATTCCTCCAAAATCCATACGATTCGTTAAGAAGTATCACATTTTTCCAAGTGACATCAAGAGGGAAACCTGCTGCTGCAGACTCCCCTCTTTTCATTCGTTATTTTATTCCTGTTGTACTTACATTGCAATAGGAATTGTTATTCAACTGTCTCTTTCGTTACTGACGCACCTTGATATGAACCTCACGAAGCTGCTGCTCGGTTACTTCATTCGGTGCTCCACACATCAGATCCTGTGCGGTTCCGCTCATCGGGAACGGAATGATTTCACGAATACTGTCCTCATTCTTAAGAAGCATAATCATACGATCCACACCGGGAGCCATTCCTGCATGCGGGGGTGCTCCGAACTGGAACGCATTGTATAATGCTCCGAACTTCTCTTTCAGGACTTCTTCATCATATCCTGCAATTTCAAAAGCCTTAACCATGATGTCAATGCTGTGGTTACGGACAGCTCCGGAGGATAATTCCACACCGTTACATACGATGTCATACTGGTAAGCCAGAATATCCAGCGGATCCATGGTGTTCAGCGCTTCTAAGCCGCCCTGCGGCATGGAGAACGGATTATGGGTAAAGCCGATCTTCTTGGTTTCCTCATCCAGCTCGAACATTGGGAAATCGTTAATATAACAGAAGCGGTATGCATTCTTTTCAAGTAAGTCAAGACGTGCCCCCAGCTCGTTGCGGATCTGTCCGGCAAAGGATGCGGCACGTGCTTCCTTATCTGCGATAAAGAAGATGGTGTCGTTTGCCTTAAGTCCTGCAAGCTCTCTTAATTCTGCTTTCAGGTCATCCGGAATAAACTTGTCGATCGGTCCCTTGTAGGAAAGATCTTCCTGTACTTCCAGATAACCAAGTCCACCCATTCCGATTTCGGTTGCAAACTTAAGCATCTTCTCATGGAAGCCCTTGGACTGGTGTCCTTCGATCTTAATGGCACGGACGGTCTTATTCTGGAACGGCTTAAAGGTACATTTATTAAAGAACTCGGATAAATCAATAATACGAAGCGGATTTCTTAAATCCGGCTTGTCGGAACCAAACTCTAACATGGCCTGCTTGTAGCTGATGATCGGGTAAGGAGCCTTGGTTACTTCATAACCTTCGGGTGCAAACTTCTCAAAGGTAGCGGTCAGCACTTCTTCACCAACCTTGAACACATCCTCCTGTGTTGCAAAGCTCATTTCGAAGTCGAGCTGATAGAACTCACCGGGAGAACGGTCTGCTCTCGCATCCTCATCACGGAAGCAGGGAGCAATCTGGAAATATTTGTCTACGCCGGATACCATCAGAAGCTGCTTATACTGCTGGGGTGCCTGCGGAAGTGCGTAGAACTTGCCCTTGTAATGTCTGGACGGAACGATATAGTCTCTTGCGCCCTCCGGAGAAGATGCACACAGAATCGGAGTCTGTACTTCCATGAAGCCAAGCTCGGTCATCTTCTGACGAAGAAAAGCAATAACGTTGGAACGGAAAATCATGTTGCTCATGACCTTCGGATTTCTCAGATCCAGGAAACGGTATTTCAGACGCAGATCCTCACGGATTTCCTTGGAGGTTGCGATTTCAAACGGAAGGGGACGATATACCTTGCCAAGAATCTCAACGCTGTGCGCTTCCAGCTCAATGGTTCCTGTCGGGATCTTCGGGTTGTAGGTCTCCTCGTCACGCTTTTCAATTTCACCAAGGACACTGATACAGTCCTCTTTGTTGATTCCCTTTAACAGGGAGGTATCACGCATAACGATCTGTAATACGCCATACATGTCTCTTAAGTCCACAAAGGATACGCCGCCGTGGTCACGGATATTCTCTACCCAGCCGGCTACCCTGCGCTCTTTGCCAATGTCATTTTCAGATACCTGATTCAAGGTACATTCACGATACAACGTTGATAATTCCATCTCTTTTCTCCTTCTTCTGGTTTGACTTTGCTAAGTGCTCTACATTTACCCGTTTCACTAAATTCGTACTTCGCTTCGCTCGTTCTCATTAAGTGTCCGGGTACCGTTCGCACTAACCTCATACTTCGCCTCCGGCTTGTCTTCGCTAAGTGCTCTACATGAAAAAGTCCTGAATTGATTTTACAATCAATTCAGGACGAATATACTTATCCGCGGTGCCACCTGATTTACTGCCATGCAGTCACTTTCACCAATGAAATTACGGCTCGGAAGTTGTTATTCTCCCGGATTCATTCTGCCGGCTTCTCACCATCCCGGCTCTCTTTAAGCGATAATCCAAGGTACTCGTCTTCGTCATTGCCCATACATCGTTATGATAAGCTAGAATGCCCGTTTTGTCAATAAATAATGCGTAAAAATCACGAAAAAGCCTTGAAATTACGCTCTATTTTACCTTTGCATACTCTTCATCGGTCACCGGCTCGCACCATTCGTTGCTTCCTTCTACGCCCGGTACTTCCACAGCAAGATGGCTGAACCAGCTATCCGGTGCTGCGCCGTGCCAGTGCTTGACTTCTGCCGGAATATTGATGCAGTCGCCCGGCTTCATTTCTATCGGATCCTTGCCCTCTTCCTGATAATAGCCACGTCCTGCAACACAGACAAGAATCTGTCCGCCACCGCTCTTTGCATGATGAATATGCCAGTTATTCCGGCATCCCGGCTCGAAGGTTACATTGAAAATTCCTACCTGGCTGGTCGATACGGGTGCTAAATAGCTTTTTCCGATAAAATACTGTGCAAACGCATCATTGGGTGCGCCGATCGGGAATATCATCTGCTTTGCATGGGCGCGCATTGCTTCATCTTCATACGGAAGGTCGCCTTCCTTCACAGCCCACACTTCCTTTGCAAGATTAAATACTGCCCACGCCTTCGGCCACCCTGCATAGAACGCCACATGCGTAATAACGGCTGCGATTTCCTGCTGTGTTACGCCATGATCCTTCGCATTCTGCAAATGGAACTTCAGGGAAGAATCGGTAATTCCCTGTGCCATAAGCGCTACCACTGTGATAATGCTTCTGGTCTTTACATCAATGTCTGCGTTGTTCCAGTTCTCTCCAAAGAGAACATCATCGTTAAAATGTGCGAACTCAGGTGCAAATTCGCCAAGTGCATTTCTGCCTGCTGTCTGTACAATCTTTGCCATGTTTTCTCCTCCTTATAATGATGTTATCCACTTCTGAATTTCCTGCATATTGGTATGATTCAGGATTTTTCCTTCTACAAACTCTGCGCCCTTTGCCGATGGCTGTAATTCCTTTACCGTATTGCCGAATCCGCTTCCACCGGAGGTTGCAAATAAAATGATCTTCTTTCCGGTCAGATCATATTTCTCTAAAAATGTATTGATAATCGTTGGAGCGACATACCACCAGATCGGGAACCCTAAGAAAATTTCGTCGTAATCTGCCATGTTCACTTCTTTGCCTGCGATTTCGGGACGGATCGTCTTATCGCTCATCTCCACGCTGCTCCGTGACGTTTTATCCATCCAGTTAAGGTCTGCTTTCGTGTAGGCTGTCTTTGGCTCAATCTCATACAGATCTGCACCGGCTGCTTCGGCAACCATCTGTGCCACTTTCCGCGTTACTCCGCTTGCACTGAAATATGCTGTCAGTTTCTTTCCCATAAGTACTGCCTCCTTCATAAAAGAAATGTGTAAGACCTTCTTTCTTCTGCCTTACACATTTATTATAAGTTTGTTTTCATATTATGTCTAATACTTATATCAAATCGTTTTCTATGCCTCAAAGGCATTGATCTCCCGGATAAACATCTGAACGGCTCTGGCGTAAGGAATGTTGCGCCGCCAGGCAATGACCGTACTCGATTTGATCTCCGGATAAAGCTTTCTCTGTACCAACAGATCCTTGCGCCAGTATTTCGCTGCGCCCTCAATCGACACCGGATAACCCAGTCCCTGCATGGCCATCACGCCGGCATTCGTTCCCAGATTGCTTGTAAAGGAAATGTTCAACTTCTCAAAATCATTTCCAAACCAGTTTGCCAGTTCGCTCTGAATACTCAGCCGCTCCGGCAGAATCAACGGACGGACAAGCAGATCGTCCTTTGTTACAAATTCCTTCTGTGCCAACGGATCGTCCGGTTTCATAGACACCACCCACTGATCACTGTCCTTGATCCGGATGTATTCCAGATTTTCCGTACTCACCGGCTCCAGAAACAATCCGATATCCACAAGCCCCTTGTTCATCATATCCAGAATGTTATCTGCCGTTCCGGTATGTAACACAATCTGCACCATGGGATACGTTTCCCGGTACTTCCCGCAGATCTGCGCCAGCGTTTCCACCGCTGCGAACTCTCCGCATCCAATCGTAATCCTGCCGTCAATGGTATCGTCATTGTTGCGGAACTCGTCTACGATTTTGTCCTCAAGATCCGTAATTTCAAGAGCACGCCGCTTTAACAGGAGCCCCTCTTCCGTCAGGGTGATGCTACGCCCGCTCCGGTCAAAAAGTGTTGTGCCGAGCTCTTCTTCCAGTGCCGCAAGCTGCCGTGACAATGTCGGCTGGGTGATATGAAGCTGTTGTGCGGCCTTTGTAAAACTCTGCTCTCTTGCCACAATCAGAAAATAACGTAATATCCGAAGATCCATTTGCGTTCCCCCGTCTGTTGCATCTATCGAATGTATTGCACAAAATCCTGCATTTTATTTTATAAAACATTCACTATTTCGACATTTTCCTTACCGGTACATCCGGATTTTCTCTGAAACAGCGGAAATACGCATTTCAAACTGTTCATAGAAAGATGCAGCTTCCGTCTCATATTGGTTTACATAAAACTCATTCAGCGCCAGCATATTTAAGTTCCGGACAATTTCTTCGTTCTCCGTATGCGCAGCAATCTCCTGCACTTCTTTCAGGAAATTATGCCAGGTCCGGATATAATTTTCATAAGCAGACAGCTCCGGGATGCCGAGCCACTTCTTAATTTTCACCTTGGAACGGTTCGGATAAGCACATTCATGAATCTGCCAGAAATATTTGAAATCGCCGTCCTCGTAGATTCTTCCCAAAGGAAACAGTCTGCAGAATCCCGGACGCATCTCATGGATACTGCACCGCCCTTCTGAATTCAGGAACCCGCATTGCAGAGTATTTTCCTGCATTTTGAGATTCGGCTGGATGATTCCGTCTACCACATGAAGCTCGATCTTTTCCTGCATGAGTTCGGCAAATGTTGTATGTAAGCCTTTTTCCAACTGATACAGATCATAAGGATCCAGAATAATGGACTCTCCCATATCGTGACAGCAGGCCGAACAGCCCTTGCATTCCTGACACTCGATCCGCACCATGTCATTTGCCGTATATAATTTTCCATCTGAAATTTCTGAAAGATCAATCTGTCGCAGCATGCGTTTCTCCTCATATTATAAAGTATCATATTCATTATACACTTTATTATACACGCAAGACAGCGATAGTGTATACCATCGCTGTCCTGTCTTTTCTTTCATTATGACTCTAATAATCCTTTGTTTTCCTGTTTCATCAGGTCTGCAACCGAAATATCATCGAGATAATCATTAATCATCTCATCCAGCTTGATCCACATGGGAAGCGTCCGGCATTCATCGGCACGTTCACAGGGCTCTGCACCACATTCGAGACAGGATACCGGAGCAAGCGTGCCCTCGGTAAGCCGCAGGACATCTCCGATTTTATAGTCCTCAGGCTCCCTGCTTAATCGGTATCCACCGCCCTTGCCATGGATTCCCTCTACCATTCCCGCTTTCGAAAGAAGTGTCATAATGCTTTCGCTGTATTTTTGTGATATATGTTGTCTTGCAGCAATTTCTTTTAAAGGAATATATTCACTGGTATTCTGCTCCGCAAGGTCCACCAGAACCCGGAGTGCATACCTTCCTCGTGTGGAGATCAGCATAAAACGTCACCTGTCCTTCTCACGATTATTCTGCAAATAAAGGAGTGGAAAGATACCTGTCTCCCGTATCCGGAAGCAGTACCACGATGTTCTTACCTTCATTTTCCGGACGCTTTGCCACTTCCAACGCTGCCCATACGGCTGCGCCGGAAGAAATACCAACCAGTACCCCTTCACTGGTGCCAATCTTTTTACCAAGCGCAAATGCATCCTCATTTGCAACCGGGATGATTTCATCATAAATCGTGGTATCCAGAATTTCCGGTACAAATCCGGCACCGATACCCTGAATCTTATGTGCACCTGCTACACCGGTAGACAATACGGCACTTGTTGCAGGTTCAACTGCAACCACCTTCACAGCAGGATTCTTTTCCTTTAAATATTTACCAACACCCGTTACCGTACCGCCTGTACCGACACCTGCTACAAAGTAATCTACCTTGCCATCGGTATCCTCCCAGATTTCCGGTCCGGTGGTTTCATAGTGTGCTTTCGGATTGGACGGATTCACAAACTGTCCGGGGATAAAGCTGTTCGGGATCTCCTCTGCAAGCTCATTTGCCTTGGCAATGGCACCCTTCATTCCCTTCGCCCCTTCGGACAATACCAGTTCTGCACCATATGCCTTCATTAACTGTCTGCGTTCCACAGACATCGTATCCGGCATAACAATGATAATACGGTAGCCTCTTGCTGCTGCCACCGATGCAAGACCGATACCGGTATTTCCGGAAGTAGGCTCGATAATCACTGAGTCCTTCGTCAGCTTTCCTTCCTTCTCTGCATCGTCCAGCATCATCTTTGCTACACGATCCTTAACGGATCCGGCCGGGTTAAAGTACTCCATCTTCGCATAAAGCTTTGCCTTTAATCCATACTCCTTCTCCAAATGTGTCAACTCAAGTAACGGTGTTCCTCCGATCAACTGATCTGCGGAAGTATAAATCTTAGCCATTTCGATTCCTCCCTTTTCCTGACTGGTTTCAAAAGATAAGTATTCTCATTAATTGTTTGCAGTATACTTCCTTTTACCCACCTTGTCAATAGGTAAATAGATTTAATTCAATACCTCCACATATTCCTTATAAACATACGCATCACTTCCGTCACTTAAACGGATATGATACCAGGAATCTCCAACGAGCTCATAATACTCATATACCTCACCGGTCTTCGCCACGCCAAGGATACTGGAATTCTCGGTAGTCGGCTGGTTTCTCATATTGACATTCTTGATGATCTGAAGTTTTCCTACAACTTCCCCCGAAGTATTTTCTCCGGTGTTCTCTCCGGTATTTCCGTCCTGTTGTTCTATGACAGGATCTTCTCCGTCATTTGCATCGAAAGCAAGCTTCTTTTTAAGAATGATGCCGCCTGCAATCAAAATGACAATCAGAACAACAATTCCGAGGATCATGGTAACCTTTGTCAGATCAAATCCACCGGAGGCTTCTTTCGCATCTTCGTAATCCTCCTCTTCATAATCTGTATCTTCGTAGCCTGTATCCTCATAGGATGAATCCTTTCTTCTACGGGACACTTTCTGCCGTTCTGTTCTGGTCTGTCTTGCCGCCTCTTCCTCCCTGTCAGAATCCTCCTGTGACTTCTCATAAATCCGGCCTTCCCGCACGGCCTCCACCACCTTGGAGGGACGCTCTCTCATAACCGGTGCCGGAATTTCTTCCGATTTCTCCTCTGCCTGTTTCTCCGGATTTTCAACGGTTTCCGGCTCCACTTCATCCGGGTATTCCGGTATCTCACCACGTCTTTCCCGTTCCAGTCTTGCTTCTGCCTCGCTGAAATCCCGTTTCACCACCGCCTGCTCTGCTTCCATAATAATGCTTTTCTCAATGACATCGAATGGAATGTCGATCGTCTTCTGTGGGGTAACCGGAATCTCCTCATCGTGAGGCTCGGTATCTTCATTGTTCACCGCAGCTCCGCATTTGTGGCAGAATTTCGTTCCTTCTCTCAGGATTTCACCACAAACCGGGCACCTCGCCGGTTCTCCCACCTTCTGTCCGCATTTCACGCAGAAGGTATCTGTATCTAAAAGCTCTGCTCCGCATCTTTGACATTTCATAATTTCTCTCCTCCGTACTATTGTCTCTATTATCTACCAAATCTCGGATTTTGTCTACCGACAAACAGGGATTCATTTCTTATACTTTTCTTAACAAAACAATTCGACTTATGTGAAGGAGGACCTTAACATGCTTCAGAATCTTGAAAAGAAAAATGTCACCATGCTTCCCGGTTTATTCCGTGAAAGAATGCTTGTAAATCGTAATTATCTTTTGGAACTGGGTACACAGGAATTATTACAGAGCTACTATCTGGAGGCAGGAATCGTTATGCCGGACCTTCAGGTTCTTGAAAGACCGGAAACTGCAAAGCTTCATTGGGGATGGGAAGCTCCCACCTGTCAGCTCCGCGGCCATTTCTTAGGTCACTGGCTTTCCGCCGCTTCCTCTTTAATCGCATCCGAAAACGATGCCGCTTTAAAGGCAAAGCTTGATGAAATCATCAGTGAACTTGCCAAATGTCAGGAATTAAACGGCGGAGAATGGATCGGACCTTTCCCGGAAAAGTACTTTACCCGTCTGGAAAAGGAACTCCATGTATGGTCTCCCCAGTATGTCATGCATAAATTAATCATGGGACTTACCCACGCTTATCTCTATGCCGGTAACGAGCAGGCACTCACCATCGTCCGTCATCTGGCTGACTGGTATATCCGCTGGACCGAAAAAGTGCAGTCCACCAATCCGCACGCGGTCTATAGCGGCGAGGAATCCGGTATGCTGGAAATGTGGGCCCTCCTTTTTGAAACCACCAAGGATCCGGTTTATGAAACACTGGCTTCCCGTTACAGCAATCCGAGTCTTTTCCGCAGGCTGTTAGAGGGAAAAGATGCCTTAACCAACTGCCATACCAATGCCAGCATCCCGTGGGCACATGGTGCTGCCAGAATGTATGAAGTAACCGGTGATGAGAAGTATAAGACCATCGTAGAGCTTTTCTGGAAATGTGCCGTTACCGACCGTGGCTCCTTCTGTACCGGAAGCGCCAACTCCGGAGAATTCTGGGTACCTCCTTTCCTTTCCGGCCAGTACTTAAACGACCGTGACCAGGAATTCTGTACCGTATATAATATGGTACGTTTAGCTACCTATCTGTATCGCTGGACCGGTGACAAGCAGTATGGCGACTACATTGAACGCGCCCTTTACAACGGCTTCCTTGCACAGCAGAATGCACAGACCGGTATGCCGACCTACTTCCTGCCTTTGAGCGCAGGCGGTCATAAGAAATGGGGCACCAAGCGTCACGACTTCTGGTGCTGCCACGGAACCATGGTGCAGGCACAAACGCTGTATCCGGATATCATTTATTATGAAGATCTGGAACAGAACGAGTTCTTAGTAAGCCAGTACATTCCTTCCACTGCAAAATGGGATTGCCACGGTGATCTCATTGAAGTTTCCCAGGATACCAATATGAAGTATTACAACGACCAGGCATTCTTTGATGAGAAGGATCAGGGACAGAGCTCCAGATGGCAGTTACAGTTCAAGGTAAAGGCTTCCGCTCCTACCGTATTCACCCTCTGCTTACGTGTTCCCGCATGGGTTAAAGGTGCACCGGTTGTCAGTGTGAACGGCGAAGCGCTCACCAATCCTGTAATAGAGGATGGCTACCTGAAAATCCAGAAAACATGGGAAGATGACACCATTGATTTATTCCTTGCACCTGCTCTGACCTATGTGTCATTACCGGATCAGCCGGAGAAATCCGCAATCATGGAAGGACCTGTTGTTCTTGCCGGTATGTGTGAGAAGGATCATGGTCTCTATACCAATGGCGAAACTCCGGAAGATGCGCTTTACGCACAGTCCGAGCATATGTACAGTGTATTCCCCTGGAAGCAGAGCACTTACCTCACAAAAAAGCAGCCGGAAAACTTCACGTTCCGACCGCTCTATGAAATCGATGATGAAACCTATACCGTATACTTCTCTTTAAAGAAGCCTTCGGATCTGTAATTGGATCTGTCATCTAATGATTGATATAGGATTTTTGAAACGCCGTCTTATAAGCGAGGGGAGTCATCCCCTCCTGACGTTTGAAAATTCGCATAAAATATTTTTCATCCTGGAAGCCGCTGGAATATGCGGCTTCTTTGATGCTTACGTTTTCATTGACCAAAAGACGCTTGGCAAGCTCGATCCGCATCTTGTTCAAGTACTGCGTGATCGTCATGCCGGTCTGTTTCCGGAACAGCGAAGCAAAATAATCCGGATTGTAGTGCAGATGCTGCGCCACCATGGCCGGGTCCATCTGCTTATGGCAGTTCATGGTGATATAATCTGCTGCCTCCCGGATTGCCTGCTGTACCTGTGGTTTCGCCTGCTCCATCTTCTCTCCTGCTTCAATCACTTCTCCCTTATGGCTTTCTCTGTTCATTTCCAAAGTAAGCTCCATCAAAAGAGTGCTGCAGCAATAGTCAAGCATCTGTCCCTGCTCCTCCTGCCAGGTTCGCGACAGGTCGAGAAGCTGCCGGAACAATGTGGTTACACGCTGCGTAGCAGGAAGCGTTCCAAGTACCGGAAAGTGATAATAGTTCTCCGGATTCTCCACGCCCTCTGCGGGCTGTTCCGAAAAATGCACCCAGAAATAAGACAGCTCTCCTTCGGATGCTTTCCATCCCTCATGTTCTTCGCCGGCTCGTAACAGGATATATTGACCGGATCGGACAACCACATTTTCTCCGCCCACACGCAGGTACATCGTTCCCTTCAATACCACAATCAGGACGTGCAATTCCATACTCCTTTTATGATGCAGGAAGCCGTCCGACGCACGTAGGTTTCCACAGATCTGATATTTAATTGGTTGATTCGTTCGTATTTCGAAAGTATCCATAGTTTGCTCTCTAAATCGAAAAATTCCCTTTCAGATTCTCTTATGCTTAGCGGATAAAGTGGGTAGCAACCCGTTCTTCCTTTTCCGGAAGTCCGAACCGCTCTTTGCCAAGTGCGATGCTCTTCATCAGAAAGCTCATATTTCCAGCTAACGTTCTCATGGTCTGCTTTCCTTCTTCATCCTGCACGGCTTCGCCCTTTTCTCTTCCATGAATGGAATTCCAGTACTGGCTCGGTGCAACCGGCATATTGGAAATCGTGAAATATTTATTCAATTCATCAAATGTGGCAGAGCAGCCGCCTCTTCTGGCACAGACCACACTTGCTCCGACCTTCATGGTTTTATCAAAATGGGTACTGTAAAACAGCCGGTCAAGAACTGCTATGAGTGTCGCATTCGCCGATGCATAATATACCGGGCTTGCTACCACCAGTCCGTCTGCCTCTTCAAACTTCGGTGCCAGTTCATTCACGACATCGTCAAAAACGCACTTGCCGTTCTTTCCGCAGTAGCCGCAGGCAATACAGCCGCGAACCGCCTGATTACCGACCTGTACCGTTTCGACTTCCATTCCTTCCTGCAAAAATACCTGTTCCATCTCTTTAAGCGCAATGCTTGTGTTACCATCCACTCTGGGACTTCCGTTGATCATTAATACCTTCATAAACCTGTTCCTCCTGTTTTTACTCTTAATTTCCTATTCCTAAGTTATCATAAAGTCCTTCACTATTTTTATAAATAAAATCTAAATATCTCTTCAAACAAATCATCAGGCCGTTTTCTTACACAGAAGCTCGTGCATAATCACCATAAGTACTAATATAATAAGGAGATAAACCGGCAGCAACGCTACCGTAAGATGATTGGCAATCAGTCCGAATACCGGCGGCATCAGACAGGTTCCCACATAGGCACATGCCATTTGAATTCCGATAATCGACTGTGACTTATCGGCGCCGAAGTGCGCGGGCGTCGAATGGATCACACAAGGGTACACCGGTGCACATCCTAATCCGATCAGTATTAGGCCTGCGAGGGATAAATTCTGTCCAAACGGCAGAAGCATCACCACGATGCCAATTCCAATAATCCCTTCGCCAAGCCGGATCATCTGTACATCATTGAGCTTCATGGTAAGGAATCCGCTTAATGCGCGTCCCACAGTAATTCCAATAAAAAACATACTCGCAAAGGTAGCTGCCATATCTGCGGAAACTCCTTTATGTAAGGTGAGGTAACTGCTCGCCCACAGTCCTGTTGTCTGCTCCAGGGCACAATAGCAGAAAAAGCAGACCAGTATTTCCTTTGCTCCGGCAAGCTGCAGTACTTCACGTATGGAAAGTGTTTTTGCAGTCTGCACCTTTCCATCCTGCAGCACCTCCGTTGGTCTTTTTTTCCAAAGCGGCAGACTGCAGAGCAGAATTGCAGTCAGAACGATCTGTAAAACAGCGATGATACGATATCCGGAGTTCCATCCCCAGCCCGCAGTCAGGACATATCCCATAATATAGGGTCCCGCTGCTGCTCCGACACCCCACATGCAATGCAGCCAGCTCATGTGCCGGCTCTCATAGTGAAGCGCTACATAATTATTTAAGGAAGCATCCACGCTTCCGGCACCAAGTCCGTACGGAATCGCCCACAGACAAAGCATCCCGAACGAATGGCTGATGGCAAAACCAAACAATGCCATCGCTGTCATCCCGACACTGAGTGCCGTAACCTTCCCGGTTCCAAGCTTTCTCGTCAGCCGGTCACTCTGCAGACTCGAAACCACCGTTCCCAGCGCTATAATCATCGAAATAATTCCTGCATAGGATACCGGTACATCAAACTGCGGATACATGGACGGCCACGCTGCTCCTAACAGCGCATCCGGCAGCCCCAGGCTGATAAATGCCAAATAAATGATTACCAATAATAAATGAACCATGATGCATACTCCTTATTCTGTCTAAACTTCAAAATGATCCACTGGATCATTTTCTCATATGCATGGCAACTAAAATCCACCATTCTGATATGCTCTTGCAATCACATAAGACGGCTCGTAAAATGCACTGCAATTATAATTGTCAATCACCTCACAGATCGGGTTATTGTATACTCTGAGAATGCCGTCTACTTCCGTCTCATCATGGTGTAAGGTCATGGTAATCAATCTCTGATACACCTTTCCCATCTGCAAAGCATCCGGTATCACAGATACCAATTCCGGGTCTACTTTCGTTACATCTACTGTCCCTTCCGTTAAGCCATAATCCCTGATCCAGTCATCTTCCACTTTCAACGGATTTTCACAGTGTAAGACATTGGCACAACTTATTAAGTGATATAATTCATCTTTTCCTATCGTATTTACTACATAGCAATTTTTCTGATGAAGTTTTCTTGCCACCCTCTCTATCATATAGCAGATAAAATATAAATCATTTTCTGTGATTTCTTCCTCTTCAAAATATTTATTTCTCATAAAATATCACTCCCTTCGAAGTGTATCGTTTCAAGCGCCCGTTCTGTGCAGAATACAATTTGATGCGTCGGATACTTAAATTTCACAAGTTCCCAAAAGGCAGCTTTTGAAATTTTTTCTGCCATATAATCTTCCACGTAATCCCAGATCTGGTCATCTGCCATAGGTCCTTCTACAATATCGTAATCATGTTCTATTCCACTTCGGCATTCTACAACAAATTGAAGCCATTCTTCTGTCATATCCGGGAACTCAAGAATTTTCAGTTCCTTGTTTTTCACATACTGATAGTGGCTGACAACAGACGCCCCACGACGGGTCAATGCCCAACGCTTTGCCTGCTTTTCTATATTCGTACAATAAAATCCATAGCCAAAATCTTTATAATGTCCATTAATCAGGATTCTTGGCTTCTCCACGGCAGTGTTACTGCCATGATAGATGATCACATTCTGCATAAATTCTATCTCCATATACTCTATCCTACAAAATATTTTTATGAAAACTATAACTACTAATCAATATCTATAAGTTTATACATATTTAACAGCTTATCTATTGTAATATCAATCCCAGCCTCAGTTAAACCATTTTTTCTTTGTCTAAACAACTTTCTAATGATTTTGCCTGAATCAATGCCATAATGAATTTCATTATGGCAATTACTACATAAACAAATTACGTTTTTTTCTATATCTAAAGAATTAACAAATTCATTTTGAAATTCCATAGGAATTAAATGATGTGCCTCCATATATGGTTTATTAGTTTTTCGGCTGATAAATGATTTATGTGTTTTATCATATTCGCACTGATAGCCCGCTTTTATTAATGCTTTCATTGCAACGCTTCTATC
>CAVHRK010000106.1:0-17211 GCA_963638365.1 Anaerobutyricum sp. | reverse complement strand
ACCAAACGGAGAAGGAGGGATTTGAACCCTCGCGCCGCTATTAACGACCTGCACCCTTTCCAGGGGTGTCCCTTCAGCCTCTTGGGTACTTCTCCAAACTAAGCCGAAATAAAATAACTTATTCAATTACGAACACTTACGTGTCCGAGGAGAAGGTATCTCCAGCGGAGAGGGTGGGATTCGAACCCACGCGCCCTTGCGGACAAACGGTTTTCAAGACCGCCTCGTTATGACCACTTCGATACCTCTCCAAGCGAGCGTCTTTGTCAGGCGCAAGATATATACTACCAAAGTTGAATTTTAATGTCAATAATTATTTTTAGATTTTTTTATTTTTTTTCAATTTATTACGAAATTCGTCAAGGGCAGCTTTTCCCTGAGGAGTAACCGGCTTAATCCACTTCCCCTGTATCATATATTTGCCCAAAATCACAAGTCTTATCAGTTCATCCGTATAAACAAAGGAAAATACCAATAAGAAAGGCAGATTCCATACCATTCCTGCAAGCCAGGTTGCCGGAACACTGATGACATACAGGCAGATAATCTCAACCACCGTTCCAAATACTGCCTCTCCACCTGCCCGGAACGATTCGTTCATAATATAATTACAGGTACGGACAGTTCCGAAAAACAAATAAATCAACATCATATACTTTCCATATTGAAGCGCGGTCTCTCCCAGCCCGAAAAGGGTAAACAACGGCCGGTTCACAATAGTTCCTGTGAGGACAATCAGAAATGTCACCATCGGACAGACAAGTGCCGAATACTTTGCATAGGCATGTGCCTTATGCAGCTCTCCTGCACCAACCTTCTTCCCTACAACAACTCCGGTAGCGCTTGCCAGTCCTCCAAAGAATGCATAAACAAATCCTTCGCAGACACGGAAGGCGGCCATGGCCGCAATCGCAGATTCATTCTGATGACCGATTACGATATTAATCAGCATCTGTCCCACGCCATAAAGCAGTTCATTACATATAATAGGAAAGCACTTTGAAAGATATCCCTTTACAAAGACACCATTCATCCGGAAGATCCATTCCCCGCGCAGCTTCACGCAATCGTTGGTCCAGTACAGATAAAAAAGTAAAATACCAAGATTTACCACACTGGAAACCAGTGTTCCGACTGCTGCTCCTGCGGCTCCCATCTGTGGCATTCCAAAATGTCCATAAATGAGAATCCAGTTGAGTATGAAATTGACAATAATTGCTGCGATCGATCCGATAAGCGGCTGACGAATCCGTTCCGTAGAACGCATCAGGGTGCTCACAATCACAATCACCACCTGTATAAGATAGGAAAATCCTACAATCCTCAGATATGGTGTTCCCAACACAATAATATTCTGCTTATCCGTATAGATCCCGAGCATAAATTCCGGGAAGAAAATACAGACAGCGGAAAAAATCACTGCTACGATGCTCATAAAAAGAAGGGATATTCCAAGCGTCCGGTTAATTCCTTCCTCATCCCTGGCACCCCAGTACTGGGAGAAAAACAGCACCGATCCACTGGCAAAGCCCCAGTAGCAGTTAAAATAAAGAGAACTGATCTGTGAACAGATTCCGACTGCCGCCACAGCAAGCTCTCCCTGACTTCCGATCATAATGGTATCTACCATACTTGCAGTAGTACCCAATAGATTTTGAATGGCAATCGGGAATGCGATTGCCATTACGACCTGAAAGAATTCCTTCCAGGTTACTTTCTCCTGTTTTGTTTTAACGATTGTTTTCATAACAAAATCTTTATTCTTTCCATAATTATCATATATTTTCAACACCAACACTTCCGACTCGGTCCGACAGCCAATTCCACGAATCCAGCTACCTGCTCTGCAGGTAACGCTCTGCAATCTGCACATCCCCGGGAGTTGTGATCTTGATATTCTCATAGCTGCCTTCCACAAGTTTTACCTTGTGATGCGTAAAGTGCTCTACAACCATCGCATCATCCGTGATCTGCACTCCTGCCGCCAAAAGTTCCTGTTCCTTCTGTAACAGTTCCTCATAGGCACCGCGAACCAGTGAATACGAAAAAACCTGTGGCGTCTGCACATTCCACACAAGACTCCGGTTTGGCGTTACGGAAACATACCCCTGTTCATCCGCAATCTTCACCGTATCCTTAGATGGAACACCAACGACACACGCCTCTTCCTTCTGCACTTCCCGGTAGACGTTCTGCAAAATCTCCTGTGTAAGCATCGGCCGTGCACTGTCATGGATAAACACAAAATCACAATCCTGCTGTATGGCCCGTAATCCACAGGCAACCGAATGATACCGTTCTTTGCCTCCCGCTACAATCCGGGATACTTTATGAAAATCATATTGGTTTACATAACTTTCTTTTATCTGTTCGATTTCATCCTGTGAAACAACCAGGACAATTTCATCAATAAAGCTGTCTTCAAAAGCTTTCAGGGAATAATATAAAACCGGCTTACCCGCAATCTCCATGTACTGTTTCTTTACTCCGGCATTCATGCGTTTCCCGCTCCCCGCTGCCAGAACAACTGCTGCTGTCCGGTATGATTTGTTCCTCTTCATTCAGATACGCTCTCCAAGCTTTAAGGAAGGTACGGCATTCAGATCATAACCATGACGCACCCCTTTGCAATACTCATAATATCCTGCTGCACCAATCATTGCGGCATTGTCGGTGCAAAAAACAGGTGACGGATGATAGAACGTAATATTCCGCTGTGCACATGCTTTTTCAAAGGCTGCACGGAGTGCGGAATTCGAGGCAACCCCGCCTGCAATCGCAAACTTATCGTAGCCATACTTCTGCACGGCATCCATGGAATGCTCCACCAGCACATCCACTACCGCCTTCTGGAAGGAAGCTGCCACATCCGGTACACAGATGGCTTCACCCTTCATCTCACAGGAATTGAGATAGTTGAGTACTGCGGACTTCAAACCACTGAAACTGAAATCATAAACGGCATCTCCGACCTTGGCTCTCGGAAAATGAATGGCATCGGGATTCCCCTCTTTTGCTACCTTATCAATCTTCGGGCCTCCCGGATAGCCTAACCCGATGGCACGTGCCACCTTGTCAAACGCCTCTCCTGCTGCATCATCCCTCGTTCTTCCGATGATCTCATACTCCCCGTAATCCTTAACCACAACAAGATGCGAATGTCCTCCGGATACCACCAGACAGATAAAAGGAGGCTCCAGATCTTTATTCTCAATATAATTGGCACTGATATGTCCTTCAATATGGTGTACGCCGACAAGCGGTATTCCTGTTGCAAAGCTGATGGCCTTAGCAGCGGATACCCCGACTAAAAGGGCTCCCACAAGTCCCGGGCCATAGGTTACGGCAATGGCTGTCATCTCGTTCAGCTTCTTCCCGCTTTCCCGAAGTGCCTGTTCAATGACCTGATTAATTTTCTCAATGTGCTTTCTGGATGCAATTTCCGGAACCACACCGCCATATTCGGTATGCAGTGCAATCTGTGTATAAATCACATTTGAAAGCACCTCCCGCCCGTTCTTCACAACGGCTGCTGCCGTTTCATCACAGGAACTTTCAATTGCCAGTATGTAAACATCCTTTTCCATGTCCAGACCTCACTTATATATGTTACTGTGTGAGCAGTAACTTTATTGTTCTTCTACTGCCTTCCAGCCGTAAATCTTCCAATGATCCCTGTCATCCTTGCGAAGCAGGAACATTTCCCTGGCAAGTCCGGCTTCCTTACCGGATCGTATGGTATAGGTACAGCTCAGTCTTGCCCAGCTTCTTCCATCTGCATCAAAATAATCTACATCCGTTGCCGAGGCAACGCTGTAGCTGGTCACCCGTAAATTCTTATCCTTCATCGTCTGGATATCCCAGCGCAGATTTTCCTGGTACTGTTCCGGCGTATTGTTGGCGATCAGTTCCTCGTCATACAGCTTCTCAATCTGCAGCGCAAGCTGTGTCAGTTCCTCATCCGTATATTCCTCACTGTAGAAGCACACCGTAATATCACTGTACAGCTTCAATACCTCTCTCGGAGTCGGAGGATAATCATCATCAATGTTCTTTAATAAGAGCTGCTGTGCAACCGACACGGTCGTTTCGGTATCTTCCCTTGCTTCCTTCGGTTTGCGGTTTGATAAATAAAAGTAATATCCGGCTACCAGTGCAATCAGTACCAGCCCGATCAGGATTCCTTTTAGGGCTCCGCGTCCTTCTTTCGACATATGATTCCTCCTTTCCTTCTTTTCCTTATTCTTTACATTTAAAGGTTGTTTTCTTAGTTTTCAACTTTTTCTTAAGTATGAAATCACTTTACATGATTATATTTTATCAGAACTGCTCTTCCCTTTACATCGTCCATGAGTATCAGGAAACCTCATCCTCAAAGTTAAGTTCAATGGTCTTGCCGTCCCTGCAGACTTCAACCCTCGGGAAAATCTTTCTTGCTACCTCCAGATACTCCTCCGGGCGATTCAGCGACGGGCTGTAATGAGTCAGCCACATCCGGTCAACATCTGCCTGTCTGCCAATCTCAGCCGCCTCATAAAAGGTCATATGCTTTTTTTCTTTTGCCTTCTGCTGCTTATCCGGCTCTCCATACATTCCTTCGCAGATAAACAGATCGGAATTCTTCGCATGCTCGACAATTCCCTTTGTCGGCCGGGTGTCCGTGCAATAGGTTACCTTTAATCCCTTACGGGCCTGCCCCAGAACCATTTCCGGCACATATGTCATTCCATCAATTTCAATGGTTTCACCCTTCTGTAAGCGGTTCCAGTAACGGCGTTCAATCCCCAGACTGACAGCCTTGTCAACATCAAATTTACCAATTCGGTCAATAACAATGCTATAGCCATAGCAGGGAACATTGTGGTTTACCTTAAAGGCTTCAAGCCGGAAGCCGTCCATCTGAATGGTCTGCTCCGGCTCGGTAAGCTCGAGGCAGTCAATCGCAAACGGAAGCTCCGGTGCAATAATCCGCAGCGACGCCACAACCTTGCACAGGCCCTTCGGTCCCACCAAAAGAAGCGGCTCTGTCCGTTCTGCATTTCCCATCGTGAGAAGCATTCCCGGAAGTCCGCTGATATGGTCTGCATGAAAATGGGTAAAGCAGATGACATCGA
Organism: Anaerobutyricum sp.; assembly: GCA_963638365.1. GTDB lineage: Bacteria > Bacillota > Clostridia > Lachnospirales > Lachnospiraceae > Suilimivivens. Next base: position 12,097 of record CAVHRK010000106.1, on the reverse strand, counting down.
TCGGTTTAGGGCTCCACCCCTTTTCCTTCATTGCGATCTGGGTTCCCTCCCCGCAGTCCATCAAGATACTTGTCCCATTATATCTTGCCATCATGGATGTAAGCCATCGATATGGGAGCGGCATCATGCCACCCGTTCCCAATAAGCATATATCCAGCATAATTTAACCTGTTCCTTCCCTGATTACCGCTTTCAGAGGAGTTCCTGTACCTCCTCCTTCGTTACCTCTACGGTAAATCCTTCTATTAGTTTATCATAACATTCCTCACACAGATCAAAGGAATGACGAATTCCATCCTTATTGCTGAAGTAACCAAACTGCTGGTTTCCTTCAAAGACACCTTCCATTAAAATTCCATTTTTAATTTTTAAAGCTTTGCCACACTGGTTACATACCACCTGTTTCAGAGTGTTTTTCCCTTCGTCCATATAAATACGCATCGTTTCTCCTCCTTACAATACCATTATACAGAAACTTTTTCTATGAACCAGTGGTAAGTCTTTCATGTTTTGTCTATCTTTTCCACATGATCAGCGCGTCTTCTTTCGGCTTCTCATAAAAGTTCGGGCGGATGCCCTCTCCCTGAAATCCGAATTTTTCATATAAACGGATGGCCGGTGTATTGCTTACCCGCACCTCCAAGGTACAGTCCCCGATTCCATGCTGCGGCGCCTCCTTCAGGGCATGTTCAAGAAGCTTTCTGGCAATGCCTCTTCTCCGGAATGGCGCATCTACCGCCACATTTGTAATTTCTCCTTCGCCTGCCATATTCCGCAGTCCACAGCATCCAAGGATTACCCCATCTTCTTCCGCCACATAATAATAAGCGTAATCCGCTTTCACCATTTCAAGGAAATCTGCTTCCTTCCACGGCATCGAAAACGTCCGGCTCTCAATGGCACTGACTGCTGCCACATCCTTTTCTTCCAAAGGGCGTATCGTAATCATTGCTTCTCCTTCTTTGCTGCCTTTTCGCGCTCGGCCTGGGAAAGACGCAGATATTCCGGTGCATGATCTGCTGCCGAAACGACTTCCCCCTTACGCATCTTTTCAAAGGCAAGGAATGCAAAGGAAGCTGCCCGCTGCCGGTTCATGTGTGCCGGTGCAAAGCTATACGGCACCTTCATAAGATCCTTTAACTGCCCGGCAAATACCGGAACTCCATCACCTAAAAATATGATTTCTTTCTGCTGTTCATTACATTTCTCTGCAATTTCCTGAATGGAAACCGCACACTGGGAAAGAATGGGTACAAGCGCATAGGAAAAACGCTGCTCCTCAATTTGTCTTTCTTCCCTATAAGAGTACAGTCCTGTGTAAACCTGATTCCGTCTGGCGTCCATGATCGGACACACAAGCTTGTCTGTACCATACAGATTGCAGGCAAGACCATCCAACGTTGGAATCTCTATGATCGGTATTTCAAGGGCAAGTCCCAGTCCCTTCGCGGTCGCAGAACCGATCCGCAGACCGGTAAAGGAACCCGGTCCTTTTGCAATGGCAATGGCATCTACGGTCTGTAAATCCAGCTCCACCATCTTCTTCAATTCATCCAGCATGGGCAGTAAGGTCTGCGAATGCGTTTTCTTATACTGGACATTATATTCTGCAATTACTTCGTCGTCTTCTACAATGGCAACGGAAGCAACCAGTCCCGAACTGTCAATTGCAATAATTTTCATTTCAGGTTCCTCTCAAAATCGGTTTTCTTTTTGTGTTACCGTGATCTCACGATAATCAAATCCTTTTTCCAGATTCTTTTCAATCCGGATCTCCACATATTGTTCCGGCAGAAGCTCTTCGATCAGGTTCGCCCACTCAATGAGGCACACCCCGTCTCCGTAAAAATAGTCCTCATATCCGATTTCATCCATCTCGGAAATATCTCCGATCCGGTACACATCAAAATGATACAGGGGGATCCGTCCCTCTTCATAGATCTGCACAATCGTAAAGGTCGGACTGTTCACCGCATCTACGATCCCCAGTCCTTCGGCCAGTCCCTGTGTAAATACGGTCTTACCAACGCCAAGATCACCAACCAGTGTCAATACACTGCCCGGTGCCACACTCTCGCCAATCTGCTTTCCTAATCCAAAGGTATCCTCGGGAGATTCCGAAATCATCTTTTGTTTTTCAATCAACTGCTGTAAGATATCCTGTCCGCTATTCATAATTCTCCTGTCAGTTTCCACGGATTTTCACCTTTTTCGGCGGCATATGAGTGGAAATCACTTCAATTAAAGCGGCCTTATGTTCTCCCAGATCCTTCTTCGGGAAAATGGAAGCATTCACCGGCGACGTATATATTACGATACTCTTCGGCGTAGATACTGCCTTATATAAATTCTCCCATGCGATCTGCTCGCTGGTATCCTTCTGGGAAACCGTCATTCCTTCTTCATTGAAGGTGTAATGCAATGGCTCCTTAAATGCAGGATTCGCAAGATACTGCTTCTTCGACCGGATAAATAAGGTCCAGGGCAGATATGCAAGCACCACTACACCGAAAATCAGATATAAAATACTGCCTGCCATAAAATATGCCACAACAAGCAGTGCACCTGCTATGGTGCCTAAAAGTCCCGCGGTTCCGGTATAAGTATGATATAAAAGATAATCATATAAGACCCCAGGGGTAATCTTTACATCAAAAGAAACTTCCATGCTGCTTCTCCTTTGACTCGCTTTCATTAAGTGCTCTACATAATTATACTAAAAATCTCAGAACATGCAAACAAGTTTTGTTATTCATGCCGTAAAGCTTCGATCGGGCTTAATTTTGCTGCTTTCTTTGCAGGATAAATTCCAAAGAAAATACCCACGCCACAGGAAAAGAGGGTTGCAATAATCACAACTGCAGGATCCACACTGGCTGTAACTCCCGCAATCGAGCAGACTCCCATGGCACCCAGAATACCAAGAACAATTCCGATCACACCACCCATGAGAGTGATAATTCCCGCTTCTGCAAGGAATTGTAACAGAATTGAACCGGTTCTTGCTCCCAGAGCCTTACGAATTCCGATTTCTCTGGTACGTTCCGTTACCGATACCAGCATGATGTTCATGACGCCGATTCCTCCAACCAGTAACGAAATCGCTGCCACGAAGGATACAAAAACCGTAATAATACTGAGGATTGAGTCAAACTGTGAAGACACATCCGTAAAGCTCTGCATCATGATCTGGTTCTCCCCACGGACACCGTGACGCGCTTCGAGCAGATTCAGGGCATCCTGTGCTACCTGAGTACAATAGGCACTGTTTTCTGCAATCACATAAAACTCAGAAAAGTCATCAATATAATAATATAATTTGTTTCCCATAAAACTTAAAGGACATTCAGCCTGTACGGTCTGATCACCGCTTCCCATGGTAATAATGGAAGATGCACTGTCCTTCCGTATTCCGATCACGCGCATTTCCTGTGTCACGCCCCAAAAAGTTGCCTCAAAGGTAAGTCCAATCACATCCGTTGTTCCAAAAAGACAAACTGCGCTGCTTTCTGTAATGACACACACATTGCTTCCTGCATCACAGTCATCCTGCGAAAAATACCTGCCCTTCACAATTGGTTCCGAAGAAGTATACTGCAGACCAGGATAACCCCCCGTCATACTGATGTCAAAGTTTCCTTTCGATCCTTCTGCGGTTCCCCATGCGGACAGCTGTGGGGTAACGCCCTTTACATGTGCAATGTTTTCTTCAATTGCGTCAAAGTCCGACTGGTCAAAGGTTACTGTAGTTTCCTTTCTTGTGCTGTCCACATAAAAAGCAATCTGTCCACCTGCCAGTCCCTCCAACTCATCATTGACCTGTCCCCGGACGCCGTTTCCGATTGCAATCACCATAATCACGGAAGCAATACCAATGATAATACCGAGCATCGTGAGTATGGACCGTCCCTTATTACTCTTAATATTCATCAGAGCAATCTTAATATATTCCCAAATCTGTGCCATATCATCCGCTCCTGTTTACTGTGGCATTGCTGCAACGGTCATGCCTTCATAAAGATCTGCCGTAACACTTGTAACAATCTGCTCGTCTCCGTTTAATCCTTCTACAATCTGTGTCATGGTATCGGTGGAAATTCCGGTCGTAACCGGCTTCTTTACGAGAATGTTGTTTTCAACCACATAAACAAATTCACCGTCCATATCCACGTTCACTGCCGTAATCGGTACCAAAACAGCATTTTCTACCTTCTCGGTATTGATGACAACCTTCGCTTCCACACCAAGAATGACATCACTGTCCGGATTTAAAATCTTAATTTCTGTACCGACAACGGCTGCACCACTGTTATTCTGTTCTGCCATCTTGTTGATCTTGGACACTTCTCCCTCATATTCCCTGCTGCCGATCGTTACAATGGCTTGCTGTCCTTCCTTAATCTTGGAAAGGTCGTATTTCGTGACATTAATCCGAACCATCACGTTTTCGGTGCTTTCCAGCTTCAGGAGCTGCGCTCCCTTCGCGGTTGCTCCGCCTTCTACGGCATTCATTTCGGTAACAACACCATCAAATTCTGCCACAATGCCATTTTCTACCGAACTAAGACTGTCAAGGGAATCCTCTACATCCATCGTCTGGGTTTTATTATTGGCTTCCAGTTCTTCCTTCGCTCCACCGGTTAACTTTCCGGCTTCTGCAGAGCTCTTCTGGGACTTCATTTCCGAACGGTATTCCTTATACTTGGACAGCATATCATTATAAACATCCAGTTCGTCCTGCCAGCTCTTGATCTCTTCATTGTTCTGCTGCTCATAATTGTTTAACTGCACCAGTTTCTGTAAATTCTGGTATTCGTCGGAATTCGGCTGATCCTGCCAGTCAATCAGGCTGATCTGTAACAGGGCTCCTTCATGGGCCAGATCACTCTTCTTCTTGGAAATCTTGGCTTCCAGATTCTTGATATAAGCCTCGGTGTCTGCAATCTGCTGATCCAGTACTTCCAGATTCGTGCTTGCTTCACTTAAGTCTCCAAGCTTTTCATTATTGGTCTGTACCGAATTCAGATAACTTCCTTCGGTAGACTGCTTCTTTAATTCTGCCCGTTCCTTCGCTGCTGCAAGGTCATCGGCATCATAGTTAAGAAGTACATCACCTGCCTTTACTGCATCGCCTGCCTGTGCTTTCACCTCTCCTACTTTCACATCCACATCGGAAAAATAAACTTTACTCTCTTCGGTCTTTACCGTACCGCTCGTATCAATCGTCTGCTGAAGATCCCCGATCTGTGCCTGCGTGGTCGTTACCACGGCAGCTGCCCCGTTTCCACCCAAAAGCTTTGACAGGATAAAGAGTAAAACAAGTACGCCGATCACCACAAAGAGAATAATCTTTCTGCGTTTTTTCTTCTTAGCCGGGTCTGCCGGCTGTTTTTCTTTCTTCTTCTTTTCTTTCAGAGCTTTCTTAGCCGTTTTCTCATTTACAGCTTCTGCCTTGCTTTCGTCTGCTTCGTTCACCTGCTCTTTAGTCTCTAATATTTCTATGGATTCCTGCCTGCTATTATCGCTCATGCTTTTTCTCCTTCTTCATTTTCATAATCTGCTACGACCTTGCCATCCATAATCCGGATGTTGCGCTTCGCTCTCGCGGCAATTTCATTGTCATGCGTAATCAAAATAACCGTTCTTCCTTCCCGATGCAGTCCTTTCAGAATTTCCATGATCTCCTGCGTCGAATTGGAATCCAGGTTTCCGGTTGGCTCATCTGCCAGAATCACCGGTGGGGCCTGTGCAATCGCTCTTGCAATGGCAACACGCTGCTGCTGTCCACCGGACATTTCGGACGGCTTATGCGTCATACGCCCGGACAGCCCCACCTTTTCCAGCGCACGCTCGGATAACTCCATGCGCTCTTTCCTTGGAACGCCACGATAAATCAGGGGAAGTTCCACATTTTCAAGTGCGGTCAGTCCTGCGATCAGGTTAAATCCCTGAAAAACAAACCCGATCTCCCGGTTACGGATGTCTGAAAGCTCATCGTCCGACATATGAGAGACATCCTTTCCATTCAGCAGGTACGTTCCGCTTGTCGGAACATCCAGACATCCCAGCATATTCATCAATGTTGATTTACCGGATCCGGACTGCCCGATGATGGCTACAAACTCATTTTTATGTATGGTCAGATTCACATGATCCAGGGCTCTGACCTCATTCTCACCGGGATTGTAGATCTTGCACATATCCCGGATGGTGATTAATTCTTCCACAAGCACTCCTCCTTCGATTCATTCTATCCATGCGTTTTCTTTTCTATAACTATAATTGCTGCTTCTACAGCTTATCATCCATAACGATTGAAATAAGAAAACCCCTTGCACAATCTGTATTATATTATTAATACAATAATTGTCAAGAGGTTTTTCATTGATTTAAGAAAGATTAAGAATTCTTTCACCGTTTTAAATAAAAAATTAATGTTGTCTCCCCTTCAGAATCGGACTCAATTTCTTATAAACCAGCATCGTTACAATCGTAACCGCAGCCCCCTTAATCAGATTAAGCGGAGCCACACAGATGATCACGAGGCTCACCACTCCGGTGATATGTCCGTTAATTGCCGTTCCCATGGCAATGATGTCCTCCATCGGCATATGATACAGTACCGCGAAGGTCGGAAGCAGGTGAATCGCATTAAATGCAGTTCCGAACACGGTCATAATCAGGGTTCCTGTAATAGAACCGATGAGTGCGCTCTTGCGGCTCTTTTTGTATAAATAGATGATGGAAGCAGGAAGGATAAAGCTGCATCCGATCACGAAGTTTGCGAAATCACCCACAAACGCGGTGCTTGTCCCTTTTACCAGAAGCTTCAACAGGATCTTACAGAATTCAATCATCACTCCCGCTACCGGTCCAAACGCAAAGGCCCCGATCAGCGCCGGGATTTCACTGAAGTCCAGCTTATAAAACGGAGGGGCAAGGACAGGCACTGCAAAATCAAATACATGAAGCACCATGGCAATCGCCGAAAACACACCAATCATGGCAATCTTTCTTGTCGAAAGCACCCGTTCCTTATCCTGGTTCTTCTTTTTCAGGTACTTCTCCACCAGATATGCAATCAGCACAAAGCCAACCGCTACCGCCAGTGCCACCAGTACGAACACCAGGTTCTCCATTACATTAGACCATAAACTCTTTTCCATTTACTCACACTCTCTTTCCGGCATACGCCATTGTTTTAAAAAGAAAGTCTTCTTTGGATTTGCATCATGTATTACCTGCTGTATCAAAAAAGCCCCGGAAATCGATTTCCGGGGCCTGCATACATCAGAAGTCAAATGCGCTTTCACGCATCTGTTCATGCATTTCTTCTCCCATCCAGACTTTACTGTCGGTTTTGGAATTTCACCAAATCAGCCATATTCTTAAAGAATACGGGTCGCGGACTATACCGCCGGTAAGGAATTTCACCTTCCCCGAAGAACTTTCTATTTTGTTCGAGACATAGAATAGCATATCTCCTCTCAAATAGCAAGAGCTATTTATTTTGATCCTGATTGATCTTCATGGTCAGTGCGATCCGTTTCTTGGGCACATCGACCGATAATACCTGTACGTCCACAATGTCCCCGACGCTCACTGCCTCCAGAGGATGCTTGATGTAGCGGTCTGTGATCTGGGAAATGTGTACCAGCCCGTCCTGATGCACACCGATATCCACGAACACACCAAAGTCAATGACATTACGGACCGTTCCCTTTAAAATCATGCCCGGTTTCAGATCCTTCATATCAAGGACATCGCTTCTGAGAATCGGAGCCGGCATGCTCTCTCTGGGATCTCTTGAGGGTTTTTCCAATTCCTTAAGAATATCGGTTAAGGTAATTTCACCAATTCCCAGTTCTACCGCAAGCTTGCTCTTATCCTTGATCTTCTTTTCCAGGCTGCCAATTGCATTGACTGCATTAGTCGAAGTTTCCTTCTGTGCCGGTTTCTTAGCAGAAGCATCGTTTTCTTCAAGGCTCATGACCGTACCACCCATAGCGGCTGCCAGTGCTTTTCCCATGGCCGTATTGGTGTTATGGATCACGATCTGCTTCTTACGGTCATTCCGGTTATTCTGCTTCGGAGCGGGTTTCGCTGCCGAGCTCATCTGCTTTGCTGCCTGCTTCTGTGCCGTACGCACATCCTCCATCGTAAGTCCCATTTTTTCCAAAAGCTTCATCGCTGCTTCATAGGATTCGGGATGCACACTCGTATCGTCTAAGGGGTTGTCCCCATCATGGATCCGAAGGAATCCGGCACACTGCTCATACGCCTTCGGTCCTAATTTCGGCACCTTTAAGAGCTGTGCACGGTTTGCAAATTTCCCGTTCTTTTCACGGTACTCCACAATGTTCTTCGCAATCGGCTTGGAAATACCGGAAATATATTCAAGCAATGGTGCGGATGCCGTATTCAAGTCTACGCCCACACGGTTTACGCAGTCCTCTACCACACCGCCTAACGCTTCTCCTAACTTCTTCTGGTTCATATCATGCTGATATTGTCCGACACCAATGGATTTCGGATCTATCTTCACAAGCTCTGCGAGCGGATCCTGCAGACGCCGTGCAATCGAAGCCGCACTTCTTTGTCCCACATCAAAGTTCGGGAATTCCTCGGTTGCCAGCTTACTTGCCGAATATACGGAAGCTCCTGCTTCATTGACGATGACATACTGTACCGGTGTATCCAGTTCCTTGATCAGCTCCACAATGACCTGCTCGGACTCTCTCGATGCCGTACCGTTTCCCACACTGATTAAGGAAACATGATATTTATGGATCAGCTTCTTAAGCTCTGCCTTGGCTTCTTCCACCTTATTCTGCGGAGCCGTGGGGAAAATCACCTTGGTATCCAGTACCTTACCCGTTGCATCCACAACGGCAAGCTTACAGCCGGTACGGAATGCCGGATCCCAGCCGAGAACGACCTTTCCTGCAATCGGAGGCTGCATCAGAAGCTGCTGCAGGTTCTTTCCAAATACGGAAATCGCGCCATCCTCTGCCTTTTCGGTAAGATCATTGCGGATTTCACGCTCAATCGCCGGTGCAATCAGACGCTCATAGGCATCCTCGATCGCTGCGATAAGCAGCGGGGTGGTATATTCATTATCCGAAGTAATGACCTTTTTCTTTAAATACTGCAAAATCCGTTCTACCGGTGCAACAATCTTCACCGTTAAGAACTTCTCTTCTTCCCCACGGTTGATGGCAAGAACACGGTGGCCAACGACCTTCTTAAGCGGTTCCTCGTAAGCGTAGTACATCTCATAAACGCTTTCGGCCTTTTCATCCTTCGCCGTACTGGTAAGCGTCCCTTCTTCCATGGTGATTTCACGGATGTAGGCACGGTAATCAGCTTCATCTGAAATGCCCTCTGCAATGATGTCCGCTGCCCCCTGAAGTGCTTCTTTCACGGTCTTTACGCCCTTTTCTTCGTCAATATACTTCTGGGCTTCGACCTCCACTCCTTCCGCTGCATTCTGTGCAAGAATGTACTGGGATAAGGGTTCAAGTCCCTTTTCCTTCGCTACACTTGCCTTGGTCTTACGCTTCGGACGATAAGGACGGTACAGGTCTTCCACCACAACCAGCGTTTCTGCTGCCAGAATCTTGTCCTTCAATTCCTCGGTAAGCTTGCCCTGCTCCTCAATACTTCCAAGCACCTGCTCCTTCTTTTCCTCCAGATTTCTTAAATAGGTAAGGCGTTCGTGCAGATTACGAAGCACCTCATCATTTAAAGATCCGGTTACTTCCTTACGATAACGGGAAATGAACGGAATCGTATTTCCCTCATCAATCAGCTTTACGGCGGCTTCCACCTGCCATTTTTCCACGTTGAGTTCTTCTTTGAGTTTTAAAATAATGTCCATAACTGCCCTCTCATGCTAAATTTCTTTTTCCATTCTAGTCGATTCCGGATGTTTTTTCAAGGGATAGAATTGCATGCCCGAACCGCTGCCGGATTGTAAAATGCGAACGTAAAATGCGAAACGGTTACCATTGTTTTTTCCTTTAAATAATGTTACACTTAAATGTAATCTACAGAGTGATCAAAGACTGAATAAATAAGACTGAATAAATAAGACTGAATAAATAAGACTTAATAAATAAAACAAAAAACATAAAAACAGGAAATTAAAACAGGTGTCGTCTATGTATAATAATGAAAACGAATATTCCGGTACTTCTTTTGAATATAACAATGGATTTGCCCCCGGTAACAACGGTTTTGCGTTTGCTGCCCTGATTCTCGGGGTGTCCGCACTGTTTTCGCTGTTTACCGTTTATCTTCCGCTCATCCTTGGAAGTCTTGCGATTCTTTTTGCACTGCTCTCCAAAGGATATGGAAAGAAGATGGTAACCACCGCCAAAATCGGCTTTATCAGTGCCATTACCGGCCTGTCCTTAATTTTATCGATCCTCGTTGTCGGCATTACTTCGTTGTACTTATTGTTTGCAACCTGTACCGATGACCAGCTTCTTCACTATGGTTCCCAGCTCGATCAGGCTGTGGAAATGCAGTTAGGTCAGTCCACCGAGGAAATGTTTGGCACTTCGTATGAAGACATGATCGGTCAGCTCGTTACCCTGCGTGATGCAGCTACCGGCGCCAAAGAATAGTAACGATACATTTGAAATAACCATTTAATGCTTTAGAAGGGAGAATGCTTATGAGTGGAATCAGCTTTTATCCAAATTCAGGTTACAATTACACTTCACCCTATTCTGCTGTTTCAACCGCAGTAAGGAGTGCGGTATCCGGCAATTCTTCTCTTACCGGTGCAGAAGAATCGAAGCCTATTGTAAATCCCGGTGAGTCAATGAAGGTTTCTCCGGGACGAAAATCTTCCCCGGCAGAATGTCAGACCTGCAAGGAACGCAAATACCAGGACGGCTCTGACGAAATGGTTTCCTTCAAATCGGCTGCCCATATTTCACCGGAAGCCTCCGCTTCGACTGTACGCGCCCATGAACAGGAGCACGTCAGCAACGCTTACAAGAAGGCATCCCAGGGCGGCGGTAAGGTCATCAGCGCCAATGTATCCCTGCAGCGGGCTATCTGTCCGGAATGTGGCAGAAGCTATGTTTCGGGTGGTACAACTTCGACGAAGATTTCCTATCCGAATGAACAGCAAAACCCCTATGCGAAAAACAAAAAATCAGCCGATGCTTCTGTACTGATTGGCAGTAACATCGACCTGGCGGTATAATATACCAGTACCAACTTACGAGAAAGGCTTTACCCATGAATCCTTATTTATCTTCATCCAGTTTAAAACGCATTGCAAAAGGGCAGTTATTAGGACGATATTCGGGTGTGATCTTCGTCTTTCTGCTTCATATGTTATGTCTGGTCAGTCTGCAAATGATTGTTTCACTTGTACTGGCTCCGACAAATATGATGAAATTTATCCTTTATTATGCGGCACTTTATCTGGTATTCATTGTTTCCGGGTTTTTCAAAGCAGGGGAAGCTTATGTTTATTTAAAGGTTGCAAGTAACCAGCCGGTTACCGTGAGTGATCTTTTTTACTGCTTCCGCGGGGAAAGCAACCGTACCGCTTATATCCAGATCCGTCTGGCTGCGATCCAGCTCTTTACGGTTCTGCCTGCTGCAACCTACAGTATGCTCTTTTTAGAAAGCACCAGCCTGTTTGCGGCAGATGGCATTTACCTGTTACTCTCCCTTCTGGGTACGGTAATCTCTGTATTCGTCGATCTGCTGTTCTCACAATGCTATTATGTGATGCTTGATTTTGAAGAATATACCGGTGCCGAAGTCATGAAAACGGCAGCCCAGCTCATCCGGGGAAGCATGGGACGACTGTTCTACATAATGCTCTCCTTTTTCCCGCTGTATCTTCTCGGAATTCTTTCCATGGGAATCGGCTTTCTGTGGATTTATCCGTATAAAGAAGCGACCTTCGCAAATTTCTATTTAGATCTGATTCAAAAGAAAACTCAAAAATGATCCACTGGATCATTTTCTCATATGCATGGCAACAACAGGACAGCGCTAACCGCTGTCCTGTCAGACTGTAGACAAAGCTCCTTCGTGTGAGGGAGCTTTTCTTGTGTCATGACTG
>CAVHRK010000105.1:0-24665 GCA_963638365.1 Anaerobutyricum sp. | reverse complement strand
AAACAATTCTGTCATATGCTTAATCTGATTTGATGAAATCATCATATCAGATTGTCCGGTGATTTTCAATCGTTTTCCGATAAGTTTTATTCAAAAAAGACTGTATCATGTAATTGCGATACATGATACAGTCCTTCTGTTACAGGGTTTCTACCCTGGCTCCAACTTTCTTTGCAAAGTAGAAATATCCATAGAAATATTCATCATCCTCCAACAGTTCGGTATAGTCAACGCCTGCCGGAATAATCATACGATATTTGCTGTGATCATACTCAAATGTGATTGTGGTAGTAACATCGGCTCTGTCCTGAAGTCTCTTAATGATGTAATCCGATATCGTGTAAATTCTTCCGGAGTCAAATGTCACCGATCCGTTCTCCATGGCCATGGCAAGGTTCCGGCACAGTTCATTAACATATGCCTGGCTTGCCGGTATAACACTGCTTTCCATAACCATTCCACAGTCACATCTCAGTTCTTCCAGACCATCCTGTGCTGCACTTGCTGTCTGTACCGTCACCCACCTGAAGTTATGCTCGTGCCGGGGAGCCGGGCTGCCTGCAGATGCAGCAGGTTTCGCCTCCTGCTTTGGCTTTTCCGCCGGCTTAGGCTTCTCGGGTTGTTCCGGATCGGAAGTGCTTTCCTTCAGCTTAAACGTAACCTCTATGCTGTGTCCCGTTGTAACATTTTCAAACGTATAGCTTGATGCAATCTCTGTTTCGCTGCCATCCACTAAGAGCGCCTCTATTTCGTAACCCTCGTCTGCGGCAATCACGAAGCTCTGGCTGTTCCCTTCTTCTACCACTACATCACCGCTTGGAGTAATGCTTCCATGTTCTCCGGCAGTAGCTGTGATAGTATAGGTAATTCCAGATGGCGGAGTTAACTCATCGGTTACGGTCAGGGTTGCACTATCTGATGTAACACTATCAACAGAATTCCTTACCACACACCGATACCTAAATCCGTTATAAGACACATCTGCAACATCGGTTGTATAGCTTGCACTGTTTGCACCATCAATATTCGCAAATCCATTACCGTCATTCCTGTCAACCTGCCACTGATAGGTTAAATTCGTACCCGTAGCTCCGACAGTAAAGACTGCCTGCTCCCCTGTCTTCACAGCTTCATTCTGTGGATGGGATTTAATCGCCGGTGCTTCTTCCTCTGATGCCCCACCCGTAAGATCTATTATGTAGATAAATGTCGCCACAGTACTCTTCTGACCGTCTTTTATGGCAATCGCTTTGATCGTTGTTGTCACTTTCTGACCTGTCATGCCCCAGGCGTGGATGACCTGTCCGTCATATGGTGTTCCACCCGTCGGCCCTGTTGGCTCTGCACCATTCGTTGTAAAATAAATGGTTGCTCCCTCTGTGGGTGAGGATAATTTAACATCCTTATTCTCCGTATAAGTACCACTTGGTACACTTGCAGTTGGTGCTTCGACCGTATCAGCCACATCGGCCGCATTGACTGTTATGGTAATCGAAGTGGTAAGAGACACTCCATCCGCATCAACCTTCTCCGGACAGGTAACTGTACCACTTATAGTTACTGTCTGCACTTCCGTCTTTGCAGGATCATAATTACAACCGGCCACATCCCAGTTAACCGTAGCTGTTGTAATACTTTCATCTTCCGTCTCTATGGTAACAGTAGTAGGAAGTTTTTTCTCAATCTCATCCTTTGATGTACCGTTTGCAATTCCGGTAATGTCTGCCGGGGCTGTGATGCTTTTCAGCTTCGCCTTCGCTGTCTCTGAAAAAGTGTATCTTACCCTATACGTTCCCCCAGCAAGTACCTCGGCAACTGCTTCCTCTCCATTTACCGTTGCCGATATGTCATTCACATTTGCAAATTCATATCCATCCTCAGCTTCCAGCTTCACACTTGCCATATAGGATGTTCCGTACTTTGCAGTTACATCATTAGGATACCAGGATAGTGTTATATCTTTTACACCCGTTGATGTGCAGTCTGCTACTGTATCCAGAGGTTGTCCTGCTACCGGTGCATCAATTCCTGTAATATCTACCTTTGTAATGCTGATAGGTGCAGGGGCATTAGGTATGGTAATCTGTGCCGGTTCACTCGCATAGTCTGTCGTTGTCCCTCCATTTATATCTTCAGCAATAATATAAGCATAATAATCTGTTCCACACGTTTTGGATGCCAGATCTTCCGGCAGGGTAAAGGTTCCCGTACCGGTTGTACTGCCTGTTGTCACACCCTGTAACTTTCCATAGTAAAGCACCTGTGCATCACTTTCTGCATATGCCTTATCCGTAATCATAATGGAAATCTGGCTGACATCATTTCCGGTATAGGTATACGGTACCGTAATTGTCGTGCCCTGTCTCTCAACGACCTGTCCTCCCGTGACACTTACGGTCTTGTTATTGTCAAGCAAGGTCAACTTCCACTCTGCCGCCGTGCTGCTAGTAACTGCTGCAAGATCAGACGATTTAGCATTTGATCCGCTGACAGATGCTAAAAGCACAGAGGACAGATTGACGTTCAAAGCGGGACTGACATAAGCAGCGTAAGTATCCGGATTGCCCACCACCAGACCTATTCTGGTAATACGACCAATGTCCTCCACACAACTGCCATTATTCTGATTGCTATTAGCTGACCGCAGCCACCATTGACGCGGTTTCCAATTTTGGTCATACTTGCGTCTTCCATCGTCACTTTTATATAACCGGTCTGCTTCTGCAGCACTTAAAAAGAATACATGGTCTGTTGCCAAATAGTCAGAATATTTTTCCTCCCTATCTCCGTCTGATGTTATATATCCGACAGAATAGGAAGCTTGCCCTTTGAGTGTAGTAGCCTCTATAGTAGCTTTCTCAATGTCCGAAAACACAGAATTATTATAAAACTCTTCTCCATTTAACCAGCTTCTTACGGTACAATTATCATTTGTCCACTTATTATCCGCATCTCCGGAAAAACTTACTTTTTTAAGTATAGTATCACAATCCAACAACAGACTTTTGTTTGTTGTTGACATCGTATCCGGTGAGGAAAGTACGCGATACTTTAACGCCGTACTGTTATAGGTTCCAAAATATACCTTGTTGCCACCATTACTCCATGTATCGTCCGGTCTTAACACAGCAGCATTCAGATTGATGGTCTTTACCTCTACATCTGCAGGCTTCCCTTCTTTTGTCACCTCAAAACCATTTAAGGACATCACACTTGGCTGGTTACCTGCCGCCTGCACATATAAGGTGCTTTCAATACCCCCCCCCCGGGTATGATTCCGGCTGCCATTCCGAAAGCCATTACGCCCGAAAGCAATACGACAATTCCTTTTTTAATCTTGTTATGTACTGATTGTTGTATTCTCATATGCATTCTCCTTTTAGACATTCATACGTTTTATTAGAGCAATTATAAACCGTACCTTAGGGGACAAGTCAAGTCCCAATATGTTTTTTTAAAATTTTTTAGAGAATTCAAAGGAATATTATAAAGAAGCTTTAATTAAAATGTTCCGGTTCACAGCAAATGAAGCAATTCCTCGAAGCATACGCCGTTCTTTGGCTCAATATGCATTTCGGCAGTCCTGATCATACACTTCTTAATAAAACGGCATGCCTTGCGCACAGACTGTTCAAATTCCACGCCATTCACGGCATCCGCAGTAATAATTGAAGCAAACAGATCTCCCGTTCCGCAGCGTTCCTCGAAGACACGGTGCGTCCGGATCATCCGGGGTTCCCTGCCCTTTTCATACATGAAGTTTGCAATGAACTCTCCCTGTGGGATTCCGGTAATGACAACCTTCTGCGGTCCGTACTCCGTCAGACACTCTGCCATACGAAGCAGCTCCTTCCGTGTCCATCCCTGATCCCGATAGGGCACATCCGTCAGCCTGCAGCCTTCGGTCAGGTTCGGCGTTACAATATCCGCAAGGGATACCAGCTTACGCATCAGCAGGCACATTTCTTCTGTGTAGGCGCTGCTGATCGTGCCATGATCTCCCATGACCGGATCCACGACCACAATGGTATCTTCCTTGCGAAAAGTTTTAATAAAGCTCTCCACCATACCAATCTGCTGCGCAGAGCCCAAAAATCCGGACATGATTCCGTCAAAGGACAGCTTCAGCTTCTTCCACATAGCAAGATATTCCGGCAGGCGGTCGGTATAATCATCAAAATAATATTCCGGATACCCGGTATGATTGGATAAAATCGATGTTGGAACCGGACAGCATTGCAGCTTCATATGTGAAATCACCGGAAGGGAAACGGTCAGTGCACACCGCCCATATCCGGTCAGATCATTGATGGCTGCGACTTTCTTCTGTCGGCTCACCGGTTGTGTATTCTTATTATTCTGTTCCATGCTTCTCATTTTCTTCCTGCCATTTCCTGCTTATCATTTCCCACTTCTGTTCTCTGTTTCGATTCTCTGCTTCAATTCTCTGCTTTCATCCTCTGTTCTATTCTTACAGACACCTGTCATAAGCAATGCTCTTCCAATCTGCTGACATCCAGCTTAAACTCTACACAGTCATTCTATACTGCCTAAGCAAACTTTCACAGGTCATTCTCGAATTTACTTCCCTCCAGTTACTGAAGCTCTGAAGTGCAATGAGGACATCTCGTTGCCTCAATGGCAATCTGTTCCTTACAGTACGGGCATTCCTTCGTAGTCGGTGCCGGAGTTTCTTCTTTCTTTTTACGGGACACCTTATTAATTGCCTTAATGATCAGGAAGATCACCAGTGCAATCAACAGGAAATTAATAATGGCAGAAATAAAGGAACCATAATTAATCGTTGCTGCATTTTCTCCTTCTCCGAGAGCAATGCAGAGTCCGGAAAAATCAAACCCGCCGGTTAACAGGGAAAGTAACGGCATCAGCATATCATTTACCAGTGAATTCACAATCGCGGTAAACGCACCACCGATGATGACACCGACGGCCATATCCATCACATTTCCCCGCGAAATAAATTCTTTAAATTCTTTGATCAGCGCTTTCATTTGTAATCCTGTTCCTCCTGAAAATTTATAGTAAAAAGGGAATGTATTCACATACATTCCCAGTTTAACGAATCTTTCCTGTAATTGCAAGAACCGCCTTTCACGAGGCTTACACTCTTTCAAATACCGGAATAGCCTCAAGCGGAGCCTCGCTCATCACGTAAGAGCCACCTAAATATTCCTTACCGTCTACCAGATTCTTCCAGGTTCCTTCCGGAAGATAAACCTGACGCTCCCTGCAGCCAAGCTCCAGAATCGGCGCTACCAGATACCTGTCACCAAACATATACTGATCTTCGATCTCCCAGCACATCGGATCTTCCGGAAACTCATAGAATAAGGTACGAAGCAGCGGCGCACCGGTCTGTGCAGCCTCCTTCATCAGCTTTTCAATATAAGGCTTCAGGGAAAGGCGCAGATCCAGCTGCTTTTTCATAATGGCAAAGGCTTCTTCGCCATAGCTCCAAAGCTCATTATCATGTCCGGTATAAAGGCTTCCACCGCCCCATTCTCTTTCATCTAACGGCTCAATGTCGTGCGGTCCACGGTCACCGTGCATACGAAGAACCGGACTGAATACGGCAAACTCATACCACCGCAGTAACAGTTCACGGAATGCTTCATCCTGCCAGTCATCGGTCATAAATCCGCCAATGTCGGTTGTCCACCAGGGGATTCCGGCAAGTCCGGCATTCAGACCTGCATTGATCTGATCCCTTAAGGACTCGAAGGTACTCGGTACATCACCGGACCATAAAAGGACTCCATATTTCTGTCCACCCGCCCAGGTCGAACGGATCAGATGAAGAATCTTATCCGTCTTTGCTTCCTTTTTCATACCATCGGTAAACGCCTTGGCAAGGAGCTTGGGATATACATTCGTTACTTCCAGTGCCGTTCCCATGTAATAACGGTAATTGTCATAGTCATATACATTATAATCCGGCTCCGAATTGTCCAGCCAGAACATATCAATTCCGTAATCGTAGTAGCTTTCCTTGCACTTCTCCCAGATATACTCCTGCGCTTCCGGATTGGTTACATCAATTTCCAGACAGTCTCCCTGAAAATCATAAGTTTGGTTGCTGCCATGCTCCGTCTGGATCAGCAGACCGCGCTCCTGCATTTCTGCAAAATGAATACTCTTTTTGTCCACGGTCGGCCATACGGAAACAACCACCTTGGTTCCCATTGCATGAAGTTCTTCGCACATTGCCTTGGGATCCGGCCAGTATTTCTTATCAAACTGCCAGTCTCCCTGTCTGGTCCAGTGGAAAAAGTCAATCACGATCACATCAATATGGATGCCAAGCTCTTTGTATTTACGGGCAACACCCAGCACTTCCTCCTGTGTACGGTAACGAAGCTTGCACTGCCATAAACCAAGCAGTTCTTCCGGAAACATCGGTGTTCTTCCGGTTACTTCGGTATAATTTTCCATAATCTTCGCCGGATTGTCATCTACGGTAATCCAGTAGTCCATCTGCTTCGTTGCTTTTGCTTCCCATTCCGTGTAATTCTTACCAAACGCAGCCGTTCCTACGCCCGGATGATTCCACAGGAAGCCATAACCGAGACTGGATACGGCAAACGGAATACTTACCTGGGAATTGCGCTGTGCCAGTTCCAGTGTACAGCCCTTCAGATCCAGATATTCCTGCTGGTACTGTCCCATTCCATAAATCTTCTCTCCGTTGTTGCTTTCAAAACGGACCTTTAAGGTATAGTCTCCGCCGATAATTGCCTTGTACTCTCTACCACGGATCTTTAAGCACCGGCTTTCGGTACAGGACGGCTGATCGTAGTCTCTGTGATACTCCTTTAAAAATTTCTTACCATCCCGGTAATAGGTCAGAATACCGGATGCATCAATTTTCAGGCAGAGTCTGCCGTTCTGAATGGATGCGGTATTGTCCTCATTGATTTCAACGGAGACTTCTTTGCAGGTATCGGGAACCGCTTCTTCCAGTGCCCAGTCATGCTGTGTAAACTGTGGATACTTTGTCGCACGCACACGCAGCGCATTCTTTCCCCACGGGGTAATCATCATGGTTTCATACTGATGCTTGAAGCATAAACTGTTGTTTTCTTTAAAGAATCTCATGTCAAGTCCTCCTTATGTATTGTTTTATGTAGATTGCATATTGTCTCTTTATTCTTTATAATGATAGTATAATGATGGTTTAATTATATTACTTGAATTTTATTGCATGATATTGGTACAATATTGACATTCATTTACTACTTAGTCAGATACTCACCGAACCATTGTCCCACAAAAAGCATTCGGCAGTCTATGAATGGACAGTTACCTACGTATGATCACAAGGAGCCCCTATGGAAAACACCAGCTTGAAAAGCATTACAGCGAAAAGCATTACAAACAATAACACCCCACAATTGCGTGAAACACGGATTCACGGCAATTCCCTGTTTCCGTTTATGCTCTATGATATCGAGTCCGACACCACCTTCACGGAACGGGTGAGCTGCCACTGGCATGAAGAAGTGGAAATTCTGGTCATTAAACGCGGAAACGGCCATTTGTATCTGGGAGAAGAGGCCTTTGCCCTGAAAACCGGAAGTATCTGTCTGATTCCTGCCAACGCCCTTCACCTTGTCACCTGTGAAATTGGGGAAGTACTGGACTTCTATGCGATTGTTTTTCATCCGGATCTGCTCTACAGTCTTGGAAACGACATTATCCAGCAGAAATTCTTAAATCCGCTTTTTCACCAGGGCGTACTGTTTTCCACGCTCTATGAATCCTCGCGGATCATCAATCCGGCATTTGCCTGGGAATTCACTCTGCGCGAGGTACTGGATGAGATTCATGACGCCTTTCTTGCAAAGCCCTACGGCTATGAACTACTCATCAAAGCAGCGCTCCTCAAGTCCTGTCACCTGATGATTTCACATGCGATCATGAATGGTGAAGAGCCTTATGTGGATTCCGATTACCGCACCGCACTCATCAAATCCATTATGAAGTATTTGCAGGAAAATTATAATGATACCGTCACCTTGAAAGAACTGGAAAAGAATTTTAACATCAGCAAAGGGTATCTGTGCCGTTCCTTTAAATCAGTAACGCATATGACACCCTTTGAATACCTGAATTATTTCCGCATCAGCAAAAGTACGGAACTGCTTCTGGAAACCGACCACGAGATCAGCCAGATTGCTTTGCAGACCGGCTTTAATAATATCAGCTACTTCAACCGGACCTTCCAGCGGTTTATGCACATGACGCCGCGGGAATTCCGCCGGAGTGCGGTCCGGCAGCTCAAAACAGAAAATCTGTTATAATACAGATAATTATGCCATTTTTAAGCACAATTTAAACCCAAATTTAACTGCAATTATTAAATGCGGTTTTTAAAAAATTGGTAAATCTATTTTCGTAAATCTATTTTTTTATATAACAATTGACATTTTGTTCAAATAGTGATAAATTATTATCATTATGATCCCATGAGGGAGTAGCAAGCGTATATCGTAGCAAGTCAACATACTGACCGTCCGGTCTGGCTTGTTTTAAATTGCGAGACTCATGTATAGAAAGTAACTATACATGCAGTCCATATATCGATTCGATTGGAACCCGGATATAGTTACTGCTGTATCCGGGTCTTTTATTAAGAGTAAACCTATCGGAGGAACAAACAATGGAATGGAATGTATTATTTTTCTTGAACAGCGCACTGCTCGGGGTGGGACTTGCCATGGATGCCTTTTCGGTATCGCTTGCGAACGGCCTGAATGAGCCTCACATGAAGAAACGCAAATCCTGTGGGATTGCCGGCGTCTTCGCTTTCTTTCAGGCATTGATGCCTATGACCGGATGGATCTGCGTTCACACGATTGTGGAATATTTTCATGCATTCGAAAAATTTATCCCGTGGATTGCCCTGATTCTTCTTGCCTTTATCGGTGGGAAGATGGTGATTGAGGGAATCCGCAGCAAGGGAGAAGATGTTGAGAAAACAAAGCTTGGCTTCGGAACACTGATGGTACAGGGAGTTGCCACCTCCATCGATGCCTTATCTGTTGGATTTACCATTGCAGAATACGGTTTCATCATGGCGCTGACCGCATCCCTCATCATTGCAACGATTACCTTCTTTATCTGCATTACCGGACTGGTTATCGGCAAGAAATTCGGAACGAAGTTCTCCAACAAGGCTTCTATTCTCGGCGGCGTCATCCTCATTGCCATCGGACTGGAAATCTTTATTACCGGAGTATTCTAAATCAGGAGCGAATCAGACAAAAGAACTGTGAAGAAATTGCAGACACCCTGCGGACAACCGCAGGGCGTTTTATTATCACATTATAATTACAACTACATCGAAATCCATCCAAATGCATTGGCCACAGAGCTGATAAAAATAATCGCTGCAAATACCGGACAGAGATACTGGATCATAAAATAGAAAATCTTTTTTCTACGGAATTTACCTTCTCCATACAATATCTCCTCTTCCACCCGCTTCACACCAATTACCCTGGATACCAGCAGGCAGGTTGCAATTGCAGCAATCGGCATCATAACGGAATTTGTGAGAAAATCAAAGAAATCCAGAAACTGCATATTGATGATCTTCACACCACCCAGAGGGCCATATCCCAGTGAAGAAAGTGTTCCGAGCAACAGCATGAGCGCGCCGACCAGCAGCGTCGATTTTCCTCTTCCCCAACCACACTCGTCCTCAAAGGTTGCTACCGCACTTTCTGTCAGCGCAATCGAGCTTGTAATCGCCGCAAACAATACCAAAACGAAAAAGGCAATTCCGATGGCCGTTCCGAATCCCATGCTGGCAAATACCTTCGGGATTGTGATAAACATCAGTGCCGGACCAGCCTGCAGCGTGTCCGGATCTCCGCCCGAAAAAGCAAAAACTGCCGGAATAATCATTAAGCCCGCCATAATCGCGATCAGGGTATCGAATACCTCTACGTTTCTCGTGGAATCCTCAATCGAAACCTCTCTTTGCATATAAGAGCCAAAGGTAATGAGAATTCCCATGGCAATCGACAGGGAATAAAACATCTGTCCCATGGCAGAAACTACCGTCATCCAGGAAAAATTCTGCAGATTTGGAACAAGGAAATATTTCACCCCGGCAATCGCTCCCGGTCTTGTCACCGAATAAACCGTAATAATCAGGGATAATACCACCAGCACCGGCATCATAAAACTGGAAACACGTTCGATCCCGTTACGCACACCGGCAAAAATAATACCAAGGGTAAACAGAGCAAAAACGATAAAGCAGATTTCTGTAGAAACACCATTGGAAATAAACTCCGAAAAATAACCATCCTCTGCAAGCCGTGCTCCATTTCCCCGTACATATTCCAGAAGATACTTGATAACCCAGCCGCCGATTACCGAATAATATGGTACAATCAAAATCGGAATAATGGCATTGATCCAGCCGCCAAAAGACAGCCATCCGGATTTACCAAAGGCCTGATAGGCGCCTACCGGACTCTTTCCGGTCATACGTCCGATTGATGTCTCTGCTACAATCATTGTGTAGCCGAATGTCAGCGCCAGAATGATATAGACCACCAGAAAGATTCCGCCGCCATACTTCGCAGCAAGATAAGGAAATCTCCAGATATTTCCCAGTCCCACAGACGCTCCTGCTGCCGACAATACAAAGCCGATCTTTCCCGAAAAGGAACTTCTCTTATTGTTTTCATTTTTCATATGCGTTCTCCACCCCATTTAAAGTCATAAGCAGTTCCAGTGTAACATATCAGCCTATGAAAAACAATGAAATGGTTTTAGTACTGCATTTGCTTCATGCAAGCAATACCCCTGACAGTACACCCGCAAGAGCAGAACCTATAATATAAAAAATAGGATGTTTTTTTAATTTTCGAAAGGTAATAAATACAACAACAGAAATCAATAAAGAAATCCAGTTTATCATTCCTAAAAGTGAACTGACCGACAGACCGGGCAAAGCCCACAAATGGGAAAACACACTCTCATCTTTAATAAAAGCAAGTTTTGCAACACTCAGACCGGCTGCAACAATCAACGCTGTGGAAGCAGCACGCAAACCATAGAATGCATAATTTACATATTTATTATTTTTAAACTTTTTTAAGAAACGGGAGATAATAATAATGATAATAACAGATGGTGTAATAAGGCCAAGAGGCGCAACCACACTACCGATCATTCCACTTGTTGTATAGCCTACATAAGTTCCCATATTAACTCCCATCGGTCCCGGAGTGGACTCGGATACTGCCACAAGATTCGCAATATCATTTACTGTAAACCACCCTGTTTTTTCGCTCATTTCATACAAAAAAGGAAGCGTAGCCAATCCACCACCAATGGCAAATAAACCTGTTTTAAAAAATTCGATATAAAGCTGAAGTAAGATCGGCATATTCTATTCCTCCTTTGCGCTTTTCTTAACCAGAGCAGATTTCACCAGAACACCCACAGCACCTGCTCCGACCACCAGAACCGCTACCGGTATATCTGCCAGAAGCGAACATATCAATACAACAGCTGCAATGAGAATCGTCCAGATATCCACAACAGATTTTTTGCCGAGTTTAATGACAGAATCCAATATAAGAGCGCAGACACAGGCTCTGACACCGGAAAGAGCATATTGCACTATCGCAAACTGTGCAAAGGTCTGCAGACAGGCCGCAATAATAACAATAATAACAAGTGAAGGAAAAACACACCCAAGAGTTGCTATAATGCCACCCGTAATTCCTTTAAATTTATACCCGATAAAGGTTGCCGTATTTACCGCAATAACGCCCGGAGTACACTGTCCAATAGCATAATAATCCATCAATTCTTCTTCCGTTGCCCATTCTTTCTTTTCCACAACTTCTCTCTGTAAAATTGGCAGCATTGCATATCCTCCGCCAAATGTAAATCCTCCGATTTTGGCAAATGTTAAAAACAAATCTATTAGCTCTTTCATCGTTCTCACTCCTCTTAGCTGACATATCGTAACTTTTGATAATCCGTAATTACCATTTGTCCTTCCATCCACTTTCGTTCCCGGTAAAATCAAAATCCTCCGGAATCTCTCCGGATTCCTCAATTTCATCCCTGATTTTTGCAGCCAGGTCAACAATCGGACAGTGAATATAATCATTAATAAATTCATTTGAATCAAGAATAACAGCACCCATTCTTCTCATGTCCTCAATATTTACCCGTTGTATCTCCTCCGTCTGTGAAGAACAACAATCCTCAATAATTACTACATTATAATCAAGTGAGTTTGCATCATAGGCACTGGTTCGTACACAGTTAGGTGTCGTCGTTCCGGTTAATATCACGTTCCGGATACCCAGCCGCCGTAAAATCAAATCAAGTTCCGTCTGAAAAAAGGCACTCCATCTTGGCTTGATGATTGTATAATCCCCCGGTAATGGGCGAAGGCCTTCCGGAGCCATGGCACTGTTCGGACCTTCGGAAGCAGGTGTCATGGCCTTTCCTCCATCCTTCCATTTCTGATAACGTGTTAATTCCACATCGCAGCCATCTGCCCGATAGATTCGTTTTACAAAGAATATCGGTATTCCAAATGATCTGGCAGCATTAACTGCTTTTATCAGTGAAGGTACGGTAGCTGCGGCATTCCTGATGCAATGAGGTGCAGATGCATCTATAAATCCATTTTCCATATCAATTACAATGAATGCCGATCTTGTCTTGTTTTTCATCACATCTTATCCCCCCAGATACGCTTTTCTGATCTCATCATTTCCGAGCAGGCTCTTTGCCGATCCGCTCATGGTAATCTGTCCGGTCTCAAGTACATATGCCCTGTCTGCAATGGAAAGTGCCATATTCGCATTCTGTTCCACCAAAAGAACCGTCGTTCCCATTTTTTGAATTTTTTGAATGATATCAAAAATCTGATCCACAATAATCGGTGCAAGTCCCATAGAAGGCTCATCCAATAACAAAAGCTCCGGATTGGCCATCAAAGCCCTGCCAATCGCAAGCATTTGTTGTTCTCCACCGCTCAGGGTTCCCGCCACCTGTAGTTTTCTTTCATATAAACGGAGAAACAGATCATATACATGGGTTAAGTCCTTGCGGATCTGCGCACGATCCTTTCGTAAATATGCTCCCATCATCAGATTTTCTTCTATTGTCAGCTCGCCAAAAATTCTGCGGCCTTCCGGAACCTGAATCAGTTTCTTCCCTACAATTTTGTGTGGTCCGATATTTGTAATGTTGCAGCCATTATATTCAATTGTTCCCTCTTTTACGGTCTCCAGATTTGATATTGCTCTTAAAATACTGGTTTTCCCGGCTCCGTTTGCCCCGACCAACGTAACAATTTCTCCCTTATTTACGGTCAGGCTGACATTACGCAATGCATGTACGTTGCCATAGAAGACATTTACCTTATCTAATTTCAGCATTAGTTTTTTCTCATCCATGAGCATTCTTCCTTCCTATGTAAGCCTCAATTACCTGATCATTCTCCTGAATTTCCTTCGGTCCGCCTTCTGCAATAATCCGACCAAAGCTCAGTACCGTAATTTTTTCACAAATGCTCATGACAAGTTTCATATCGTGTTCTATAAGAAGTACGGAAATTTGAAACTGTTCCTTAATCCATTTGATAAACTCCCCAAGCTCTGCCGTTTCCTGCGGATTCATACCCGCAGCAGGCTCATCAAGTAACAAAAGCTTAGGTTCCGTTGCAAGCGCCCTGGCTATTTCGAGTCTCCTCTGATCTCCATACGGAAGATTCTGCGCTTCCAGATCCGCTTTCTCCGACAAATGAAACAGTTCTAATAACTGATCTACTTTTTCATCCATGCTCTTTTCCACTTTCATATACTGGGGCGTATGAAAAATCATGTCAAACACGTTGTACCTGTTGTTCACACCACATGCCATTTTAATATTGTCCCGAACACTCATTTCTTTGAAGAGACGTATATTTTGAAACGTTCTGGCCATATGTTTTTTGGTGACATCATATAACTTCATACCATTAATGAGATTGCCATCAAAAATGATTTTTCCGGTTGTCGGCTGATAGACTCCGGTAATCATATTAAAAACCGTGGTCTTTCCTGCTCCATTTGGTCCAATTAATCCAACAAGTTCATTATCACCTATTGTTAAATGAAATTCATCAACAGCCTTTAAACCTCCGAATTGAATTCCTAAGTCCTTAATTTCCAGTAACGCCATCTTTCTCACCGGCCTTTCTCTTTTTGAAAAGATCTTCCACATTCAAGAACATTTTCACCGAAATCTCTTTGTGTCCCATTATTCCCTGTGGTCTGAAAATCATCAGAGCAATAATAATAATGGAATAGAATAAAATTCGATAATTCTTAATAAAATCACCAAAGCCTCTCAGTGCTTCCGGAAGTATTGACAGGATAACCGCACCGATGGTTGATCCCGCTGTGCTTCCGATACCGCCGAGTACAACAAATGTCAGTATTTCGGTTGATTTATTAAAATCAAATGAAACCGGATCAATAAACATAATATAATGTGCATATAATCCACCTGCAAACGCTGCCATACTACAGCCAATGACAAATCCAAATAATTTTGTTTTAAAAGCATTAACACCCATTGCCTCTGCCGCAATTTCATCCTGACTTACTGAGATCATTTCCCTGCCATAAATTGAACCGACTATCCTCCGAATCAATATGTAAGCCAGCACAACAAACAGGAACACCCAGTCAAATGTAGTAAAGAGCTTAATTCCGGAAAAACCTCTGGCGGCACCAATATATTCAATATTCTGGATAATTACCTTTGTTATTTCTCCAAATCCCATAGTACAGATTGCTAAATAATCACCTTTTAACCGAAGAACCGGAAAGCCAATAGCAAATCCCGTAAAGCCTCCGGCTAAAGTTCCCAGAATTAAGGAAATTCCAAACGGCAAACCCAGTTTTGTAGAACAAACGGCTGACAGGTAAGCCCCCACCGCCATAAATGCCGCATGTCCCAATGCAAGCTGTCCGGTATATCCAATGATCAGATTTAAACTGAGTGCCAGTATAATATTGATACCCGTAGTAATGACAACCCGTTCAGCATAAGCACTTATCATTCCCTGTGCAATCATAAGCTTCATAATTCCATATAACGCAATGATACAAACCAGTATAATTACCGTTTTTAACAGATTTTTCTTCCTCGTCATAAGCATCACACCTTTTCAAATACTTTTTTGCCCAGAAGACCGGTCGGTCTGACAAGTAATACTATGATCAGCAATGAAAATGTTACTGCATCAGCCAGACTTGATGAGATATAGGCTTTTGTCATCGTTTCTACGAGACCAATTATTACTCCTCCAAGAATCGCCCCGGGGATCTCGCCAATGCCTCCAAGAACTGCTGCCACGAAGCATTTCATACCGGGAAGTGTTCCCATAGATGGATCAAGCTTTGGATACATGATACCAACCAATACACCCGCGGCGCCTGCTAAAGCAGAGCCGATCAGGAATGTGATTGTGATTACCCTGTCTACATTGATTCCCATTAAGGCAGCTGCATCCTTGTCATAAGCAACTACACGCATGGCATAACCGATTTTTGTCTGATTAACCAGATAATGTAACATTACTCCTAGTACCAGTGCCGTAATGAGTACTACGATTTGAATATACGAAACCAAAACACCCTTTATATTATAATTCTCCACAGACAAAACATCCGGGAACGGGTGTGGATTTGGACCTGCCAGAAAATCCAGCTTAACAAAATTTTTCAAAAACATTGATACAGCAATTGCTGTAATAAACAAAGTAACAGGCTTTGATTTTCGTAGAGGTTTATAAGCAACCTTTTCAATAAAAGCCCCTATTGCCGCTGTTCCAGCCATTGAAAACAGCAGCGCCGGAAAAAAAGGAAGATGGAATACCGACACTCCTAACAAACCCAGGAATGAACCTACCATAAAAATTTCGCCATGCGCAAAATTAACCATTTTAATAATTCCATATACCATGGTATAGCCAATGGCAATCAATGCATATACGCTTCCAAGCGATAAGCCATTTATCATTTGTTGAAAGAAAGTAATCATACTCCATCACTCCTTTTTATTTCTGTTATTTTCACGGCTGCACTGTTGAATAATAAGTAGCTTTGCCGTCTTTTATTGTACAGATCGTGGCCGGTTTAATCGGGTTACGGTTTTCATCATACGTTACATTACCGGATACACAATCCAGATTGGTTGTCATCAATGCATCCTTGATAGCCGCACCATCCGTCGAATCAGCCCGGTCAATGGCATCCATTAATATCATTGCCGCATCATAGGATAATGCTGCATAACCATCCGGAACTGTGCCTCCAAAAGCTGCTCCATAGGCTTCCTTGAATGCCGTTACTGCTTCCGAAGTATCATCAGATGAATAGAAAACAGAGTAATATGCACCCTCCATTGCTTCTCCACCGATGTTTACAAGGTCTGTAGAATCCCATCCATCACCACCAAGGAATGTAGCGTCAATGCCAAGTGCCCTTGCCTGTTTTGCAATCAGGCCGACGGTAGAATAAAAGTCCGTCATAACAAGTACTTCCGGATCTGCCTCCTTGATGTTGGTGAGCTGTGCATTAAAATCGCTTTCTCCTGTTGCATAGGATTCCTGTGCAACAATTGTTCCCCCCAGATCTTCAAAGGATTGCATAAAGGCCTCTGCAAGACCTTTTGAATAGTCATCCGCATTATTGAACAGAACTGCAACTTTTGTTGCACTCAAATCGTTTTTCGCAAAGGATGCCAATGCGGATCCCTGGAACGGATCGATAAAGCATGCCCTGAATACGTACTCACCACCATCCGTTGTGACTTTCGTATTTGTAGAAGTCGGTGACACCATAGGAATTGAGTTCTGTGTGCAGATCGGTCCCATTGGAATACTGCATTTACTGTTTGTTGCACCCACAATACCAACTACGTGATCCTGTGTAATCAGTTTCTGGGCTACTGTCGGAGCTTTACTTGGCTGATTTTCATCATCCTCAAAGATAATGACTACCTGTTTTCCGTCAATACCTCCATTTGCATTAATTTTATCTACTGCTAACTGATAACCGTTTTTGGCAGATTCTCCAAGCGCAGGAACATCACCCGTAAGCGGAACAACAGCACCGATCTTAATTACATCATTGTCAGCCGTCGCTTGTGTTGTATTTGATGCTGAACCACATCCGGCCAATAGACCTACTACTAAAAGTGTACTGCACATAGCTGCAACAATTCTTTTTTTCATAATCCTCGTCTCCTTTTCTTTATCAACTCAGGTTGATATTTATTTTTCATTTTGCATATATGCAAAAATGTTTACCATATGAAAATATTATTGTAGGAAATCAAATGCCGTTGTGACATATATTTTGGTCACTTTAATCATATCCTCAATTTCAAAATATTCATTTGCATCTCCCATGGCATGCTCTGTTACTCCAAGAAGTACTGCCGGAATTCCTTTGTACCTGTAAAATCTGGAATCATCAAATCCTGATCTTAAACTGATAACCGTCTTTTCCTGATTAATATCTTTTGCATTGGCCAGCATGATCCGGAAAATTTCCCCCTCCGGATCAGAGTAATTCGGTTCTGTTTCCGAATAGATCTTATAACTGATTCCCTCATTCTTTTCGATAATGGAAAGCACTTGAGCCTTCACTTCTCCTAAAGTTTTTCCTATAGGAATTCCTATTGTAATCTGCGCCTTTGCATTTGCAGGAATTGTACTGTAAATATACCCTCCCTCAATCTGCCCGACATTAACGGTCAGGTGTTGCATATTTTCTACTTCACCGGGACAATCGAGGGATTCTGAAACTTCTTTACTTTCCAGAATCGTATTTAAAACAACATCAGGCATCACTACCTCCTGGTTTTCCAGCGCTTCGATTTCCATTAAAACCTTCATCAACCGGTCAATTGCATTGATTCCCTTATATTTATGAAGACCATGTGCAGCTTTTCCTTTTGCAATGATCTGCATATCAAGAAATCCCTTTTCACCAAACTTCAGAACTCTCGGAGAACCAACATCACCATTAATCATTGCATCTCCCATAGCCTCCGGAATCTCGTCCAGAATTGCCCTGGTTCCATAGGTTCCCGCTGACTCTTCATCACTTGCAAAGGTGAAGCATATCTCTCCGCTCCAATAATCTTTATAGGCTGCCATTGCTTTCATCACAATAACATATCCCGCAATGGCCGCTTTCATATCACACGATCCTCTTCCAAATACCTTTCCGTCTTTTACAAGTCCCGAAAATGGATCTGCCTCCCAACCTTCCGGGCTTCCTACCAGAAAGGTATCAATATGACCGTTAAAAATAAGTTTTTTTCCGGACCTGCTACCCTTTAACCATGCAATCAAGCTAATCTTTGGCTCTACCCTGGTGTAAGTCTGATATGTCACACCTTCAATATCTTTAATTTCATTAATCAGATATTCTACCATGGCGTGTGTATCACTTGGTGGATCCTCACTTGGTATCCGGACCAGCTCGGAACTGATCCGGATCAGTTCCGAGCGATGTTCATCCACATATTGACAAAGCAAATTTTTTAACTTTTCCATAGAAATCATTCCTTTCTATATACAAAAAGGGCCGACCTGAAATTTGTGGTCAGCCCCTTTGCTTTCGTTCGCTTTCTTTGATTGATTTGTTGTTCGTATTATATAATTAACCTGTTTCATTCTCAATATTTATATGCACACATTTTATCTGTTCCGGGTGTGCATTTGCACACTGTGAAATCCCAGTCAGATGATTGGTGATAACTTCATTCATATAAATATTTCAGAATATTATACGCATTTAGTCCAATCTGCAAAGCTGCAATTTTCCCCATTCCCAAATCTCCTTTTAAAAGTTTTTCAATTTTTTCCCTTCTTTTTAACAAAGTATTCCGATGGATGAATAATTGTTCTGCTGCCATTTTAATGTCCCAACCACAGTCAATTAATTTTTCCAGGGTTACAATCAATTCCGTATGATTATCCAGATCATATACTACAACCGGCTCGATCGAATTTTGATAGAGTTCTTCAATTCTTTCCTTCTTAAGATCCTTATACATAATTAACAGCATCTCAATATCCCGATACCAGACAATTCCTTTCTCATGTTTACCCTCCATATACAGTCTTGCAAGAAACGCATGTTCAACGCTCCGTTTAATATAGCTCGGTTCACTCACAATATCTCCCACAGAAAGCAGCCCGTTGTCTTTCCCTTCTGTGACAGAACAAACTTTAGCTTCGAGTTCTTCTCTTAACATGGAAATATCGTTTTCCCGATCAAACTCCTTTTTTCCAATCAGATAAACCACACGGTTTATTCTGGAAAATTTTTGACACACTCCATTTATTTCACCAATTAAGCCTCTCAGCTGAATGTCCATTTTATGCATAAAGGAATCTGTCCCGCTTACAATAATGCAAAAGTATTGAAATGACAAATCAAAATCATTGACGGATGCCTTTTCCAGCAACTCACACTCATTTGGATTTTCCAATAAAACGCTAAGAAAATCATTATAATGTTCTTCTTCGAGATCCCTTTTTGTCTCCTTTTCCACATTATAATCATTTATAAAAATCTGTCTGTGAATATACGCCTGCAAATCCGCCAATGCATACTTATAAGGAATTGTCACGATGGGAATATCGTATTCCATTGCATATTGGATAATATTACCCGGAACTTTATCATAGAATCGATTGATTTTAAAGATCACACCGCTGCATCCTCTTTCACATAAATGCCTCATTAAATCCTGCAGTTCCTTTGCTGTGAAGTATTGTAAAATGTAGCCTGTGGTTAAAACAACCTCTCCCGTCCGGAAAAAGCGAATGGTATCGGGGTTATCAATAATATGAACACCTGTTATAGGACGATTCATATATTGCTCACAGCACACACATACCAATCCTGTAAACTCTGTTGATTTTGCAATTGATTGTAAGGTTACAATTTTACTACCCATTTTTTCCTCTTATATCTGTTTTTAGTATAAAAAACAAAGGCGTTCTTCATCTTGTGAGGAACGCCTTTGCCCTTATTAGAATATAATTATATTTCATTTGATCTAAATGTCAATATTTCATTTTGCAGCATCATCCCCTCACTCCTTAAGAGGAACCATCCGGATCTCCACGCTTCCGTCCGCATGCCGGGTAATCAAGGTTCCTCCTCTCTGGGTGTGCCGCTTCAGGATTCCGTTATACCCCAGATAATCAATCGACATGCCATAGGTCATCCGGATTCCTTTATACACAACAGAAAGTGTATTCAAATGATCATGTCCACAAAACATCCATTTGATCACGCCGTTTTCCACTGCCTTCCTGAAAAAGGTGCCTTCATATCTCGGTATGCCAAAGTGATCGTTTGCTTCTCCGATATTTCCATGCATGTACGTTACACTTTTATCCCCCAGACGCATTTTTTCATAAGCCTCTTTGAATTCCGCTACCGGAATATGGAAAAATGCCATTGCTTTCACATTCGGGTCTTCCTGCTTTAACGAAAGAAGTCTGTCCATGCACCAGTCCACCTGATCTTCATGAATACAGTCAAACCCACTGTAAAACCAGCCTTTCTCTCCATACATATTCGAATCCAGAAACACCAGGGGAAGTAATACCTTCCCCTGTTCATCCGTCAGGTTTAAGAAATAGTTGCCGACTCCGTAAATCTCCGGTCTTCCTTTCGTAAAAATACTGTATTTGCCGGAGGCAAACAGCTCTGCCATCTGCTCTTTGTTATATCTGGAAAACATTTCGCAGTCGTGATTTCCAAAAACCAACGCATAAGGAATCCGGAATTGATCCATAAACCGGATGAAAATCTGCGCCTGCCGCTTATTGTTCATTGTTCCCGCTTTCGGGAAAAAGGGAAATACTGAATCCCCGGTAATGGCAATCAGATCCGGCTTTGTCTTCTTCACAATGGTGCTTACCGCTTTCAGCGCAAGCTGATCCCGTTTCTTTGAAAACAACCCGAAGCCAAGGTGCAGATCCGTAAGCTGAAGGATCTTGAAATCCCGGTCGGGCGCTATTTTTAAGGTAAAGGTTTCTTCATCTACTTTCTGGAAATGATCTGCTGTATACATAATTCAAATTTGTCCTTTTTATTCTTATTAGTAATTTCACTTTATTTCAATGGCAGCATTGCGCCGACCGCAGAAACAATCGTAGAAATCATCATCAACACCTGAAACGGCACTGTTCCGAAAATGCCGCAGATCGGGCTGCTTCCCATCTTTTTCCTCGACTTTCCATAAGTAAGAACCAGCATAATGCTCACCAATACCACAACGCCGCTCATAATTCTTGTCAGTACAATAAAGCTGCTCACTCCGAAAATAGCAAACAGAATACAGGGAACGGTTGCAATCAGCCAGCTCACCCGGTTATCGGTTCCGACCTGCTCATGCACCACATCCCGAAGTGCCAGCGTATTGGACCAGAAGGTCGTAAGCAGGGCAAACAGGGAAAAGATTCCGGCAAGGATTACCGCCCATCCTCCGATGCTTTCTCCCAACTGCATATAGGCAAGCTCTTTATCCACGGCTCCTTCTGTCCCAAGCAGGACGGTCAGTGTTACAACGAGCACGAATAGGGAGGACAAGCCAAATCCTGTAAATATTGTCTTCCGGATTCTCTTCGAATCTCCGTTTAAGCCCTTTACTACCTGAATCACCGCCTGATTCGCAGACGTGGCAAATACGACCATACTATAGAGAGCCAACAGGTTATTGATATGAAAAGGAGCGGTATACAGGGTGTTCAGCGGGTGCAGGAATGTTCCCACGGTCATCACTGCCACGATGACCAGTAAAAGAGCCACCGAATATTTCTGAGCAATTCCAACCGCTTTCATTCCCATAAATACGACACTGCCGGCTATGAGGTAATAAATAAGCTGTGCCGCCCACAGAGGAAGTCCGAACCAGTTCACGAAAATCTGCGCTCCACCGTTAATATTTCCACTGACGCCCACCATAATAGCGAGGCCATACACCACGAACATGATCCAGCTGAAAATCTTCTTCATCTTCCCGTGAAACAGTTCTCCTTCAAAGCTTTTCACAAGCTGGACACCGCCATTATTATAAGAAAGCTCTGCAATAATCAGATGCAGAATCACATTCACCACATAGGAAAGCGCCACCATCCAGACCACATCCCACATGCTGTTCCGGACAGCCAGATAAGGAACCGCAATAATTCCCGTTCCGATACTGTTTCCCACGATCATACTGATTGCTTCAAATGTCGTAAGCTGTGCTTCTGAATTCATCTTCTTATCCATCGTTTTTCCTTTTCCTTATCCATTGTTGTTTTATTGGTATTCTGTATAGCACTACATTTTCTATTATATTACAATGTCCAATCAAATGGAAAGGCTATCTCACACTTCGTAATTTCTCCTAGTATAATAATGGGGTCTGTTACCTTTTCGTAAGGTAAAGTTTTTGCCTACAGTCTGAGCAGGTTCTTTAGAGAATCTGCCTTTCCTTTGAGTAGATGTTCATATTTAATTATTTAAGAAGTTCATCCAGATAATGCTCGTCTTTATTATGAGAACCATTGTGCTTGTGGTATTTTTTGATACAGTCTACAAGAAGTTTTGGATTTTCCCCGAAATATTCCGTGTAGAAGGCTGTGCTGTTATCATAGTTTCTTTTTCCGATGGATATATGTTCTTTGGCAAAAGTTTTTGCTTTCATCGAAGATTTTAATTTTTCGAAGTCTTGTTCAAGGTTTTCGGCCAGAATAAAAAGCATTTCTAACTCTGGCTTTGTACAATATTTATCCACGGAAAGGATTTTGTCTTTATACTCCAATGGAATGACAAGCTTATCACTTTGCTTATCACCGATTCTGAGGATCCGTACCTGACCAGGATAGATATTCAATTCCGTTTTTACCTGTCCGGAGGTCTTTATTTGCCTTGCGTGGTAAGGCGTTAATCCAAGCAGATCATTTTCAGTAAATTTTAAAAGATCATTTTCAAGAAGAATTTTTATAATTTCTTTCTCGTTTGGACCTTCACACATGATCAGGAGTTTTTCCATACTTTCAACTCCTTTTTAAGCTGCATCAGTTCATCGTAATTGACAGCGGTTTGGAATACATTATTATAAAACTGCCTGCTTTTTAGCAATTCCGATCTGATATTGAATCCATCGTACATATTGGTAAGATAAACCTTATCGTTGGACTTGGCAATATAGATATTATCCTGCCGGTTAAAAAGATCCAGAAGTTCACAATAATGTGTGGTGAAGATAAGTGTTGCATTCCTTCTGTTAACGGTTTTGTCCTTATAGAGACTGATCATGTTCTCGACCAGCGTCTTATGAAAATGATTTTCGATCTCATCGATAATTAAATCGAATCCCTGCTGGAGAGATGCAACCATCAAAATATATAGAAGCATTCCTTTGGTAGTGCCGCTTGACAACATATAAATCAGTTCTTTGTCGGAAACAGTTTTTGTTTCGCTACAGAAAGAAAGTTTAAAGTTGTGATCATCCAGCATTTGAAGATCGTGGATGTTTTCATCAAATATGGAGATAACCCTTGCTAAAAGTGCCGGACGAATATGGTAATCTTTCAAGGTTGCAAAAATGAGCCGATAGCTGTCAACACCATTTCCAAAACTGTCAAAATAAATCGCCCATGTTTCTTTCTTTTTTAAAACAAAGAAAAGAATGGATGTATCTTCGGGAAGTTCGCCGGTTATTTCTACATCATCAAAATCTTCGTCATTATAGAGATCCTTTACTTTACTCTTATAGTATTTCTTTTTTCGAAGTCGTTGTTTTATAAAAATTGCCTTGGAAGCAATGCTGTCTGCGTTTTTTAAAATGGTTTCATAGCGGTAAATAAATCCATCATGATAAAAATCTATGCGTAATTCAACATTTTCATAGCTGTATGGTTTCCCATCCAGACGGAAATCGCTCAAAATAGAATAGCATGCATCAAGAAGTTCAACTGCGGTGGTTTTCCCCGAAGCATTTTTTCCGATAAAGGCCATTGTATTATAAACATGAAGGTCATCAGCAATCTCTTGCAGCTCATATTCTTTATCTTCAGCAGTCTTTTTGGACTTCGAAACAAAATCTATCTCGAAAGAGTCATTACAATTTTTAAAGTTATTGGCAATTACATGTAAAAGTTTCATTATATTCACCCTCCTTTATCACTTATTATAACAGCAAATTGAGTTTTAAACAATTAAAATGTTTAAAATCTAACTTCTGTTTCAAAACACCCATTTAGAAAATGATATGATGTGGATTCTGCTTTGAATCAGTTTTTATATAGGATATCCAAATCGCTGGGCTTTACCAATCACGTGCGTTAGAGGGCGCATAAGATCCGGGGGATCTTAGTCCTGCGCCGACCGGAGCGGAGCGAAGACCGCACAAGGTCTGGGGGATCTTGGTTTTGCGCCGACCGGAGCGGAGCGGAGATACGAACCCGGGTTCGTATCATCAGCGTCGCTTCAAAATAAAAAAGAGATGCATTTACTGCATCTCCCAGACTGTAGACAAAACGCTTTTGGTCAGCAAGCCAGAAGCGCTTTTCTCGTTTG
>CAVHRK010000104.1:0-5604 GCA_963638365.1 Anaerobutyricum sp. | reverse complement strand
AATGGCTAAAATACAAGCTTTTTTGTGCAAAATAAATAAGAAAGAATAGAGAGAAGTAATGGATAAAATATATATCGTAGGTGGCGGAGCTTCCGGCATGGTGGCCGCCATTCAGGCCAAAACGAAGGATAACGAGGTGATCCTTCTTGAAAAAAATGACCGGGTAGGAAAGAAAATTCTCGCAACCGGAAACGGCAAATGCAATCTTGGAAATGAGAATTTAAGTGTAGATTGTTACTATAGCAGGAACCGCTCCTTTGTGGAACAGGTTCTGAAAAGTTATGATACGGAGTCCACGATTTCGTTCTTTGCTTCCCTTGGGTTAAAGGTGCGCAGTAAGAACGGTTATTTATATCCTTATGCTGAGCAGGCTTCTGCTGTATTAGATGTGCTGCGGATGGAACTGGAACGCCGGAAGATTCTGGTGGAACCGGGCGTGCAGATTGCCGGATGTGTTACGTCGAAGAAGCGGGGATATCTGTTAAAAACTTCGGATGGCAGAAGCTACGAGGCGGACCGGGTGATTTTGGCATGCGGAGGACCGGCATCTTTAAAAGAAGGCGGGATGGATGGATACATAATGTTACAGAAGCTTGGATTAAAAACCTATCCTCTTGTACCGGGACTGGTACAGTTAAGGACGGATGACAAAGAACGAAAAGCAATGTCAGGTGTCCGTTGTCAGGCTTCCTTACGACTTTTTGTTGATGGAATACCGCAGGGAAGTGAGCAGGGGGAATTGCAGCTTACCGATTATGGGATATCGGGGATTCCGGTATTTCAGTTAAGCCGCATGGCAGCCTATGCCTTAAAGGAACGCAAAAGAGTGACCATGCAGATTGATTTTGTACCGGAATATTCCTATGATGAAATTTTGACTTACCTGCTTGAACAGCAGAAAGTACGGAAAGAACAGAACGTGGATGAACTGCTGACGGGCTTTTTGAATAAGAAGCTTAATCTGGTATTGCTTAAGAAGTGTCAGATTGCCGGATCCCGGAAAAGCGGGTCTCTGCAAAAGAAAGAGATCAGGCAGCTTGCCGGGCTTTATAAGAATTATGAAGTACATATTACAGATACGAATCCGTTTTTGAATGCTCAGGTCTGTGCGGGCGGTTTAGCCATCGAAGAGGTGGACGGGCAGATGCAGGTAAAGAAGTTCCCGGGACTCTTCGTAACCGGAGAGCTTCTGGATGTAGACGGGATCTGCGGCGGCTACAATCTTCATTGGGCGTTCGCAACAGGAACGATTGCAGGAAAAGCGATAAGAGGTTAAACAGATGATACGGATCAATCAGGTAAAACTGCCGGTGGAGCATGCGGAAAGCATGCTTCATAAGAAGGTGCAGGAGCTTTTAAACTATAAAGGACCGATGGACGTGGAGATTGTGAGGCGCTCCCTGGATGCACGGAAGAAGCCACAGCTTTTTTATGTGTATGTGGTGGATGTGGCCGTTCCGGAAAAGGAAGAGGGGAAACTCTTAAAACGATGCCATAACAACCAGATTCAGAAGATTGAACCGATGAAGTATGAATTTCCGGTAAAGGATTATAAGGGTACGGAGCGTCCTGTGATTGTGGGGATGGGACCGGCCGGTCTGTTCTGTGGCTATATGCTTGCCAAAGCCGGATTTCGTCCTGTTCTTTTAGAGCGTGGGAAATGCGTGGAGGAAAGAACCCGGGACGTCGAAGTCTTTTGGAAGACGGGCCGTTTAAATACAGAGTCTAATGTGCAGTTTGGCGAGGGCGGTGCCGGAACCTTTTCGGATGGAAAGCTGAATACCCTCATTAAGGATAAATATGGACGCAATAAAGAGGTTTTGCGGATCTTTGTAAAGCATGGTGCCCCGGAGGAAATTTTATATGATTATAAGCCGCATATCGGTACGGATATTCTGAAAGAAATTGTGCGATCCATGCGGGAAGAAATCATTGCGCTTGGTGGTGAAGTAAGATTTGGAACCAAGGTGACGGATCTGTTAATTGAAGATGGCAGGATGAAGGGACTTGTGTTAAACGGAGAAAAAGAGCTTCCGGCAGAGCATGTGGTGCTTGCTTTAGGACACAGTGCCAGAGACACGTTTTCCATGCTTTTTAAGCAGAAGGTTGTGATGGAGGCGAAGCCTTTTGCCATAGGAATGCGTGTGGAACATTCACAGGAATTGATTAATTTGTCACAATATGGTAAAAAAGAAGCAGGAGCACTTGGTAATGCCATCTATAAACTGACGGCAGAGACGAGTGAAAAACGCGGTGTCTATACCTTTTGTATGTGTCCGGGAGGATACGTTGTGAATGCCTCATCCGAAGAGGGGCGGCTTGCGGTAAACGGCATGAGCTACAGTGGAAGAAACAGCGCCAATGCAAACAGTGCCGTGATTATCACGGTTACACCGGAGGATTACGGGGATTCCAAGGATCCGTTAAGCGGGATAGCGTTTCAGCGCAAGCTGGAAGAAAAGGCTTATCAGATCGGGAATGGAAAAGTTCCGGTAGAACGTTACGGAAGCTATAAACATGCAGTTTTGGGAGCAAAAGAGCAGAAAGCTCCGGATAAGCCGGAAGCAGCCGGAACGGAAACGGATACGCCCTGCATCAAGGGGCTATGGACGGAGGCACCGGTGCATGAGATTCTGCCGGATGCCCTGAACCGTGCATTTGTAGAAGGTATGGAAGCGTTTGGAAGGAAGATCCGTGGTTTCAATGGAGATGAGGTTTTGGTAGAAGGAATTGAAAGCCGGACTTCTTCGCCGGTACGAATTCTTCGTACGGATTTGGCACAATCTCCTGCGGTAGAGGGGCTATACCCCTGCGGAGAGGGAGCCGGATATGCAGGCGGAATCACATCAGCCGCCATGGATGGAATTTTTGTAGCAGAACAACTGGCCAGAGCACTTCAGGAGGAGGTGTAACACAATGAACCAAAGCATTGTTATGACGAAACAGGAACTGCGAAACCGTTATCTGCAAAGAAGAAATAATCTGTCTGTGCAGGAGCGGAAGGAAAAGAGTATTCAGGTTTTACAGAATCTGCAGAAGCTCCCGGAGTTTCAAAAGGCAGAGGGAGTGCTGATTTACCTCAATTATCGGAGTGAAGTAGAAACGCTTCCCTTCGTGGAAGAGCTGCTTCAACAGAAGGAGAAGAGGGTTTTCGTTCCGAAGGTCTGCGGAATGGATATCCGGTTTTATGAAATCACCTCGATGGAGGATGTGGAAAGCGGATATCAGGGGATTCTGGAACCGAAGGAAGGGACGGAAGAATTTTCTGCAGAGAAGCTGGATATACAGAAATGCCTGATGGTGCTTCCCGGATCTGTGTTTGACCGGAAGTGTAACCGTATGGGATACGGAAAAGGGTTTTATGACCGGTTTATGAAGCTTGTACCTCAAATGTATGGGGCAGGCTTAGCTTTTGACTGTCAGGTAGCACCCACACTTCCCATACAGGCACATGATTACCGGATGAATGCACTGATTACGGAATCAGGCTGTTACTTTAAGGAGTAAAGGACATAGGAGTATAAACATAATAATTTCTATAATATAAGCAGATAGAAATAAATCTGACTGGAATGGAGAATGGCAATGGAAGAGCTGACACTTTTAGGAGAACGTGCCATGCAGGCAAAATTTGAACTGCAGCGCATGACGACAGAAAAGAAAAATGAGGTGCTTGAAGCGGTTGCGGATGCATTAGTCCAGAATACGGAGTATCTTCTTTTGGAAAATCACAAGGATCTGGACCGGGGAATTGCAAACCAGATGAATCCGGGGCTGTTAGACCGGCTACGGCTTACGAAAGAACGGATCGCCGGCATGGCAGAGGGAATTCGTCAGATTGTAAAGCTGCCGGATCCGGTGGGTGAAATCTTAGATGATTACGAAGCGGAGAACGGACTTCATATTGTAAAGAAGAGAGTTCCCATGGGGGTCATCGGGATCATTTATGAATCAAGACCGAATGTGACGGCAGATGCCTTCGGACTGTGCTTCAAAAGTGGCAGTGCCGTGATCCTAAAGGGGGGAAGCGATGCGATCCGGTCCAATATGGCAATTACGAAAGTCATTCAGGAAGCGGTGGCCGGCAGGGGCGCAGATCCTTATGTGATCCAGCTCATCGAATCCACGGACCGAAGTGTGGTGAATGAGTTTATGAAGATGAAGCAGTATGTGGATTTGCTGATTCCGAGAGGCGGTGCAGGACTCATACGAAATGTGGTAGAGAACAGTCTGATTCCCGTTATCGAGACAGGAACAGGGAACTGTCATATTTTCGTAGATGAAAGCGCCGATGTGGAAAAGGCGATACCGATTATCCTGAATGCAAAAACGCAGCGGATCGGGGTGTGCAATGCCTGTGAATCTCTGGTGATTCATGAAAAGATCAAGGATCATCTGCTGCCGGAACTTGCGAAAGCCTTGTACGAGAAGAATGTGGAAATCCGTGGGGATGAAGCGGTTCAGTCCTGTATCTCCTGTGTGCCTGCAACGGAGGCAGATTACGGAACGGAATACTTAGATCTTATCATTTCCATGAAGACGGTTTCTAATGTGGATGAGGCAATTGCCCATATTAACAAATACAATACCAGACATTCCGAAGCAATTCTTACAAACAATAAGGAAAATGCGGAGAAATTCTTAAATGAAGTGGATGCCGCCTGTGTTTATCTGAATGCGTCCACCAGATTTACCGATGGCTTTGAGTTCGGACTTGGCGCAGAGATCGGAATCAGTACACAAAAGCTTCATGCCAGAGGGCCGATGGGACTGAAAGAACTGACTTCTTATAAATATGTTCTTGAAGGGGACTGGTTAAGTAGAAAATAAACAGACAGAAAACGGGGAAAACAAATGAAAATTGGGATTGCGTTACTGATTATTGCAGTAATCATGGGTATTCTGATACTGGTATTTTCTTTTGGAATGGTTCAGTTCATTACAAAACCCAGGAAATGGTCTCTTGAGGAGTTTAAAAAACGAATCAGGGATGAGGGGGTTTCTTTCGAATGGTTTCTGAAAAGCAGACGTGAAGTGCTTAATGTGTATTCTGATTATGGATATGAACTACATGGTTTTTTAATGAAGCAGGAAGAACCGACAGATCGATATGTTATTCTTACACATGGATATACGGCCAACAGGTGGGAGTCACTTGCTTACGCAAATATCTATTATGAGCTTGGATATCATGTTTATCTTTATGACATGCGTTATCATGGAGATAATGAGGATAATAAGGATAATGAAAGCAGCTTTTGTTCCATGGGATGTTATGAACATATGGATATTCTGGCCATAGCAGAGGAGTTACGAAGACGCTTTGGAGAAGAAATCCGGATCGGACTCCATGGTGTAAGCCTTGGTGCTTCGAGCAGTATTCTGGCACTCCGCCTTTATGATGGATTTTCTTTCTGCGTTTCAGACTGTGGATTCGCTGATTTGAAAGACCTGATGGCATATCTGGCCGGAAAATGGTTTCATCTTCCTAAAGTTATGGTATATCCGGTAAGCTGGGCATGTTTCTGTAAATATCATTTTGATTTATTGAAAATTAAGCCATGGATGGCTCTTCAGAAGAATACGGTTACCCCGCTTTTGCTT
>CAVHRK010000103.1:0-53552 GCA_963638365.1 Anaerobutyricum sp. | reverse complement strand
GGAATACCTTAGGATTACGAACGATTGCACGTCCCATAGCAACACGCTGTCTCTGACCACCGGAAAGAGCCTTCGGTTTACGATCAAGAAGAGCTGTTAAGTCAAGGATCTTAGCTGCTTCCTTAACCATCTTATCAATTTCATCCTTCGGTACTTTTCTTAACTTAAGACCGAAAGCCATATTGTCATATACAGACATATGAGGATACAGAGCGTAGTTCTGGAATACCATCGCGATATCTCTGTCCTTAGGTTCTACATCGTTAACCACTCTGTCACCGATCTTTAATTCACCGGAAGAAATATCTTCCAGACCTGCGATCATACGAAGTGTAGTAGACTTACCACATCCTGAAGGTCCAACGAAGATGATGAACTCCTGATCCTTGATTTCAAGGTTAAAATCCTTAACAGCTTCGAATCCGTTAGGATAAACCTTGCAAATATTCT
The DNA here is from genome assembly GCA_963638365.1 of Anaerobutyricum sp. Taxonomy (GTDB): domain Bacteria; phylum Bacillota; class Clostridia; order Lachnospirales; family Lachnospiraceae; genus Suilimivivens. Next base: position 53,102 of record CAVHRK010000103.1, on the reverse strand, counting down.
TTAATGATAAACTTGACATTTTTATTTGCCTCCTTAAAAATTGATTACGTCTTTAAAATCTATGTTTAGTATACATGAGATTGTACTTTTTGACTATGCCACTATTCCACAAATATTTTTCAGTCCATTGTAAAAAGTGTTGAAAATCCAGTGGGTTTTCCGGCCGCCACAGCAAGTTGACTAAAAAAGTACTTTTTTCATAGGCAGATTGTACATGTACTATTTCCGGTCGCGGTCATCAAAGAATGCGAGCTGGTTTTTGCCCCGTTTCTTTGCCTTGTAGAGTGCGGCATCGGCCGCCTTATACAATGTCTCAAAATCAGAACCGTCTGCCGGAAATACGGCTGCACCGATACTGGCTGTCGCAGAATACTTCACATAATCGCCAACCTGGAAATGCTTGAAAAAGTATTCCAGCTTCTGTGCCTCACGAATCGTATTACTGTCATCTTTGAGGTTCTTCAAAAAGATCGTAAATTCATCACCACCGGTCCGGTCGATAATATCGGTCACCCGGAAGTTCACACCGATCTGTTTTCCAAGCTCCCGCAGTACCTCATCACCGAAAGCATGCCCCATCGTATCATTGATCTTCTTGAAGTTATCAATATCCAGCACAAACATGACTGCCAGTGAATTGGGGTAATTTGCCATGTATTCCTTAATCCGGCGTTCGGTTGCAAGCTTATTGCCAAGACCGGTCAGCAGATCGCTGTCTGCCTTTTCCTTAAGCTGCTTATTGCTCTTTGCCGCAGTAATACGGGCCATAAAGTTAATTGCCACAATCAGCAGAACTCCGAGAGTAGTGGTAAAAATAATCCAGCTCAGTCTCGACATCAGCTTCTTCGCCTGACGCTGTTCCATATTGTCTACATAGGCCTGATTGACTCCTGCAACCAGAGACCATTTGCCTGCCGGTGCATAAACAACCGTTCTTTCTTCTCCGTCAACAGTAACTGCAAGGCATCCCGTCTGACCGGCACCTGCTTTCTGTCTCGCAATCGTTGCCTTTGTCTGATCCGTCTTATCCACATTTACCCAGAAATCTCTCGTTTTAAAAAATGCAGAGGTTTCATCTGTCGTAACAATCACGTGACCGTTTTCATCTAAAAGTGTAGCAAATGTCGCACTGTCAAACGCATCCTTCATAACGATCATACCGCGGATTTTCTGAATGGGATAATACATCACAATCTTCTGTTCCTGTCCTTCTGCAGGAACAACCATTAAAACCGCATCTGTTCCGGTAATCCCGTCATTGCTTACATAGCGGTAGGAGAACTGTGTTACCTCGCTTACCCACTCATAGTAGTCAGCATCCTTAAGCAGTAAGGTTCTGCCGTCATGAAGAATGGCACTGCCATCGGGCCGGCACACCAGTGCTTCGTAAACTCCGGTCTGTTCCACTGCAAGATTCAGTAATTCCTTTACCTCTCCGGGCTGTCCGGTACCGGAAGATGCAATCGAGCAGATCATTTTCCCCACCGTATGGATTTTTTCAAATTCCTGCCCAAGCTTTGCTGCGTAAAGCTCTACCTCATTCTGCATATTCCGTTCAAAGTTGCTGGCAATTCCCGCATTTACAGATTTGGAAAAATTAGCAAACAGCACAGCCAGTACGGAAAATAAAACAATTAACGGGCAGATCCATTGGAATAAAATCTTTTTCCATTCGTTCTTCATAATATTCTCCCATACACACCGGATAGTTATTCTTATGCCTTCCCAGTTCCTACTATCCCTCTTCTTCCGACGTTTCCTTTGTTTCTTCTATTCCCTCAGCAGAGCCTTCCCCTGCTGTTACATCCTTCTCCTGCGTATCTGTTGCTTCTGCAGTTTCTGCGCCTTCCTCTACCGGTACGGTCCAGTCATCGGCATCCTTCACATCCTGTTCCGGCTCGAACTTCTTGAAGGTCTTATTATACAAAAACGCATTCAGCAGTGCCGGACCCGACATTCCGAAACAGAAAGTAACCGGCATGATCTGCGGCACCCAGAAAATAATAATCAGCGGCAGCGCCCAGCATGCTACCATTAAAATGGTCTTGGGAAGAATCATAATTCCCATCAGTGCAGAGTTCTTAAGTGTCATCTTTACACTGTTATCAAATTTCGCCAGTAACGGAAAAGCCAGTGTCAGTGCAAGTACGGCCAGAATGGCTACACCGATTAGCAGAAGGTTCATCCAGGACGGAAGACTGTTTTCCGCATTCCGGATTACCCAGAAGTCCGCTGCAAAAATAATAATCAGTACAACTTCAATCAGCCAGATCCCCGTTGCCTGCTTGAAATTCTCTTTAAAAGATTTAAAAAAGCTTTTTACAATGTAGCATTCTTCATCACGCACAATCTTAAGCACTACGTAATGCAGCGCTGTCATGGATGCTCCAACCGTAATAATCGGCAGACAACAGAAAAATGCCAAAAGATTTACAATAATCAGATCGGCCATTTTGGTTAAGGCAACCATGACCGGACTGTCCAGATTAAAAAAACGTCCCATTTTCTCTTCCTTTATAAGTTTAGTCTCATTGGGGTATAGATGATACCGCTGCTGTGTGTCTGCAGTCCGACATCGCGAAACCCGATTTTGTGGTAAAACCCGACAGCATACGGTGATGCATTCACCGAGACGGCAGTCTTACCAAGCTCCTGTTTTACATAATCGTCCATTGCCATAATGAGGCTCCGTCCGATTCCCCGATAATGATACTCTTTATCTACAAATAACAGCGAAATATGACTCTCGTTCCGGAGTGCAATCATGCCAACCATATGCTCTCCGTCATAAGCTCCCATCACCTGATACATCCCCCTGTCGAACATTCTCTTCAGATTCGTATCGGTGATAAAGTCTTTAAAATTCGCTATTCCCTCTTCTGAATAATCCGCCGCCTCAAACTTTAAAAACGTTTTCCAGGCCAGCGCCATAGCGTCATCCCACTCGTTCTGCCCGATAAAACGGACCTCGTAGGATGTGTCTTTTTCCCTTATCATATTATAGTCCTTTTTCAGCCATGCGTCTAGTTCTTTGGTACTATTATTTTCTCATTTTGGACAGATTTCTGCTTTTATTTAAAAATTCCCTGTAAGGTATCCGTCACAGATTCCTTCAGATAGTCCGCAAAACTCTCTGCTGCATTTGCAGCAGCATCCTTTACTGCATTCGTCACGGCTTCATTCACATGCTCCACGCAGTCTTCCCCGTACTTTTCATAAAGGCTCTTTGCCTCATCAATCACGGTGTCCGGTGAAAAGCCGAATTGCTCAAGCTGATCCACCGTATCCACAATTTTCTGTGCATCCGCTTCACTGATTTCCACGCCAAACTGCTCTTTGCCCTCCTGCAGCGCATCCTTCAGACCTTCCTGTGAATCGAGGGCTCCACTGTCAATCTTGTCCTTAACGAAATCAAGCACCTGATTCGCGGTATCCGCATCCACGTTCTTCACAAGCTGTCCGAACTGGCCCGTCATTTCTCCTACAGCCGCGGAATAATCCACGGAAGAGCTTTCCTTCTGTGCCGTATAACGCTGTCCGAGCACAACCATATAGCCCGCTGTTCCCAGCATCAGGACAAATAATAAACATAAGAAAAACTTTTTCACTAATACTCCTCTACGCGCTCCATAACCCATGCATAGATGTCATTAAAAATCTGCTGTTTTATGGGCTCATTCAAGATTTCGTGCCGGCAGCCTTCATACAGCTTTAAGGAAGTGCGTTTCATTCCGACCTTCTTAAAGTCTTCCTGCGCCTTGCGTACGCCCTCACCGTAATTTCCTACCGGGTCATCCGTTCCTGCAATAAACAGAACCGGCAGATCCTTCGGCATCTCTTTCAGGTTCTCTTCCTTATTCAGGCGGTCCAGCAGGGTAAACAGAGTCCGGAATCCATTTAAGGTAAAGGTAAAACCACACATTGGTTCATCCAGATACTTCTTAACTTCCTTTTCATCCGTACACAGCCAGTCAAAGGCTGTTGCTGCTTCCACGATTTTTTTATTATAATTGCCAAATGCCAGCTTATCGATTCCCTTCGCCACATGATCGGCTCCGAGGAAAAGACGCTGTACACGTTCGATCATCAGGCAAAGCTTCACCAGAGCTTTCGGCTGTGAACCGGTTCCACAGATAATTGCTCCCTGAATTCCCGTACCGTAACGGAACAGATAGTTTCTGGTGATAAAGGAACCCATGCTGTGTCCTAAGATCACATACGGGATTCCCGGATACTCCTCCTGATTCATCTTTTTCAGACGATGTACATCCCGCACAACAACCGTTGCCGGATCCTGTTCACAGAAAAACCCGTATTTTCCGTTTTCACCGACACTTTTCCCATGTCCGAGATGATCCTCTCCGGTAACCATGATCCCCTTCTCCCCCAGATACATGGCCATCGGCTCATAACGCTCCACGAATTCCGCCATTCCGTGGACAACCTGTAAGATACAACAGATTTTGCCCTCCGGGACCCAGCGTACCGCGTGGATCTTGGATTTTCCATCCCTTGAATCAAATAAAAACTCTTCTTTTTTAACCATAAGCGCCCCCGCAACCTGATGTTTTAGCTGATTTCTGCTCCTGCCGGCATATCCTTCTCCGGTGTCAGAAGTGCCAGATTACCCTCTGCATCCTCTGCACAAAGCAGCATTCCTTCGGAAAGAACTCCTGCCAGCTTCGCAGGCTTTAAATTCACCAGAACCATCACCTTCTTACCAACCATCTCTTCTGCACTGTAGTGCTGCTTGATGCCGGAAACAATCTGCTTTACCTGGCTGCCGATCCGTACCTGTGAGCATAAAAGCTTTTTGGACTTCGGAACTTCCTCACACTTGATAATCTCGCCTACCTGGAACTGCATTTTGGCAAAATCATCAAAAGTGATTTCTTCCTTCGGTTCGATGTCAATAACGTTTTCTTCTGCTGCTTCACTGTTTTCTCCGGCGGTCTGTGCCTTGCGTTCTGCATACATGGCATTGACTTTTTCCATCACTTCTTCGACCTTCAGTCTTGCAAAAAGAATTTCCGGTTCCGCAGTTACTTTATTTCCACTTTCATAAAGACCGAACTTCTCACAGTCTTCAAAGCTTCTGACGGAAGTATTGAGCTGCTGTGCAATCTTCTTTGCGGTAGAAGGCATGAACGGCTCAAGTAAAGAAGCGCCGATGGCAATACTTTCTACCAGATTGTACAGAACGGTGGAGAGACGGTCCAGATTGGCCTCATCCTTGGCAAGTACCCACGGCTCTGTTTCATCAATATATTTGTTGCAGCGTTTGAACAGTGCAAAAATCTCGGTAATGGCATCTGCCACACGCAGCTCGTCCATCTTCGCAGATACGCTCTTATAGGTTCCTGTTACGGCTGCCTTAAGGTCTTCATCCATCTCACCGGTAACCTTCTTATCTGCTACCACACCGTCAAAATACTTATTACTCATGGAAATCGTACGGTTTACCAGATTGCCGAGGGTATTGGCAAGCTCAGCATTGGTACGCTCCGTTACAAGCTCCCATGTAATGTTACCATCATTATCAAACGGCATCTCATGCAGTACATAGTAACGGACAGCATCGACGCCAAAGAAGTCTACCAGGTCATCTGCATAAATCACATTTCCCTTGGACTTACTCATCTTATCGTTATTCATCAATAACCACGGATGACCAAATACCTGCTTCGGCAGTGGTTCACCCAGAGCCATCAGGAAGATCGGCCAGTAAATGGTATGGAAACGGATAATATCTTTACCGATCAGATGAAGGTCTGCAGGCCAGAGCTTCTTATACTGTCCGGAGCTGCTGCCCTCACAGTCATATCCGATACCGGTGATATAGTTCGTGAGTGCATCCAGCCATACATAAATGACATGCTTGTCATCAAAATCTACCGGAATTCCCCACTTAAAGGAGGTTCTTGATACACACAGATCCTGCAGTCCCGGTAATAGGAAGTTATTCATCATCTCATTCTTACGGGATACCGGCTGAATAAATTCCGGATGGGTATTGATATGCTCAATCAGACGATCTGCATATTTGCTCATCTTAAAGAAGTAAGCCTCTTCCTTCGCAGGCTTTACTTCTCTGCCACAGTCCGGACACCTGCCGTCCTTTAACTGGGATTCGGTCCAGAAGGATTCACACGGTGTACAATACATTCCTTCATAAGATCCTTTATAAATATCACCCTGATTATACAGTCTCTTGAAAATCTTCTGTACCTGCTTCTCATGCGGCTCGTCCGTAGTACGGATAAATTTGTCATAAGAGGTATCCATCAGATCCCACAATTTGCGGATCGTTCCGGCTGTCCGGTCAACAAATTCCTTCGGCGTAATTCCGGCTTCCTGTGCCTTGATCTCGATCTTCTGACCATGTTCATCGGTTCCTGTCTGAAAAAACACATCATAGCCGTCTTTTCTCTTAAATCTGGCAATGCTGTCTGCCAGAACAATTTCATAACTGTTTCCTATATGCGGTTTCCCTGAGGTATACGCAATCGCAGTCGTAATATAATACTTTCCTTTATTACCCATAACGTTCCTTTCCTGTGTATTCCTTATACACATTACATAACTATGCAGACCGAAAGCTACAAGCATTTGCAAAAAATTTGCAGGATTCTGCATAGTTATCTTAATATTATCGAAAATGCCCGGTGATGTCAATTCTTCCGGGGAAATTCCAAAGACTACCGCAAGTTGTAAAATTTAAATCAAGAAATACAGAAATACCTAGAAGATAATAAAGCGCGCTTATTATAGATAAAAAGTATAAAGAAAGAAAAGAGGAAAAAAAGAATGCAGGTAACAATTTTAGGTATCAAGAAAACATCATACAAAGGAAAAGACGGTTCTGACAAGATCGCATACAACTATTCCTGTGCAAAGGATTATACGGAGTATGAACAGGAAAATGCGGAATGCAAAGGACAGGATGTAATCAGGGAATATTCTTCGAAAGAATATCCTGTGCAGGTCGGTGATGTAGTAAATCTGATCTATGAACCGGGATTCGAAGGAAAAGCTACCCTTGTAGATATGCAGATGGTGAAGCTCTCTGCTACTCCATTCGATAAGAAAGCCTACTAATAAAAAGTCAAGTATAAATTGAAATAAATTTTACTTGAGAAATAGGCATACAAAATAAGCTGCCTTAATAGCCAGCTTTTCAAGGAGGTATGTCAAAATAGTTATTTAAGATTCTTCAGATGGCAATGAGTCCTGTTCCAGATTGCGCAAGCATTCTTTGACTTTGCCGTAATAGATTCTAAGAAACTTATTAGCTCCGGCAGTCATATAGACCAGATAAGGCTTTCCTTCTGCTCGTTTTCGATCAAGAAACTGATAAACAGGCTCATTTACAGGTTTATTTTGAAGATAAGTAGTCATGATCTGGAAAAGTGTCTTGCGAAGTCTGGTTGAACCATTTTTTGAAGCACGGTTGCTACGCTGTCTGAACTGACCGGATTCATTTACACCTGGATCGACACCGGCGAAGGCAGTAATAGCTTCACGATGAGTAAATCGGGAAACATCACCAATTTCAGCAATGAGTTGTGGTCCATAAGTCTCACCAATGCCATATATGCTCATCACCGTATCGTATTCGGGAAGGGTTGAAGCAAGCTGATTCATTTCCTTGCGCAGTATTTCGATATGTTCCGAAGCAAGATTTAGCTGTTGAATGCTTTGGTGAATAAGGAGTTTATATGATTTCTCTTTGGGAAATACGGCAACAAGTTGTTTAGCTGCTTCAAAAAGCTCTGCAGGTTTTCCTTTCTGAAAGTTGTAGTGGTGTTTTTTGCAGAATGCCTCATAACGTTGCGTAAATGCTTTTAAACCGATTTTACGGACACAGTCAACATGCCAGAAGGAATACGCATAATCAACCCATTTTTCACTACCATCTTCTCTGGCAGGACTGTCGAAGAGCTTGTTTATGCCAGGATAAGTATTATCCAGAAGTGAAATGAGATTTGCTTTTGCAGCAACCTTCTGTTTCATAAAAAAATCGAACTGTGAATTCAGTGTTTTTAGTTGTTCTCTTATAGTATCCATACTAGAATACTGTCGCAGTTCTGACCAGTTGTCAAGAGCATATCTGGCAATTTTACGGGCATCAGCAGGATCAGATTTTACTTTACGGAGAGAATTCTGTTTCTGACCTTTGATTAGTTTAGGATTGACGGCAGATATAAATATGCCGGCTTCTGACAGAGACTTGACAACAGGCTCATGATAGCGACCTGTGCATTCGATGACAGCTCTGGTTTCGCCCTCCAGAGATTTTAGATAGGTAACAAGGGTGTTAAGCTCGCCTGATGTATGTAGGACATCAAAAGGTTTACGGATAACGATTCCTGCGGGCTGAATTACAGTAATGGTGCTTTTAAGTTTAGAAGCATCAATTCCGACTGCATTGTACATAAATGGTTCCTCCAAAAGTTGAATTTGCATGGTATCCAGTTCCTCATTGCTTATTCAATCTCCTGTGGTATCAATCGGACGTACACAAGGCAGTCCTACCTACATAAACCGAACGGCTGCAAATGATAAGCTGGCTGACAGGCTTTCGTACGGACGCTAAATGGTCCTAGGAGACTTAGGTCAGACCGATGCTTATACATCATCCATTCACAGGAAATGCGGCAGACCATAAACAGGTGCATCGCACAGATTTACGAAATGAAATTTGAAGTGGTGAAGATGGCGGGGAATTTCCATGGCGATACTCAAACGCATAGCAAGTAAGAATGCGGACTACGGGGAGGCACAACGTTACCTCATTTTCCGGCATGACGAATATACCGGGAAACCAATCCCTGATGCAGACGGGAACCTGCAACTTAGGGAAGAATATTACCTTGACGGGGTGGAATGCGACCCGTTCACTTTTGATGTGGAATGCAAAGAACTGAACGCCCGCTTCGGCAAAAACCGGACCTATGACGAAATCAAATCCCACCACTACATCATCAGCTTTGACCCCAAAGACACGGATGAATGCGGGCTGACCGGAGAACAGGCGCAGCGGCTTGGGCTGGAATACTGTAGAAAGAATTTCCCCGGACATCAGGCCCTTGTCTGCACCCACACGGACGGGCATAATGGCAGCGGCAACATCCATGTGCATATCGTCATCAACAGCCTGCGGAAAACTGACGTGGAGCGGCAAAGCTTTATGGAGCGCGACTGCGATTCCCGCGCCGGGCGCAAGCACCACCTGACCAACGATTACCTTGCCTGCCTGAAACAGTCGCTTATGGATTTATGCCAGAGGGAAAACCTTCATCAGGTGAATTTGCTCAGTAAGGCGGAACGGAAAGTGACGGAAAAAGAATACCATGCCAAACGAACCGGGCAGAAAAAATTAGAAGAACGCAACAGGCAGATGGTTTCAGCGGGTCTCACGCCGCGCACCACCGTATTCCAGACACAGAAGGAACACCTCCGCACTTCCATTGACGAAGCTGCCGCCTCCGCCCATGACCTTAAGGAATTTGAGCAGATACTTTCAGAGAAATTCAATGTTAAATTCAAAATCAGCCGGGGCAGGTTCAGCTATCTCCACCCTGACCGGGATAAACCGATTACCGGCAGAAGCCTTGGCACACACTACGAAAAAGATTATCTCATGGAACTGATTGCAAATCATCCCAGCCTTGAAAATACAGAAAAAGACCAGACTGTGCAGAAAGAAATTTTACCGGAAGAAAATATCCATAGCCGGAAGCTTTCTGTCAATCGGCATGAAATTCCTGCCGGTACAGACACACCCGCTATCTCGTTTGAGAAATCCGGGCTCCGTCTGGTAAAAGATTTACAGAACTGCATCAAAGCCCAGCAGAGCAAAGCCTACGCCAATAAAGTGAAGCTCTCCAACCTGCAGAACATGGCAAAGACGCTTTCCTATGTGCAGGAGCATGGATATGACACCCTTGAAAGTATGGAAGGGCGGCTGGCAGAATTAAAAGGGCATGCTTCCACTTCCTTAAAGGAGCTAAAGGACACAGAAGCACGGCTCCGGCAGGTCAACGAGCAAATCCATTATACCGGACAGTACCTTGCCAATAAATCCGTGTACGCACAATTACGGAAATCCAAAAATAAAGAGCTGTTCCGGCAGAAAAACTCTGCAAAGATTGCGCTGTATGAGACTGCCCTGAAATTCCTAAAGGGGAAAGCTGACGGCGGGAAGCTTCCCACCCTGCAGACGCTGAAAGCGGAAAAGGAAAAGCTGCTGGCGGAGAAAAAAGAACGGCAGGAGAAATATTATTCTTACCGCGGCCAGAAGAAAGAACTGGATACCGTATGTACCAATATCCATGCCGCGCTGGGGCTGACGAATAACAGGCCGGTACATAAACAGGCGCGGGAAGAAAGGCAAAACCGTCTATCTTTATACAGATAACGCCTGAACCTATCAGTTTTATGAACACCGTGACTTTACATGGTCGGTCTGGAAAGATATTATTGTCGATATGGGGGCAAAGCAGGTACCCCTGAAATGCTTCCTGTTCAGCAAAACATTTTTATGACCTTCCGTCCTAATCGGATAGGGGAGATTTTACCCTCCCCTTCCACACCACGTAACGTACCGTTCGGTACTACACGGTTCAATAGTTTACACGGATTTTCAGATAGCGGTCCGACATGGATGGATATCCCAGTCTGTCCACTATGATTGTTTTCGTCAGCGCCGAGTTATAACACTTAAGTCTCTTCTTCCTCTCCGAATTGTTCCATTTGTTTCCCCTGACGGTCAGCTCCCTCAGTCTGTTTTTCATCTTTACTTCTGACTTCGGGTGTACCCGGTAACGCATTTCCCTTTGTATCTGTAGAATCCGTATCCAAGGTATTTGACTTTGCTGATATGGCTCACTGTCGTTTTCTGGAGATTTACTTTCTGGAATATCCTGCTCGTTGTGAATAGCTTTTCCATTATTTCACTTTAATTTGTACCTGTACAGAAGGCAATCCATCACCTTCCACTTTCAATATCACTTCTCCTTCCTCATATCCGGAACGCACCACAGCCATTGCCTTTCCCCGAAAAGACATAAAGCTTCCTTTCGTATAATTTTCAATTGTTTTGGGAATTGCAGAACCGAATCCTAATAAACAACCAACGCCTTCTACGGTGGCTGTTAAAAGAATGTTTGCATCTGTTACTACATCCCCTTTCGTGTCAACAATATCCACCGATACATAACACAGGCTGTCACCGTCCGCCCTTAATAACTCCTGTTCCGGAGCCAACCGGATAGCAGCTGCTTTTCCGGTTGATTTCAATCTGCCTTCCGTACTCTCCCTGCCGTTCGTCCAACCTCTTGCATACAATTCCCCCGGCTGGTAAACCAGTTCAAACTCCGCCATATATCCGTTTTCTTTTCCGGCAGCCTTTTTCCCCAGCACTTCGCCGTTTAAAAACAATTCTATTTCATCAGCAGAAGAGTAAACAACAACTTTTACCGGCTTTCCCTCCATTTCCTGCCAATTCCAGTTAGCGGACACATCCGGCCATCCCCACGGGCTTATCAGCTCCGTTTTGCCATATACTGCTGGATTCTGCGAGAAAATATACGTTTCATTTGTTCCCCATAAAAGCCTTCGCATTGCGCCCTGTGGCAGCAGGTTTCCATTGATATCCAAATCAGCATCGTTTGCAAGCCTCCACGGATACTCCGCGTTTTGGGATTCCAGCGCAAAAGGGCCAATTTTTAACCTCGGGTCGTCCGATTCCATAAAAGCGGTTCGTCCGATTCCGGCTTCTCCAATATAGTCATAGCATGTCCAGGCAAAATCACCAATTACATACGGAAGCCTTTCCACTTTTTCCCATATTGCCATCATTGCCATTCCTACACTTTCCGTCCCGAGGATGACACGCTCCGGATACAGGCTTCCATCCAACTCATAATGGTCGTCCATATAGTTATAACCGACCACATCCAGAGCATTGACAAAAGGTTCTGTACGTTCCTCCCAATCAGTATCCTTCCCGTTTTCCGAGGCATTCTGGAGTACGATACCATCATTTTCCTTCAAAATATCCGCATAACCTTCCAAAAATGCGGTGTTTGATTTATCATCCAGACCACACCAGTAGGAACACACCCCATTGCTTATCAACCGCATGGAATCCAGGTTTTTCATATATCCGGCGATATCTGCTGCTATCTGGTAACCGTTTCCAAGACCGCCTCTCTCCATAATTTCATTTCCGGTGGACCAGAAAAGAACGGATGGATGATTTCGGTCCCTTTTCATAAAGGCTGCTATATCCTCTTTCCAGTGTCTCTCGAAAAACTGACTGTAATCACCGGGCTGTTTTGCCATTCCCCATGCGTCAAAAGCTTCGTTGAACACATAAATCCCCAGTCTGTCACATGCCTCCAGAAATTTATCCGAAGGCGGATTGTGTGCAGTCCGCACAGCGTTGTAGCCCAGCTCCTTCAATTTACTCAATTTTCGATATTCACTGTCATAAAAGGACACTGAACCCAATATCCCATTATCGTGATGCACGCACCCTCCTTTGAGTTTTACCGTTTTTCCATTGATGCGAAGCCCGTGCGTGCTGTCCGCAGAGATTGTCCGTATTCCAAACAGGACATTATCCCTATCCTCCATCTTTCCTTCTGAAGATTCCAGCGCCACTCCAAAAATACCGGCATCCCGAACGCTTGCTTCCACACGGTACAGATTCGGATTATTTTCTTCCCAAAGCATCGGATTTTTTATGGTGACAGGCACAAACGCTTTCGCTGTTTCCTGTGCTCCTACGTGTATCCTTGCAGACCGGCATATAGATTCCCCTGAAAAATTTTCCGGTACAAGTTTCACTACAACATCCACGATATGCTCATCTGCCGTATCGTTCTCCACTGTAATTTCGCTCATCAGGTACGCACATTCATCTAACGCTTTTGTATAGGTGAAAATCCCGTCAGACGCAATGTGGATTGCAGGCTTATGAACCAGCGTCACATGCCGGTAAATTCCGGCACCCGTATACCATCTGGAATTGGGTTGCATTCCCGGTTGGCACGTAACTGTGAGACGGTTCTTTTCTCCCCAATATATTTTTTTCGTAATATCTACCTCAAAGGGCGTATATCCATAATGGTGCAGGCACGCCAGACTTCCGTTGACCTCAACCGAAGCATTCATCATTACCCCATCAAAATGCAGACAGACCTTTTCTCCCTTCCACTCTGCCGGAATGATTACATATTTTGTATAATTTGCGACCTTTCCGTCATAAAAACCCGTAGCCGGCCCCGACATTGCTTCCGGGGAGGTTTCCTGTCCAATCATATAATCATGAGGAAGATTCACTTCCGTCTTCTTTTCCGGACTCATTACCGCATTATACAGTCCATACGAAAAGCTCCATCCCCGGTTTAATGGCTGTTCTCTCTTAGCCAATTCCGGTTTTTCTGTCATACCCATCCCTGACATTTTCATTTTCCTTTCTGTTTTTCACTGTTTTATTTTCTTCGGTTTCCGGCTGGCATCCGGTGTTCCCCTGTATGCATCCATTTCATCCGGCAAAGCCCAATCCCTCAGCCTTACATTCTCATACCTGTTCGACCGCAATATAACCCGCACAATACGGCTGACAGACAGCTTTAGCTGCTCCTGTGTCAGTGTCCCGTCAGAAAGTTCTTTTTTCAAATTTTCCCAATCCGCAATAGTCCCTGGCATGATAAGGTCGTTCCCGGCGCGAATACAACCGCTTGCCGTACATTCTCCTGTTGTTACCTCCGAGGTGGTAAGCCAGTCTGTCATAACAAGCCCGGCAAATCCCCATTCTTCCCGAAGCACAGCAGTACATAAATCATAGCTGTTTGCGGCATGAACGCCATTTATGAGATTGTAAGAGGTCATCAGAGCCATAGGCTGCGCCTCTTTTACTGCAATCTCAAAACTGCGCAGATAGAGCTCACGCAGCGTTCTTTCCGAAAGGATGCTATCGGAGTTCAGGCGGTTATCCTCCTGATTATTGCAGGCAAAGTGTTTGACGGTCGTGCCGCATCCCGGAATGCTCTGCACGCCACGTACCATTGCTGCCGCTACCTTCCCTGTCAGGAGCGGGTCTTCGGAATAATACTCGAAATTTCGACCGCACAAAGGATTCCTGTGAAGGTTCATCCCCGGCGCAAGCCAGAGCGTAATCATGAACAAATCCATTTGTTTCGCAACACATTTTCCCACTTCTTCTATCAGTTCCGTGTTAAAGGTCTGTGCCAGCATAGTCCCTACCGGCATAGCTGTGCAGTATTGATACCACTTTTCCCCCTTCGCTTTCCTGTCCGGCTTTGCAAATATCCCTTTCTCCACACTGGACTGAAAATCCTTATAGATGATTTCTCCGTCCATAACCTCATAATCAGTATTGATTCGAAGTCCCGCCGGACCATCTGCCAGAATGATGCTCGGCAGATTCCACGGATGTTCAACTGCACATGAACTGGTTTCCCCCGCGGAACCGGGTACGGACAAGCCGGCCGAACCGACAATATCCGGAACATCCATATCAATGTTGTCCTCTCCCTTATTGGGGTCGCCGGTCACTATCTGAACTAACTGCTCTGTAGACATCTGCTCTGCCAGGGCTGTCGCTTCCACAAAATCCGACTCCACAGTCCATGCAGCACCAGCGCACGTCACTATAGCGCATCCGTCCGCCTCATATGCCGTCGAAATTTCAACCACCGGAAACTTTCCAATGCCGTCTTTCCATTTCCGATACCGCTCCTTTACCTTTCCGTTCCCTTCCATTTCTTCAAGTGTTGCCCGCAAAGGACACACTTTCATCGTCTTTTCCAGAATTAAATCTGCAGTAACACGAATGACTGCCACCGTTTCCCCCCGCTCTAAAGAGCTTCCAAGGAACACGCCGTAGTCTCCCCCTTCTACAATCCATGCGCTTTTGCTTTCCCAAAAGGAAGCCAGTGTTTTTAACGAGACAATAATTTTCACAACCTGTTCCTCCCCGGGCGCAAGTTCTTTCGTCTTTACAAAACCGGCAAAACGCCTGTATTCCTTTTCCAATCCTTCCTGCGGTAAAACCAGGTAAACCTGTGCAGTTTCTTTCCCCGCACAGTTACCTGTATTTTTTACCGAGACACGGCAGCAAAGTTCTCCGTTTTCAAATACGATATTGCAAAGCTTCATAGAAAATTCTGTATATGAAAGGCCATAACCAAAGCAATAACGGACAGGAGTCTCAAAACTGTCGAAATAACGATATCCCACATAAATTCCCTCTTCGTATTTTTCCGTCTTCACATTACCGTTATTGTAGGAAAATATGGCCGAATTCGGATAATCTTCATACCGGTACGCCCAGCTGTCCGTCAATCTGCCGCTCGGAGAATATTTTCCGGAAAATACGTCCGCAAACGCATGTCCTGCTTCCTGTCCCGGCTGGCAGCAATAGATTGCGCCCTTTATCTTCGGGAATTTATCCAGAACCCCCATATCCACGATTCCCCCGGAATTGACAACCAAAATCACATTCTCATAGCACTCACACAAATCCGCAAGCTGCGCATTTTCCGTTGCGGTAAAATAATAATCCCCCTCGATAAGTCTTCTATCGCTGGCTTCGCCAGCCACTCTTGCGAGCACAAAAATCGCCGTATCCGCCCCATCCGCTTTCGCCGTTTCCTTTTCGATTCCATCTCCTGACGGAATTAAAAAGGGCGTTGCGGAATAAGCGTCAAAAAAACCGAAGCCGGTTCCCACCTGCGCTTTTTTCAGTATCTCTTCCTTCCATACTTCTCTCGCCTGACTGTAGCAGTTTTCATAATCGGAAAGCCAACCCTCGGAGGTAATGACATAACCTGCCGCCTTCAATCCTTCGTATATGGAAACGGTATGCCGCTCGTTCACATCTCCTGCCCCCGTTCCTCCTTTTATCGTCCGTGTCGCGCCGCTTCCGTAAAGCGCAATTTTTTCCCCAATGGGAACCGGAAGTACCTTATCCTCATTTTTTAATAAAACTATGCCCTCGACGGCGGCGCGGCGTGCCACTGCAGCACCCTCTAATTCATATGGCCGGATATCCGGCGTTCTTACGCCGGTAAACCTTTTTTGTTTTATGATACGTTCATTCATGTACACCCTTCTCTTTTCTTTGGAGCAGCCAAAGCCCTCCAAAAATCAACATAGGAAATAAAATTCCAATCAAAAGCCCCTTACTCAAATTTCCATCACATTTTTCTGCGATAAAACCGATGAACGTTGGCCCTCCCGAACAGCCCAAATCACCCGCAAGTGCAAGGAATGAGAACACCGCCGTTCCACCCTTTCTTAAATGTCCCGCCGCAATGCTGGTCGTTCCCGGCCAGAAGACGCCCACCGCAAAACCGCAGACACCGCAGCCCAAAAGCCCGATAAATGGAACCGGGGCGAGAGCAATCATCAGATAGCCGACCACGCATAACACAGCGCTTGCTGACATGAATTTCATCAAAGACAGTTTTTCCCCCTTTTTCCCGTATAATGCCCTGGAAGCCCCCATACACAGGGCAAAAAACATCGGGCCGGCGATATCTCCCACCGTTTTGGATACTCCAAGCCCCGCCTCGCAATAGGTAGAAGCCCACTGGCTGACCCCCTGCTCGCTGGCGCCTGCACATGCCATCATAAGAAGTAGAAGCCAGAAAATCTTATCCCGAAAAAGGGAAAAAAGTGGAAACTTTTCCTCTTCGCTTTCAACCAGACGGTAAAGCGGAACCTGACTGAACAGAACCATATTTGCAAGTGGAACTGCTGCAAAGACGCATGCCAGAACCACCCAGTTTTCAATTCCAAAAACGGCAAAGAAAACTGTGGAAACCATAATAACGCCGACTGTTCCCCAGCAATAAAAAGAATGTAAAAGGCTCATGACTGATTCCTTGTTATCGGTGGGGCAGGCTTCCACAATAGGGCTTATTAACACTTCAATCAACCCGCCGCCGATTGCATAAAGGATAACCGCTATGACAAGCCCTGCAAAAGGATTTGCCATTGTATTCGGCAGAATAGCAAGCATGGTAAGCCCTAAAAACGCGAAAGCATGCGCAAGAATTCCGGATGCACGATAGCCTATTCTATCCACAAAAAGCGCGGAAGAGAGGTCCACCAAAAGCTGTACGCTGAAGTTCAACGTAATGAGCAGCGTCGTCTGCGCCAGCGAAATCCCGAAATTTTTTTGAAACATCACAAACAGGAGCGGCGCAAAATTATTCACGATGGCTTGGACAATATACCCGACAAAGCAGACATATATCGTGTGTTGATAAGTAAATCTTTTTTTCATAATTTTCCTCCAAAATGTGCATGAGCACAAAACTGCATCCATACACATCAATCTTTTTAACCCTTTACAGAACCAACCATGATACCAGACACGAAGAAACGCTGGAAAATCGGATAGATTAACAAAATCGGCAAAACGACAACAACTGTAACCGTCATACGGATGGAAGTCGCTGTCTGCTGGGTAGCCATATTCAGCGACACAGTGGAAGTACTGTTTTTTACCATAGCCGCCAGCGAGTTCGCCTGGTTGATATATTGATATAAAATATATTGTAACGTATACAGCTTGGAATCTGTCATCAAAATCAGCGTATCCTGAAAGGAGTTCCACTGTCCCACTGCCGCAAAGATTGCAACAGTCGCAAGTATTGGCTTGCAGACCGGAAGGACAATAGATGAGAAGATGCGCAGAGTCCCCGCCCCGTCAATCCTCCCCGCTTCCTGAAGTTCCTTCGGTGTTGACTCCACATAGGTTTTTACCAGGATAATATAGAATGGCGAAACCACTGCGGGCAAAATATAAGCAAGAAAGTTGTTGGTAAGATGCAGCTTCAGCATCGTCAAATAGTAGGGAATCAGACCGGCACTGACATACATAGTGATGACCGTAAAGCGATACCAGAACTTACGCCCCATCATGTCCTGCTGTGTAAACATAAAACCCAGGAACGATGCCCCCAGCAGCGTACCAATCGTGCCAAGGACAGTTCTTCCTACGGAAATCATTGTTGCATTCCCAAAACCCAATATTTTAAGTAATGCTTTATAATTTTCAAAATGAATTCCCCTTGGCAGGAACATAATATCTCCTCTGGCACTCAAATTGTTCGCACTGATTGTATTGATAATCAGGTAATAAAATGGATAAATACATATCAGAGAAAAGATAATAAAAATAGTTATGATTACAGCATCCAGAGCCCTGTCCGCTGCGCTTTTTTTTGTTTTCATTTGCGCCCCTTTCCTTTCATATCCTGCCTCTAGAGAATGGACTCTCCACGTAACCTCCTGGACAGCTTATTTACTACGACTAAAAGTGTGATGGACACCATGCTCTTTAGCATGCTGACCGCTGTTGCAAGGGAATACCCGCCTCCCTTCAGGCCGAGGTTGTACACATACAAATCAAGAACCTGGATAGTTTCGCTGTTAAACGCATTCTGAAACACAAAATACTGCTCCATCCCGTTATTAAGGAAATTGGAAATATCCAGCATCAACAAGACAAAATAGGTTGGAAGCAGGCTTGGAACCGTAACGTGCCGGATAAGCTGCATCCGGGAAGCCCCATCCACCTTCGCCGCCTCATAAAGCTGGCTGTCAATTCCGGCAATGCCCGCGATATACATAATGGCATTCCATCCCAACGTTTTCCAGGTCAGAAACAGCCACATTGTAAGGTAAGTATGCTTCGAGGACTGTAAATACAGGATGGGATTTTTGATAATCCCAAGGTTAATCAGCAGAGTATTGAGCATTCCATCGCTGGAAAAAAGAGAATATGCAAGGGAATAGACCAAAACCCAGCTGACAAAGTTTGGTATCGTCGTGACAGTCTGAACAGTCTTGCGCAGCTTCTTGCTGGAAACTTCCTGCAAAAAGATAGCAAATATCATCGGAAGCCAGCTCGTTGCAATGGACAACAGGCTCATAGCGAATGTATTTTTGAGTACCTGGAGCAACTGCATCCTCTTAGTTTCGTTCTCCACAAGGGAGGCAAACCACTGAAGCCCGACAAACTCGCAGTCACTTAACGCCTTGGGCGGCTTATAATCATAAAAAGCATATATCCAGCCATACAGAGGATAATAGGTAAACAGTGCAAGCAAAACCATAAACGGCAGTATCAGCAACATTTTTTTCATGGCCGCCACTTTCTTTGGTTGCCACGAAACCACGTTTATTCCTTTCATAAATATCCGCTCCTTTTCCATCCTTATCACAAAGGCTGTGCACCTTAATCAGGCGGCACAGCCTTTGAACCACTATTCTTCCATGCTCGCTATTGAATCATCTATCGCCGCT
Organism: Anaerobutyricum sp.; assembly: GCA_963638365.1. Lineage (GTDB taxonomy): Bacteria > Bacillota > Clostridia > Lachnospirales > Lachnospiraceae > Suilimivivens. Next base: position 33,749 of record CAVHRK010000103.1, on the reverse strand, counting down.
TTTAAGGCTGCAAGATATTCCGTATCAGCTGCAACAACATCATCATATCCAAGACCTGTAAGCTTTGCTTTCATATCACTCCAGAGTTGCTCAAATTCTGCTTCATCGGCAGCATAAACCATCTTCCATGAGGTTTCTATAATCTGAGTGTCACACTGCGTCCTCTTAATCTGCAATTCAGAATCCTCAATGGGTACCACCCACTCGTTTCCGGGCATTACACTGAGCATATCCTGTTTTTCAACATATTCTATCATATCTTCCGCGCCGTATTTCTCTGTCCATTCCTCGTCAAGCGTTGTGCGCAGCAATTCTTTGGTAGACGACCATTCCTGCCCGCTGTAAGGCTCTCCTGTCTCCGGGTTGGTGTCACTTAACGGATAAAATCTGGTGTTCAGCTTACATTCGCCATCCTTATATCCGCCACCGCCCCATTCTTCCGGCATATTCCGATTTTCCGCATAGCCATTTTGCCCAAACTCGGTCAGCATTCTCTGGCCATCCTGCTCTTCCCAGGTAACGCCTTCCACGTTATTACAAAGATAATCCTGTCCCTCCGGCGATGCCATCCAATCCAACATTTCTATAAGACGCTCCGGTTCACTGGCTTTAGAACCAATCGCAATACACAATCCGGTAGTTCCATACGGATTCTTGCCTGGTGCCACAAGTTTGCTGCCTGTTATTGGAACGAACGCATAGCCTTCACCCTGCGAAGCATGGTCGGTGGAATTATAAAAGCTTAGCATCCACCCCCACCAGATGTACATCACCTGTTTGTTTGCAATTTTAGTTGTCATCGTATCGAAGTTCTGGCTGGCAGAATCCGGGTCAAGCAGCCCTCTCTGATTTGCTTCATAATAAAGCTTCAACGCCTGCTTATATATTCCGTCCTCCTCTAAAAGAAGCTGAACGTCACTGCAATCCCCATTGATAAGATAGGATTCCACTACTTGCATATATCCGAAAACATCACAGATTCTTTCTGCCAGATACATACTGCAACTGTCCCATTCCTTAAACAGCGAAAACGCATAGGTCTTATCTCCGTTTTCGTTTGTCGGGTGAGCCTCTACCATCTGCCCTAAAACGTCCAACAGGCTATCCATATCCGTGATTTCCGGGCACCCGATTTCCTGATAATAATCCCAGAGCATATAGGATGCGGTATTCAGTTTACCACTATCAAGGTAAGGCTCCAGGGGGGAATCCAGAGACGCTTCCATCGGTATCGCATATATAGAATCTCCGGTTCCCGCATAGTCCGCGAATGCGCTGATTGCAACATCCAGATTATTCAAATACTGGCAATCCCCCAGATAATCCGTGATATCCAAAACCAGCCCTGCCTCGATGCAGTCTTTCATGTCAGCTTTTTCCACGATAACCAGGTCTCCCAGATTTCCTGCTGCAGACCTTGTCTGGTAAAGTGTTTCCCCGCCACCCGCTACATTGGGCGAAATGATATTTAACTCGATATTAAATTTGTCCTCAAGAATCTTTCCAAACCAACCAGTCTGTATTCCCTGATAATTTGTGTAGGCACCGAAAACATCCACCGTAAGCTTATCTTTGCCGGAAGCGCTCTGTGTGCCTCCTTCAGAAATCCCGTTTTCACCTGATATACTACGCCCGCATGCTGCCAGTGAGCATGCCATAACTGTCGCTATTCCCAGCGCAATGATTTTTCTTACCTTCATAAACCCTCCTTTTTGTTTCCATGAAGCTTTTGTATTTTAACTGTTTTGATTATGCCATATTTTTTTACCTGAAAATCTCTAAAAATCTGACCTGAATTTTCAAAAATCCAACATATCAGTTTTAAGATTTGCTTTTTTCCTATACAATCTGTAAAATAAAGTTGTTTAAAAAATCCAACAGGAGCTTTTCATGAAGAAAATTATTGCCAGATTATCCAGCCATATGGATAATATTCGTTTTAAGAAAAAAATGCTGCTAGTTTACATGTTTGCCGGGCTCCTGCCTGTCACATTTTTCAGCCTGTTTTCCCTTTATCGGCTGACCGGCATCATGGTTGAATCTGAGACGGAGCAATTAATCATGGAAAACGAGCGTTCTAAAGATGCTCTGTTTCAGCTTACATTTTTAACAGACACTCTTGTTACCAATTTTAAATCTGAAGCAGGCCTGGCAGACCTGCTTTTGCGCCATTATGAAACCGAAGATGAGGGCAAAAACGCGATTCGTTCTTTTCATGATATCCGCACCTGCGTAAATAACTACCCAGAATTTACTTCCATTACAGTGTATCACGAAAATCCGGATTTTCCTGTCTATTTGGAATTCGTTCGGGAGACGCCGGAAATCCGTATGCTCGACTGGTATCAAACTGCCATAAACAGCTACGGGCAGAATATCTGGTTTTATGACAGCGCGATTGAATCGGGAAGCTATCTCCATATGATGAAGTATATTCCCCTTGACAAAGACCAACATATCGTCATCCTTTTTAATATAAGCAATAACGCACTTCATTCCGCTTTTGGAAATGAAAAATTTACCACGTTGCTTGGCTTAAACCGGCAGACCATCGTGTACGCACCCTCCGCCTCGGAAATCGGAACAGTCTATCCTTATGAGGTACCGGAACATTCCGGGGCAACCGCAGTATCCTGGTTCCCAAAGGGCGATTCCAAAACCCTGTTTCGCAACACGAACCTCACCGGTATCAACAGCAATGAACAGTTCCAGATTACGACATTCAACGACTGCTACCCGTATATTTCCCGGATTACTGCCACCTTCCTCACCGTCCTGGTCATTACCTTGCTACTCCCGCTGCTGTTCATCCTCTGCTTTACCAACATGATGAACAAAAGAATCAATACGGTGCGCTCTGAAATGCACCGGGTCGCTTCAAACGATTTCCAGCTTTTAGGTACAGTAAAGGGAAAGGACGAATTCGGAGAATTATATCAGGACATTGAAACCACCATGCTTTCTATCCAGAGGCTTAACACAGAGCTTTATGAAAACCGGCTTCGCCAAAAGGAACTGGAAAACGAGCAGAACAAAATCCAGTTTGAAGCTCTCGCCAACCAGATAAACCCGCATTTTCTGTTCAACTCTTTAGAATCTATCCGGATGCAGGCAGCGATAGACGGACAAAAGGAGCTGGTGAAAATTATCGGAAACCTCGGCAAGCTACTGCGCTATTCACTGGATAACCGCAACAAAACTGTCACCCTTGCGCACGAGCTGACCTATCTTCACGCTTACTTCGAGATTCAGCATTTCCGTTTTCCACAGGTAAATTATCAAATTGTCGTTGACCCTTCCCTGGATATGGAAAATACCTGGCTCTTGCCGCTGATGATACAGCCTTTCGTGGAAAACATCTTTTCCCACTCCAAAGTAACTCTCGCCCAAAACGGTATTATCCGCATCTCCATCATGAGGAGAAACAACCTGCTTTTCATCAGCATCTATGATAACGGCATTGGAATCTCCATGGAAAAGCTTGCCGAAATCAATGGCTACCTTGCAGACCCTGACAGCTATCATGGCAAAAGTATCGGCATACAGAACGTGAACAAACGCATCCGCCTTTTTTATGGCGCAAAATATTGCGTCACCTTTGATTGTCCAAAAGAAGGCGGAACCACCGCAACTATCCACATTCCAATCAGAAAGGAGTTTTCCTGTGAAAGCACTGTTTATTGACGATGAAGCTCTGATTCGCAAGGGACTACAGTCTTTTATCAATTGGGAAAAATACGGATTTACCCAGATATTGGAAGCCTCAAATGGCAGTAACGCAATAGAGTTGATTCAAAAAGAGAATCCTGAACTCGTCCTTTTGGACATCCGGATGCCTGATATGGACGGAATTGAGGTCTGTGAAAAAATTCGAACGAACGGATATAAGGGGCGTATCATCATTATCAGCGGTTATTCCGATTTTTCCTATGCGAAATCAGCCCTCACCTGGGACGTTACGGAATACCTGTTAAAGCCCGTTGACACCGACGAGCTGGAAGCAGCAATCGCGAAGGTTCTTCGGGAAATAAGGAAAGAGAGCCTTTTCTCCTATTACGAAGGACAGTCTTTAGACACGCCGAAAATAACACTCCTGAAATCCCTGCTTACCGGGAAAACCGCATATACACCTGAGTTGGAACAACAATGGCAGCTTGGCTTTTCGCACTATTTCCAACTGACCGCCATAGCGTTTACGGAGAACATTCCGGAAGCCCCCGCTTTTACGGATAAGCTTCTTTCCGGATTAAAATCCGCCCTTCATGTGGTAATAGATGGCATTCTATTCATTTTAATCCTATGCCCTCAGGATAAGACCATGCTTCAAAACAGCCTGAAGGAAAGACCTGCTGAAGGCGTATTTACTGTATACGGACACAACTTTTCCGACCCTTCCAGATTAAGCAGCAAATATGAGGAACTCATGGATATCCAGCAAAACATCTTCTTCCATAATAACGCGGAAGGTGTCTGCTTTCCCGAAAGCAAGGCAGATACCTCTGTGCGGTTCGATATATTAGAGAACGCCAAAGAACTTGTTACTGCAATTTTAACTGCAAATAAGCCAGGTATTTCTTCTCTTTTATCCCAGTTGTCCGAACAGTTAAAACAGCGGAGAAGTCCCGTAAATGTCACCGCTATGATTCTGGGCAATTACTACCAGCAGATTCTGGAAAGTCTGCTATTATCCTATCCTCGACTTGAGGTTTCGCTTCCCAGCCAACACAGCCTGTTAAACCTTTTGGGAAGCCTGCGTTATCTGTATGAGTACATGGATTGTTTAAAGCAGTTTTTTTTCCAGGCAGTTGACAGCATTCAGAACAGCAACGCAGAGCGCCCCTTTTCCGGTATCCAGGCTTATATCGACGCAAATCTGACAAACCAGATTCGACTGGAAGAGGTTGCCGCCCTGTTCGGCTATAACAGCACTTACTTAGGAAAACTTTTCAAAAAAGAGACCGGGTCTTCGTTCAACTCCTATCTGAATGAAAAACGAATTGAATATGCAAAAACTCTGCTGGAAAAGAACGTTTCCGTCACCGAAGCTGCAGAGAAATCCGGGTATAGCAATTTTAATTATTTCACTATGATTTTCAAGCAGCTTGTCGGCGATACGCCATCAAAATACCGGTCAAAATTTCATTCCTTAAAACAGGGCTTTCCCTTAGACTCTCTGCTATCACAAAAGGAGCCGTAAAAGGCTCCTTTTGTGTATAATCCATTTCCGGCAAATATAGTTACCCGAACATCCACTCTACAATTTTTGTTGTGTATTCACTCCAGAATACCATATCATGCGCACCTGGGCTTTCCTGATAGATATGGTCAATTCCATGCTCGTTAAGGAAAGCATGAAACTGCCGGTTTGTATCTAAAAGTCCGTCCTCCGTCCCACAGCACAAATAGATTTCCGGAATCCGGCTTTCCCGCTCCTTCAGAGAAAGCACCTGTACCTCCGGATTATTTGTATTCTCCTCCACCATTTTCAAATCCCCGAAACATTCCCGATAATAATAGTAATTTGCCACCTCGTTACCATCTCTTTCTTTCATATGAGCAATTTCATGGACGATGAGTGCCGACGACATCGCACCAACCTTCCCGAACACCTCCGGATACGCAAATGCTGTATGTAACGAACCGAAGCCTCCCATGGACATACCGCAGATATAGGTATCCTCCGAAGTTTTCGCAATCCCAAAGGTATTCCTCACATATGTAACCAGTTCCATTATCATGGACTGATACTGATGTCCCGTAGATAAACCATCCAGATAAAAACCATTCTCTCCGTTTGGCATTACGATTGCAAAATTATACTTCTTTGCCAATTCCTCCGGAATCCAGTTACCCGCCTTTCCCGTATAACCATGAAGCAAAAACAGCGTTTTCACAGGTCTTTTCATATACGCGGATTCTTCTATGGGCTCATCCTCCCTTATATCGTTTGGAATAAGCATTTCAAAAGATGCCTGCCTTCTTAATGCATTAATAAATAAATCAATTTTAAAATATGCCATTGTTTTTTCTGCCTTTCTAATGATTTCAATAACATCACCTAATCGCCTATGCGTCAGGGAAAATTTTCTGAAAATAAACTGTAATCTCCTGCCAGGTCTTCACGCCATACATTCTTTCATAAATTCAAGGATACGGTCGAAAATTTCCTCCTGATAAAATGCGTCATCCCCATGTTCCGCGCCTTCCAGCACAAGATACGTAGATTTTACTCCGTTCTTCTGCAAGGCCTCATACAACTCTTCACTGTGGCTGATATCCACCATATCATCCTTATCGCCATGTAAAATAAAAAACGGCGGCGTATCTGGAGTTACATAGGAAATGGTGCTCGCCCGCTTCGCCATATCTTCGGTGTATCCCAGACCCATATAGGAATCCGTCACCCAGTAAGGCAAATCCAGATGCGTTTTCTCTTCTTTTTTCTCTACCGTCACCTTCGACACACCGTAAAAATCTACTACCCCACAGACACTGCTGTCATATTCCAGAAAATCGCCCTGGTCAAATTCTTTTTCCCTGGCCGTTACGCCAACCAGGCCCGCCATGGAACCGCCAGCGGATTCCCCCATCACAAAGATATGCTCTGTATCCACGCAGTATTGCACTGCATGCGCTTTCAGAAACCGAATTGCCGCTTTCACATCACACAAAGGAGCAGGGAATATTTCCTCATTGCTTGTCCTGTATTCAATAGTTGCAATATTGAAACCTTTCTTTGCAAAATACATCATCGGAGGGAGCCATACCGCATTATCTACATCCAGAAACGCGCCTCCACAGATGAAAATCACTGTCGGTCTTAGGTTACCTTCTTCCCGTACCTTTGGAACAACAAGGTTCATATGCAAATTTTTCCTCGAACTTCCCCACCACGCCGGAACATCCGCATAAGCAATGTTCGTTATCAGCGCCAGTATATCCTGTTTCTTTTCTACACGTAAAATTTCCTTCATTTGATATCCTCCATTTTCTTATGTCATTTTTCCTGCCATACAATTTTTCTTCTTTTATCGCTTTTCATTTTCTATGTCAGGAAAGCATAGTTCTCAACTGCTTTACGAGAAATTGCTCGCAATCCCGGCACATCACCTCCTGCTCCGCATTCTTTCTCTGGTCGTCCCCTGGATAATCTTTCCTGTTTACTTCGAGAAATCCATGCTCTGCTTCCGGATATTCTCGAAAAACCACCTGCGTTCCCTGGGAAACCAGGCGTTGAGTATACTCTATTCCCTGCTGTCTTAAAAAATCTTTTCCGCAAACAACAATGATTGCCGGAGCTATCCCTTTTAACTGCTCATCCGAAGCCTTTATGGGCGACGCATATATCAGTTCCCGCTTTCCGTCCGGAAACAGCATTCTCTGAATATACTCCATATCTTCTTCCATGGTGCGTGTCAAATCCACTGCTGGATAAACCAGCACCTGGCAGGTAATATTGACTCCTTCTTCATGCAACTTTAACACCGTTCCCGCAGCCAGGTTTGCTCCCGCACTATATCCCGCAAGCACAATTTTTCCGGGGTCAATCCGATACACTTCGTGTTCCTTTATAAAATACTTCACCAAGTCCGCAACCTCTTCAAACTGATAGGGAAACGGCTCTTCATCCCCTTTTTTATAATTCACGTTTGCTACAACAGCGTGAAGTTCCTTCCGATAAAAATCACACAGCGTTTCAGTCTGGATGGCATCCCCGAAAATCCACGCCCCGCCATGCAAACTTAGAATAAGCGGTCTCTTTTCTTTCGTGTCATCCTCTGGCTCGTGCAGAATGATATTAATTTCCGGGAATCCATCTCTTTCAATCGCTATCCTCTTTCCGATAGATGACAGCCTTGCGTTTTTCTTCCTCTCCTCTGCCAAAAAACAGCGGACATCCTCGATTTTCTCTTCAATTGTCACAGGCATTCCTCTCTTTCTTGCTTTTATTCTTTTATTATGGCAGTAAAAAACAGCTTAAGGCATATAAAAATCCGACAAAAAAATATAAAAATCTTATCTTTCTCCAGAGAAAATGTAACTCACCAAGTAGATCGGCGCTCCCTTGTTTGCCTTCACTCTCTTATACGCTCTGTTGAAGTTTCCCTACTTCCGTTCCCACTCCGCATCCTTTTCCACTGCCGCCTGCCGCTCCTTTTTCCCATTCCGCTTTGCAATCTCCGCCTGCTTTTTATGGAGCTTTGCCAGCACCGAAGGCCTGCCCTGCGGTTTCTTTTTGGGCGGCATACTATTAGCAGGCACAGCCTTATACCCGTTATTTTTCTGCCCGTCAATCAGGTTATAATTCTGCTCCCCGTTGATTTCCGCACTCCTTAAATATTCCCCGTTTTCCATATACTTCTGCCAGTTATCAAGCTTTACTGTATCTGTTTCGGATTCTTTCTGGTGCAGTTCCGGCTTATCCTGGTAGATTTGTGTCCTTTCCGGCTCTGCCGGTCCAGGTTCAGGCTGTTGCCGGATTTCTTCCTGCCCTTCCGCTTCCGGCTGTGACGGACGGAGGTACTCTTCCAGCTTCCCCCTCACTTCCCTGTCAAAGCCATTCCGTACATTATCCACCGCCAGCCGCCCGGCCCCGTCCACCACCACCCATGCGGCCTCCTTCCCATATGTCTCATGCTCCATCAGGAAAAACTCCTGCCCTTCCAGCCTGATACTGTCAAAGGCAAGCCAGCTCCCGGCTTTCCCTTCAATCTGGAAATTCGTTGTGTCGATGGAGACTGCTGTCCCTGACGAACCGCTGTCCTCACTGATAAAATTTTCTATCACGGTAAACCCGTTCTTTTCCACGTAATAAGAGGTAACCGTGCCTTCCCTGTAAAATACCATCACATCGCTGACGCTGACGGAATGCCCCGCAAAGGAACGGGGCGGCTGCCGGTCAAGCCGCTCCTTTACTCCCTCCGGGGTATCCTGCGGGTACAGGGCTCCCCTGTATACCCGTACATAATCTTCCTGCCTGACCCGTATCCCCTTCCCCAAAAGCGTCTGATAGGAACGGAAACGTATCTGCCTTGTCTCCGGCGTCTGCTTCATCTGGTAGACTTCAAACTGGTTCTCCATAGTCATAATTCCTGCCCTCTTTTCTGATATTCTTTTGGGCTGTCCGCCCTGCTTTCCCGCTTCTCTATGGCTGCCTGCTTCTCTTTCAGCGCCGCCAGCACAGACCTCCTCTCCCCGTTTTCTGATTCCTGTTCCGCTTCCATGCCGCCGGGGATTTCCGGTACAGCCCTGCCGGATTTTAACTGTGCCTCCCTGCTGTCCAGATACATTTCCGCATTTTCAAGGTATTTTTCCAGCGTCCCGGTTTTTTCCAGAGATATAGGGTTCATGTCAATAGGAAGCCCCGCCATGCCGAAATCCCCTTCATGCAGGAGGTTAAAAAAAGCGTCCTCCCGGATTTCCCCCGTATAGGAGATTACAACGTCAATGTCGGATTCCTCCCAGTACAGCCCTTCCCGCGTCCTGCTCCCGTATACCCTTATAGCCATAATCTCCACTTCCCCGTCAAGCCCTGCATCCTCAAGCCAGCTTTGAAAGGTAAATTCGTTTTGTAGCCTGCCCATATAGAAAAATTAAACATATGCACATTTCTTGCAATTTTCAAAAAGTTATCCACATTGAATCATCATGGTTATCCTTCTTCAAAAAAAATCGAAAAAAATGTGTATAAATTTTTATTTTCCTCTTGGCAGGCATCACTTCCTTTGCTAAAATTAAATCAGTTTGGTACTGCTTCATGCAGGTCAACTTCTATATCTTCTGTCTTTGTTAGTTGCCGTCCAAAGCCGGCTAACAATTCAGAAGATATATTTTTTTGTAATTTTTTGATTTCATTCTTCTTCAGATAGAAATACTCATAAAGCTGCTTTATAAAATCAGCTATCTGTTCCATTAAATAATGATTCCTTTGTGCCTGTTCGTTCCAACTGCAAGCATGCTCTATATTTCCCTGCCAATGCTTCTGACGATTAAAGCCCTGGTTTTCAATCTTCCATCTTTTTCTTCCTGCCTGCACGATCTTTTTTGCATTTCCTTTTGTGATTTTTATACTGGTGATCCATGCAAACTCCGTGATTCTTTCTTCTCCATCTGATGAAATTTTCTTTTCCGTATAATAAATCAGATTCACATCACCGTCTCCAAATGGTATCTGATTTTGATATTCAATATCTCCACCAACCTTCTCTTTTTCAGGCAATGCTCGATATTCACTTGCTATGGATGATGCACTTCCTTCTTTGTAACGAATGATATAGTCCCATCCGTAATCTGTGCATATCTGTATGACCTTCTGACTGACATACAGCCCATCGGCTGTTATGACAATCGGCAGTCTCGGAAATCGTTTCTTTATCTTTTCAGCCAGCCTTGCAAATGCTTTACTTTCACAATCCTGTTTTACTTTGTCTTCACTCTGATTGATGTATTCTTCCCTGTTTTGTATGGGTTCTGTGGCTATGCTACATACCAGATCATGTCCCAAATAGAGTTTTGCTTCCAGTACACTTCTGTGATACTTTGTAAATTCTTTGCTTTCTCCACGGTTATAGCACCTGCTGAGATAAGTATCATTCTTTTTCTGATATCCTTCGTCCAGCTCCGTACCGTCGATGATGACCTGCCACTTTTTCAGTACTCTGGCATCATCAAAGGTTTTCCTACGGATCATGGAATAAGCAATCTCTTTTTGTATTTTCTCAAGATTCTCCGGATCCAGTCTTTCCAAAAATTCATTTTCGGTAACACCATGCGGAAGATATTTTTTCCCCGGATCTCCCATAAAAGAATACAGATTTTCTACCGTTATTTCGTCATTAAATTTCCGGGTCATTTCCTGCATACTTGAAATTCCACCAATGCCCTTGTAGTATAAGGTTCCCAACATCACTTTTGCTGAATATTCAGTATAACTCTGATTTCTCGGGTCATTCACATCTGCAAATCTTCTAAACAGCTCCGGAGAGAATTTCTTTTGGATCTTATTGCATTCAGCAACTGGATTCTTTTCCAGTTTCTTTCTGGCTCTTTCTGCTTCTCTGCTCATTTTTCTTCCTCCGCGACAAAGTTTTTCTTTCATTTTACCTTATCGCAGAGGAAATGCCATTTTTCTTTTCCGGGAAGATGGTATAAGTGCCTTCCACATATCCCCGCACCTTTTCCAACAGCCACACTTTTTCATCACGGCCCTCAAAATCCACCGGGAGCGCCGCCAGCGCCTGCCCCATGTTCTTGACGAGCGCTTCCCCGCCCTTCGGGTTCCCCAGAAGGTCGGCAATCTCCTCCCTGTGTTCATAAGGGGACGGCGTCCCCTCCCACGGGCGTGCGGCAGCTTCCGGGATGCGGCTGTAAAAATTTGCAGCATGGATAAAAGAGGAAGGAACCGTCCACACGGAAAGTGGGGACAAGAGGCAGATCATCGAGCAGAAACTCATTGTTTCCTACTCCATCAAATACCGAAACTATATGCGGCGCATCCGGGAAGGGCAAATCGAACGTGCCAGAAAGCTTGTGGTATCCGGCGAAAAAGCCATAAACCGCAAAAAACAGAATGATCCCAAACGCTTCATTAAAACAGATCATGCCACCAGAGAAGGCGAAGCTGCTGAACAATCCATAAGCTACATGCGCTTTTCATCTACATAGTCAAGCAGGGGCTTTATAAGGAAAGTCAGACGGATATAACGCTGTATCTGTGTAGGGCTCTCATTGGAATTGTCTGCAAGCGTCTCCCTTGAAGTCTTCCCCACCGACTTCTGTCCAACTTGGTCAGAAGTTAAATCTGCCCTCTTTCCCTGCCGGTTCAGCGCATCCAGCTTCATCTTATAGGCATAGGCTTTTTCACTGTACAGAAGCTCTTCCCTCTGGATATTGGAATCCACCATGGCAACGGTGGCTTCCTCGTCTGTCATTTTACGGATAAAGCATGGAACCGTCTTAAGCCCCAGCAGTTCACAGGCCCTTTTCCGCCTGTGCCCCGATATAATCTCATACCCGTTTTCTTTCCCCGGCCGGACGAGCAGGGGGCTGATAATGCCATGCTCCCTGACGCTCTCCACGGTCTCCTGCATTTTTTCATCGTCCAGCACCCGGAAGGGATGGGAATGGATGGAGCTGTCCAATGGCTATTTCCTCTACCTTTTCCGCTGGCCCACCTGTTCCCTCTTCCAGACCGAACAAAGCGTTCACATCCGGCATCTCCATGCTGGTTCCCCTTGCCCTGTAAACCGTCATTTCCCTCTGCTTCATATGTTCTCCTCCTGCTTAATCCGGGATAACCTCAACTATCCCATTGCTTTCAAGAATTTCCTGAATTTTGTTTATGCCGTCTTCCAGACTGTTGGAAACATGGACTGCATCCATAATTTCCCCTGCAATAAATTCCATGCTTTCCCTGGTAATCTGGTTCCTCATATATATCCCCCTTTTTTCATACCAAAATAGAAAAGAGGACCAGGCAGCTAATAAATTAACAAACTTAGTCCTCAATATCATTCCACTTCTCTCCGAACACTTTTCCGGGCAGGACGCTTCCCCTGCACCTCCTTAAAGCGCACCTCGCCCGTTCCTGACAGCTTTATGGTAATTTAGTGTCAAGTAGCATAATTTTCAGTTTCAAGATTAAAAACAGGCCTGTCCCAACCCTTTTTTACTGCTTTTGCAGTGAAAAAATATTTGGACTAAACCAGCGGAACACCTTGATTTTACTGGCTCCCTGCTGACTTGACACTATAATATCATAATCCCCCCCTTGGGAGTCGGGCAAGGGGGTTGGGGGTGTCGGAATGGTACACGAAAAAAGACCTTTATTAAATGCGCTTAAAAATATCTATTGTTAAAAATCACCAATCAAAAACGGCTTTTCACTCTCAAACAGGAGAAGAAAAAGCCGTTTTTCTTGTCTAAAATTTACAAAGATTAGAAAATCTTGATTTTATTGTTGCAATTTACGAAATTCCAAAGACTACTTTGTTGCATTTTTTATCGGATGCATTATACTAAACCTGATAAGAGCAGACATGTAATACCGAAATCCAATCATACGCAAAGGAGGCCATGCAGAGCGATGCTTAAGCAGATCTGCTTTTTCCTGACAGATGCATATTACGATTTTCTAAAACCAAGACTTGACGAAGTGCGCACTGCTGCCATGAGCGGATTACCGGAGGATGCTTCCCTGCAGCTTTCCTTTGCCACGATCCCCGAAAGTGAGTGTACAACATTCTCCGGTGCATGCTCAGATCCCCTTCTTGTGAATTCTGTCCCTGCAGACCCAAAGGCCTCTGACAGGGAACAGCTCCTTGCTGTTACGGACTCCTCTTCTATGCTGCACCTGCTTTTAGCACAGGGATATTACGTGATTGCACTTTATCATGAAACGAATCATTCCGAAGACTTCTCCGGAACTCCCTATGCAGTGGAGGACCTGTTTTCCATGACCCATGATTCTTATGAAAAGGCCTATGAGCGGCTTGCCGGACTTCCCTGGCAAATCCTTACAACTCCGCGGCTTACTTTACGGGAAAGCACGGTTTCCGATGTAGAGGCTTTCTACCGGATCTATCAGGATTCTTCGATCACGAAATATATGGAGAATCTTTTTCCGGACAGGGACGAAGAACGTTCTTATATGAAGGACTACATTCAGAAGATTTACGGATTTTACGGGTTCGGCCTGTGGAGTGTCATTCACACGGTTACCGGAACCGTCATCGGGCGTGCCGGCTTAAGTGTCCGCGAGGGCTATTGGCTTCCCGAGCTTGGTTTTGTAACGGATGCCGCTTTTCAGCATCAGGGCTATACTTACGAGATCTGCGAAGCGATCCTCCGTTATGCGTGGGAAGAGCTGGAATTTCCACAGGTGCAGGCTTTCTGTCATCCGGAAAATAAGGCCTCCCTTCATCTTCTGCAAATGCTCGGCTTTACTTACGCAGGCGAGGAGTTCCTTGAGGGCATTCCACATGCAAGATATATTGTCAGTCTCCCCAAATCATGCTAAACTAATAACTGTTTAAGATCTGAACGACAGATCTCTTAAATCTATTTTTAATGATAAGAAAGGAATACTATTATGGCACAGAATCCTGTTGTTACATTTACTATGGAAAACGGCGATGTGATGAAGGCAGAGCTTTATCCCGAAATTGCACCCACTTCCGTCAACAATTTTATCAGTCTGATTCAGAAAAACTTCTACGATGGTCTGATTTTCCATCGTGTCATCCGCGGTTTTATGATTCAGGGAGGCGATCCGGAAGGTACCGGCTGTGGCGGTCCCGGATACAGCATCAAGGGTGAGTTTTCACAGAACGGCTTCAAGAATGACTTAAAGCATACCGAAGGTGTTCTTTCCATGGCAAGAAGCATGATGCCCAACTCCGCAGGCTCCCAGTTCTTCATTATGCACAAGAACAGCCCGCACTTAGACGGCTCTTATGCTGCTTTCGGCAAGATTATCGAAGGTATGGATGTGGTAAATAAGATTGCGGAAACCGCTACCGATTACAATGATCGTCCGTTAGAGGATCAGCGTATGAAGACCGTTACCGTTGAGACCTTCGGTGTGGATTATCCTGATCCGGAAAAGTACTAATCGTACAGATCTTAACCTATTTCACAAAAGAAAATTTTCAAAAAATCGAGCCCCGGATGCCTGATCAGAAGCATCCGGGGTGAATTTTACCTTAATTTTCTTCATGAAGCAGGCTCATCTTTAATTCAAACATTGCAGGACTCATGTCCAGATAATGCGTATGTGCATTTTCAAAACGCTGCTCTTCCTCCCAGATTTCATTCTTAAGCTGATCCTTCACATACTGGCGGATCTCCTCAATATCCGGAAGGTCATAGATCAATTCTCCCTTTTCAAAAACAGGCACCTGGAGCTTCTTAAAACTGCATCCCACGAAGCTGCGGTTCTTCCAGTAGTTCACCGGATCCACATAGCGCACCGGATTTTTATCATCAATCTGTTCTCCCTTAACTGCAAGATAGTCCGCAACAGCCTTTCCGTTCTCATCATACACACGATAAACTTCCTTGATCCCGGGATTCGTAATCTTTTCAGCCGTTTCCGAGATCTTGATCTTCGGCATGAATTTTCCATCCATCTGCACTGCAACAAGCTTATACACCGCACCGAATACCGGTGTGGAGGAGGAGGTAATCAGCCGCTCTCCCACGCCATAGCTGTCGATCTTTGCGCCCTGACGATTCAGAGAAGAAATCGTATACTCATCAAGACTGTTGGATGCTACAATGATACAATCCGAAAGTCCCGCTTCATCCAGCATCTTCCTTGCCTCCTTGGACAGATAGGCAAGATCACCGGAATCGAGACGAATTCCAATCAGCTTTTTGCCCATTGGTTCCAAAACCTCTCTGGCCGTCCGGATCGCGTTCGGGACACCGCTCTTTAACACGTCATAGGTGTCAACCAACAATACCGTTCCATCCGGATAGCTTTCTGCATAGGCTTTAAATGCGTCATATTCACAATCAAAGGTCATCACCCAGCTATGTGCCATCGTTCCGGAAATGGGAATATGGAACATCTTTCCGGCGAGCACCGTTGCCGTTCCTGCTGCCCCTCCGATATAAGCGGCCCGTGCGCCATATACTGCCGCGTCCACATTGTGCGCACGCCTTGCCCCGAAATCCGATACCGGCTTTCCGTTTGCCGCCTGCACAATACGGTTGGTCTTCGTGGCAATGAGTGACTGGTGGTTAATCTCCAGCAAGATGGTTGTCTCAATCAGCTGGGCATCAATGAGAGGTGCCACTACCGTCATAACCGGTTCATTCGGGTACATCACCGTACCCTCCTTCATTGCATAAATAGTCCCGCGGAAGCGGAAATGTAACAGAAAGTCCAAAAATTCCTCCGTAAAAAGCTGCTTCGACCGGAGATACTCCACATCCTCTTCACTAAAATGCAGATTCTCAATATATTCCACGACCTGCTGCAGTCCTGCAAAAATGGCAAATCCCCCATTGTCCGGATTATTCCTGTAAAACACGTCAAAAACTGCCCACGTGTCCTTAAAGCCCTGATTGAAATAACCATTGGACATCGTCAGTTCATACATATCCATCACCATGGAAATGTTGCGTTCCTCATATTGTGTACTCATTGTTTACCCTCATCCCTTCCGGGACCCTCTTCATATTATAACTGCCTCTAAATGACTATTCTCTCTCAGCTTTGCGATAGGCTGCCATAGGGCTTTGTTTAAACAGGTTTCTCTGATAACGCTCCTCAATCTTTTTCTTCACTTCGACATTCTCGCAGACGCCGGTGAGAATATAAGTATCCAACTCCTCATAGGTGAAACCGAAGTTATCCTCATCGGTCTTTCCGGTAAGTCCGTCCGACGGATCCTTGTGAATGAACCGATCTGGAATCCCAAGGTATTCTCCAATCGCAATCACTTCCGTTACCGTAAATGCGGAAATCGCTGAGAAATCTCCTGCCATATCTCCGTAAATCGTGCAATAGCCCACATGCTTTTCCGAACGGTTTCCGTTATTGGAAACTCTGCCATTCATCGACTGTGCCACGGCATAGAGTGTTGTCATCCGGATCCGCGGCGGAATATTGGTCAGCATTGCCGTCTCCTGCACAAACTCTCGATCTGCCGGAGTACATCCTGTTTCAAAATGAACTGCTTCCTTTAAACACTTCTTTAATCCATCGGTCGCTGCCCCGATATCCACGATGGCATAGGGAATCTGTAGCCACTCCGCAATATCCTTTGCCACCTGCAGATCCGACTGCACATGATCCGGCATCAATACGCCGAATACCCGTTCCCTTCCAAGTGCCTTCACGCAAAGCGTTGCAACCAGTGTTGAATCCTTTCCTCCGGACAGTCCGATCACCGCCGGCGAATCCGAACCGTTCTTCGCAAACCACTCCCGGATCCATGCGATTACCCGCTCCGCTTCCTTTCCCGCATCAAACTCTTTTTCCATATAAGCCGTTAAATATGGATTCATCGTAAACCTCCCTCTTTGTTATAACTGTTCCTTCCTGTTTTCAAGTCCATCCGCCGTCTCATCTGTCTCTAACGATACAGCCCATGTTCTGTAATATACTGCTCCACGCCTTCCGGAACCAGACCGGTCAGGTTCTTCCCATTCTTTATCCGCTCACGGATCTCTGTCGAGGAAATTTCCTGTTTTTCAAAGGGGATCAAACGGATTCCGGCTCCGTACTCTGCCTCATACCTTTTCACGGTTTCTGCCAGTGTTTCTGCCGTATCCTGATCCCTCAGCAGCACAATCACTCCTGCCAGACGGAAGATGACCTCCGGATGATACCAGTGTGCCATGGCCTTTAAGGAATCACTTCCGGCAATCAACTCATAGTGGATGTCCGGGTGTTCCCTGGTCAGTTCCAGAAGCGTATCCGCCGTATAGGTATTTCCTTCCCGTTCACATTCCATTCTGGATAATTCACACCAGGATTCCCCCTCAATTAATCGTTGCAGCATCCCGCAACGATGCTCCTTATCCGTCACGCCTCCTTCCGATGTCTTGTACGCCGGTGTTCCATTAGGAATAAACAGGATATGATCGAGCTTTGCCGCCTCATAGGCAGCCTTTGCCGCATATAGATGTCCGAAATGGGGTGGATCAAAGGTTCCCCCCATAATTCCTATTGTTTTCATATTTCCTCCGCAGCCCTCTGGTTTTCTTTAGCCCATCATATCATAGATCTCTTTTCAAATTCTATAAAAACGCCCGATTTCCGTGTGTTTTATTCGTTGTTTACAATTTATTCATAATTTATTTCAAAAAACTTCATTTCCCAATCATTCTTTGGACATTTCTCAATCATATACTAAGATCATAAGATACAGAACAAGAGAAACACAAAAGAAATTTCAAAACGCTTATATCAAAGTAATTGATTTATTAATAACTTTTTCATAATAAATGCCAAGCAAAACCAGTTTGCTTGGCATCCTCCCTTTTATGGGGATTTTTTAAGTTATATGTAACTATTCAGAGCCATGCAAATTATGACAATATGGACGTCGAATGCTTGCATTCGTAAGAACATTTGGCATAATTTATATGGCGAAGTAACTTCATGAGCAAAACATAAGCTGTGAAACAGCGATTTTGCGAATGGAGTTCTGAATAGTTACAGTTATATATAATATTATGATACGCAAAAGGTGCTGTCCAATGGACAACACCTTTCATTTTGTTTTTCGTATGTCGAATCTATCTGAAAATCAGCTCAATCAAGCCTTTCCTTCAGATCCAAGTACATATTTAATCTTATGAGCAACCATGTCCTTAACAGCCTGACGAGCCGGCTTTAAGTACTGACGAGGATCGAAATGATCCGGATGCTCTGCAAAGTACTTACGAATGTTACCTGTCATTGCAAGACGGATATCGGAGTCGATGTTGATCTTACATACAGCAAGTTCAGCAGCCTTACGAAGCTGTTCTTCCGGAATACCAACTGCATCAGGCATGTTTCCGCCGTACTGGTTAACCATCTTAACAAATTCCTGAGGAACGGAAGAAGAACCATGAAGTACGATCGGGAATCCAGGTAATCTCTTAATACACTCTTCCAGAACGTCGAAACGAAGTGGAGGGGGAACAAGGATACCATCTGCATTACGTGTACACTGAGCAGCAGTGAACTTGTAAGCACCATGAGAAGTACCGATTGCGATTGCAAGAGAGTCACAACCTGTTCTGTCAACGAACTCTTCTACTTCTTCCGGATGAGTATATGCTTCCTTACCAGCTTCTACAACAACTTCATCTTCGATACCGGCAAGTGTACCAAGCTCTGCTTCTACAACAACGCCATGAGCGTGTGCATATTCAACAACCTGTTTGGTAATTGCGATATTGTCTTCGAAAGACTTGGAAGATGCATCGATCATAACGGAAGTAAATCCGCCATCGATACAAGACTTACATAATTCGAAGCTGTCACCATGATCAAGGTGAAGTGCGATCGGGATGTCAGGATTCTCGATAACAGCTGCCTCTACTAACTTAACTAAGTAAGTATGATTAGCGTATGCACGAGCTCCCTTTGAAACCTGAAGAATAACAGGGCTCTTCAGCTCACCGGCTGCTTCTGTAATACCCTGCACGATTTCCATGTTGTTCACATTGAAAGCACCGATTGCATAGCCGCCATCATAAGCTTTCTTGAACATTTCGGTAGTAGTAACTAATGCCATTTTTGTTCATCCTTTCTTTATTGTATACTTTATAGGTTTGTTATAATTTCTTCAACCTCACTCATTATAACCGATTCCCCCTAAAATGGGAACTAAAAAATGAATATTTCTTCCAAAATCACGAAATTCCTGCTTTTAATGGCTCTCTTCCGGGACTATAATCTGCAAAGCCTGCATTTCGTTTCGGATCTCGACTCTGTTATGAGTTCCTCCATATTCCCCGTCCAGTGTCCATGAAACGCCTTCCTCCGAAGTGATCGTCAGTGCCTTCGTCTTAAAGCAGTACATACTCTCCGTACTGATATCACGATTGACCAGTGCCGCCATAATGTGATTCAGTTCGATCGCACTGTTGGGCTTTTTAATCAGGGTTACCTCGAATTCGCCATCGTCAAGCTGCACATTCTTACCGGTAATATTCTTAAATCCCCCTACAGACACCGAGTTTGTCACCATCCCGTACAAAAAGCTTCCCTCCACGGAGAAGTCTTCACTTTCCACTTTGAGATCATAGGCTTTAATATTGGAAAGACTCTTCACGCCTTCCAGCAGATAGGCCATATGACCGAGGACATTCTTCACATCCTGTTTCGTTGCATAGGAAACCTCGGTAAACAAACCGAATGCTGCAATATAAATAAAGTAATTCTCATTAAAAGCACCCACATCGCAGGAAAACCGGCGGCCGCTCACAATGGAAGAGGCTGCTGCTTTCATTCTTCCCGGAATTCCCAGACTTGATGCAAAGTCGTTCGTACTTCCTGCCGGAACATACCCGATGGGAAGCTTCTCGCTGCTATACATCATTCCGCTCACCACTTCATCGAGCGTACCATCTCCACCACAGCACACTATCAGGTCAAAGTAACCCCTTTTTCGTTCCACGACCGCTCTTCTTCCATCGCCCTGTGCCTGCGTGGGATAAACCGTAATTTCATAATCTGCCTTTGCAAAAATATCAATAATGTCTAAGAGATTGCTCCGGATCTTTTCTTTTCCGGCTCTCGGATTATATATAAATAGAAGTTTTTTCAAGCTGCACCTCCGGCTTGCTTTCGTGCTCTACTTGTCCCTCTCACTAAAAAGGACCACTGTATTGCCCCCCGACAACACAATGGCCCTCATTTCTTTCATTATTTACCTTCAGGATTGCTTAAATAAGCCTCCATACCTGCCATCGCCTGTTCCTCGTCGGATCCATCTGTAATAATCCTGATTTCCGTTCCTAAACTCGATGCAAGGCTCATCATACCCATAATACTCTTCGCATTAACCTTTCTCCCCTCGGTTTCCAGATAAACCGTACTGTCATACTGGCTTGCAACCTGTACCAGCATTGCAATGGGTCTTGCCTCCAGCTGTCCATCCAACTGAAGCTTGATCGATTTCTCCATCATAATATTCTCCTCCTTTAAACCCTAATCTTATCGGCGAGTTCGCTCAGTTTGCGTAATCTATGATTGACGCCGGACTTTCCTACTGGCGGATTAAGGAACTTTCCGAGCTCCTGCAAAGAACTTTCCGGATATTCTAGTCGGGTTTCCGCCATTTCACGCAGGTTCTCCGGCAGTTTTTCCATTCCGTAATGCTTCTGCAGATAAAGGATATCCTCGATCTGTCTGCTCGCAGCATTTACCGTTTTGGTGATATTGGCTGCTTCGCAATTTACCTTACGGTTTACAGAATTACGAACCTCCTTTTCTACACGAAGGTTCTCTAAATACATTAAGGACAGGCGCGCGCCCATGACATTCAGCAGATCGACAATTGCCGCCCCTTCCTTCATATATACTACATAGTGCTTCTTTCTGCAAATAATTTTCGCTTCCAGATCAAAGTCTGCAATCGTTTCCCGGATCTGCTGTGCCTGCTTCTCCTGTTCACAGACAAATTCCAGATGATACCCTTTCTTCGGATCACTCATGGAACCTGTACATAGAAAAGCGCCTCGTAAGTATGCTCTCTTACAACAACTCTGCTTCAGCAGCATCCGGTTCACCCCTTCCAATGGAAAAAGAGGTTCTCCCGATTCATCCAGCATTTTCAATGCCTGCAGCACTTTATTCGCGCACGCATCTATCATAAAGGTTTTTTTCAGTAATGTAAAGTATTTTCTCCCTATTATCTCGTTTTCAGACTTTAGTTCAATTTGTGTCCCAGAAATGTCCTTTTTCAGGACACATCCATAAGTAACAAGCGCTGCCAGTTCAGCAAGCTGACAATGTCTGGCACCCGGCACCACGTTTTCCAGTTCTTCCTTCACCTGTAACGAAAATGACATGCTTCTCTCCTAAATACCCTGTCCCACATCACGATGCGCAATCTTGAGCCCATAATCTCCCTGATCCTTCAGCTCCTCATAGAGACGGTTTGCCAGTGTCACACTACGGTGTTTGCCTCCGGTACAGCCGATTCCGATCACAAGCTGATACTTTCCTTCCTTCACATAATTGGGTATCAGGAATTTAATCATATCCGTCAGCTTGTCAATAAAGATATGCGCCTCTTCAAAGCTCATGACATAGTCCTGTACTTCCTTGTCATTTCCGGTTTTGTACTTCAGTTCTTCAATATAGAATGGATTCGGCAGAAAACGCACATCAAATACCAGATCTGCATCGGCCGGAATACCATGCTTGAATCCAAAGGAAAGGATCGTCACCATCAGACTGTTATAGCGCTCATTGCGCACAAAGATCCGATCCAGTTCCTCCTTTAATTCCCTTGTTAAAAGGCGGGAGGTGTCGATGACATAGTCCGCCTGACTCTTCATATTCTTAAGGATTTCCCGCTCTTTGCGGATTCCATCCTCAATTCGGCCATCCGGCGAAAGCGGATGCACACGTCTTGTTTCCTTGTAACGCTTTAAAAGTTCGGCATCCCCCGCTTCCATAAAGAGGATTTCGAAAGAATAGCCGTTGTCACGGAGCTTGTGCAGGATCTTCTCTACATCCTCAAAGGACTGGTCGGCACGCACATCAAGGCCAAGTGCCACCTTGGTAACCTCGCTGTTTGGCATGGCAATCAGTTCCACAAACTTCTCAATCAGAAGAACCGGAAGATTGTCTACACAATAAAATCCCGCATCCTCCAGCATACGGAGTGCTGTACTTTTTCCTCCACCACTCATACCGGTAACAATTACAAAACGCATATTAAAAATCTCCCAAAAAGATCACTTCTGTCTCCAGAGCGACACCGAATTTCTCCTTTACACGCTCCTGCACTTCGCAGATTACCTCTGCCACATCCGCTGCGGAAGCATGGTTTTTGTTAATAATAAAGCCACAGTGCTTTTCGGAAACACAGGCTCCTCCGATCGAATATCCCCGTAAGCCTGCATCCATAATAAGTTTTCCGGCAAAGTACCCCTCCGGCCGCTTAAAGGTGCTTCCGGCACTTGGATACTGCAGGGGCTGCTTATCCCTGCGGCGCTGGTTCAATTCTGCCATCTTCGCCGCAATCTCTTCCTTATTGCCCGGCTGCAGTTCAATCTCTGCCTGCACTACAATAAAGGGACGCTTCTTAATCACGCTGGTGCGATACCCGAATTCCATATCCTGATTATCAAGGACAAGGATTTCGCCTTCTTCATTCATGACCCACACCTTCGTAATTACCTGCTTCAGTTCCCCATCATAGGCTCCGGCGTTCATCACCACGCCGCCGCCGATCGATCCGGGGATTCCGGATGCAAATTCAAAACCGGTCAGCGCATGTTCATAGGCTTCCCGGGCAATCTGGGACATGAGACATCCTGCCTGAACCGTCAATCTGTTTCCATCCACCTGAATCTGATCCATCCCGTCTCCAAGATGAAGAATGATACCGCGATAACCTTTGTCCCCGACCAGAAGATTGCTCCCGTTTCCGAGAACAAAATACGGAAGCTCAACCATCTTAAAATACGGAATCAGCTTTTCCAGTTGTTCCTTATTGCGGATCCGTAGAAAAGCTTCCGCTTCGCCGCCCACACGGAACGTCGTGTGACGGCTCATCGGTTCGTTTTTCAGAATATCCTTTGGATCTACATATTGACTGATATATTCATAAACTGCTTCATTTATAAGTTCCAAACCGCACTCCTGCATGTTACTTTTCTTATTTGTTACTAACGATCTAATACCAGCTTGGCTGCTCCGAAAATACCCGCATCATTTCCGAGTGTTGCAAGCTCAAACTTTGCATCCCTGCTTGCATGGAAAACAGCCTTCTGATAGTAAGGCTTGATATAATCAATGAGAACCGGACCTGCCTTGGATACGCCGCCGCCAATAACGAAAGCTTCCGGGTTGGTTACGCAGGCAATTGCTGCAAGTCCTTCTCCCAGATATTGTCCGAACTGCTCTGCGATTTCCATCGCAACCGGATCCTTTGCTTTTACTGCGTCAAATACGCTCTTTGCAGAAAGTGTTGTTGTACGCAGAACGGAATCCTGTGTGGTCTTTTCCAGCTTACGCTTTGCAAGACGGGTAACACCGGTTGCAGAGGAATACTGTTCCAGACATCCCTTGTTTCCGCAGCCGCAGGTCTCCTGCTCGGCATCCTCCACATGAATATGTCCGATCTCACCACCGGCTCCGTTTGCTCCTGTGAGCATCTTTCCATTGACGATGATACCACCGCCGACACCGGTTCCAAGTGTAACAACAACAAGATCCTTATAACCCTGTCCGCCGCCCTTCCACATTTCACCAAGTGCAGCAACGTTGGCGTCATTACCTGCCATAACCGGGAGCTTTAAGATATTTTCCAGCGTTTCTTTGATACTGAATACACCCCATCCAAGGTTTGCAGCCTTATAGATGACGCCTTCGCTGTCAACCGGTCCCGGTGCTCCAACGCCGACACCAGCCACATCCTTACGGTCAATTCCTGCATCCTTGATCTTCTTCTCAATGCTTGCGGCAATGTCCGGAAGAATATTGCTTCCGTTGTCTTCTTTTCTTGTAGGGATTTCCCACTTATCCAGAACGTTGCCCTCTGCATCAAAATATCCAAGCTTTACGGTCGTTCCACCGATATCAACACCAAATACATACTGACTCATTGTTTGTATACCTCTCTTTATTCTTATGTTATTTTATCTTAAATATGCGTAACTCTTATTCGTCTTCGTCCTCGTCACGTCTTCTTGTGAGGGATTCCTGTACACGGCGGTACAGCTCCTGTGCAGCATTGTAACCCATCTTCTTCTGACGATGGTTGATTGCGGCAGACTCACAGATGACTGCCAGATTACGTCCGGGACGGATCGGAATGTTGTGGCACACCACCTTATTGCCAAGGTATTCGGTATATTCTTCTTCCAGTCCGAGACGGTCATATTCCTTCTCCTTATCCCAGTCCTCCAGACGGATTACCAGGTCAATGTTCTGGGTATCCTTAACGCTTGATACACCGAACAATGTCTTCACATCGATGATACCGATACCACGAAGCTCGATAAAGTGCTTCGTAATATCCGGTGCGGAACCAACGAGGGTATCATCGGACACCTTACGGATTTCAACGGCATCATCGGTTACCAGACGATGGCCTCTCTTAATCAGCTCCAGTGCTGCCTCGGATTTACCGATTCCACTTTCACCGGTAATCAGAACGCCTTCACCAAAGACATCGACCAGAACGCCATGCACGGAAATACAGGGTGCCAGCATCACATTCAGCCAGCGGATAATCTCTGCCATAAAGGAAGAGGTTGCCTTTTTCGTGGAAAAAAGCGGAATCTTGTGTTCCAGTGCAATCTGTAAAAATAATGGGTTCGGCTGAAGCTCACGGCTGAAAATAATCGCCGGAATGTCATAGGAAAGAAGTCTGGTAAAGATCTCCTTCTGACGTGCCTGCGGTAAGCCCTCCATGTAAGTATATTCTACAAAACCAATAATCTGCAGACGTGTATCCTCAAAATGCTCAAAGTAACCCGCCATCTGCAATGCCGGACGGTTAATATCCGGCTGTTTAATCTTAATCTTGGAAATATCCAGCTCCGGAGTCAGATTCTCCAGTTTCATCTTCTCAACAATTTTTTCCAGCTTTACACTTGCCATACCCATACTCCCTTCATATATCTTGAATATTTTTATCATACCATATCAGTAATTCTTACACAATTAAAGATTTACTGCATCTTTTTATACCATTGCGGATTTTCTTTAGAAAGACTGATCAGTTTTCCCTTCTCATATACTGCAAATCTATTAAATATCTGTGTATTGTCATACAGAATTGCACAATCGCATAATGGTATCATCTGTTTCAACCGGATCAGACTGTCCTGATATCTTCTTTCTATATCGCGTTCGGGAATTCCATGACCTCCATGAGAAACCCGATAAGCAATCCGATCTTTTACAATTTGCACCGAATCTACCCCAATGTAATGCAATTCAATATAGTATCCAAGCTTTTTTGCTTTCTCAATATTGTTCATAATGCTTTGACCGCATAGCGTAGTTTCCTGATTAAAAGAAATACCTTCTTCAAAATAACTTTTAATCATTCTTATGGCTATTTTGCCTGCCTGCAAGAGGTCATTTGCATTTTCCCATGTACCAATTTGCCTTACAATTTCATCAGTATTGACTCTTGGCATACCCTTCAGGCAATCCATAGATCGGTACAAAGTAGATTTCCCCGTTCCATTTGCTCCGGCAATCAATATATATTTTTTCATCTAGAACAAATTCCTCTCTATGACCTGTTTCTGCTTTTGCTGCAACAGAAAATTAGATACTACTTCGAAAAACTCCTTTTCTTCTTTATCTTTTGCCTGTATGACTAATTGCAGTGTATCTTCGGGCTGCAATTTCTTTATTTCATTATACATTTGGAAATACTTATCTACATCACACATTCTGGAATCCCTCCTTTTCCTTATTGTATCATATATACAACAGTTCAGCCATGCGCATTCATAAATCACTTTTGTTCTGATGATTTTTCCGTACGGAAGAACTGATAAATTCCTTCGGCGGCGGGCCGGTTCATTCCATCCACGGCAAGCAGATCCTCCACTTCGGCAGCACGGATTTCTTCTATGGAGCGGAAATGCCGCATCAATGCCTTTCTTCTGGCAGGTCCGACTCCCGGAATCTCATCCAGTACCGAATGTACCTGCGATTTGGAGCGGAGCGACCGGTGAAATTCAATCGCAAAGCGGTGTGCCTCGTCCTGAATTCTCGTAATCAGTTTAAAGCCCTCACTCCGGCGGTCAATCGGGATCTCCTCATTCTGATAATAAAGCCCCCTCGTATTATGGTTATCATCCTTCACCATACCGCAGACCGGGATATTCAGATGCAGCTCATCAAGTACCTGCAGCGCAATATTCACCTGCCCCTTGCCGCCATCCATCATCAGCAGATCCGGGAATTTCGTAAAGCTGCCAAGCTCTGCGTCCTTGTTGTGTTCCTCCAGTTCCTTCTTCTCCTCCATGCCGTGCAGGAAACGTCTTGTCAGCACTTCGCGCATACATGCATAATCATCCGGACCGGACACGGTTTTAATCTTAAATTTACGATAATCACTGCGTTTGGGCTTTCCCTTTTCGAAAACAACCATGGAACCGACATTCGCAAAACCGCTGATGTTGGAAATATCGTAAGCCTCCATACGGGAAATATTCGAAAGGGACAGAAGCGATGCAATCTCTTTTACTGCACCGATCGTACGCCCTTCTTCTCTCCGGATCCTCTCCTTGTCCTTGCTCAGGATCAGCTCCGCATTTCTCTCCGCAAGCTCCACGAGCTTTTCCTTGGAGCCAATCTTTGGAACGCGTAAGTATACTCTCGAGCCACGCCTTCCGGTCAGCCACTGTTCAATCACTTCCCGGTCCTCAATATCCGTCTGCAGCATGATTTCTCTCGGCACAAACGGGGTTCCCGCATAAAATTGCTTCACAAAATCCTGCAGGATCTGCTCCTTCGGAGTCTGTGACACATGTGTCATATAAAAATGTTCCCTGCCAATGAGTCTGCCTCCGCGGACAAAGAACACCTGGACAACCGCATCTGTTGTTTCAACCGCAAGTGCAATAATATCCTTATCCTCTCCGTCAAAATCGGTGATCTTCTGCTTCTCTGAAATCTGTTTGACACTGTTAAACAGATCCCGGTAACGGGCCGCCTCCTCAAATTCCAGATTTTCGGCTGCCTGCTGCATCCTGGTATTCAGATCCTTCAAGGTTTCCTGATAATCTCCATTCAGGAAATTTAACGCTTTCTTTACCCGTTCGCCATACTCTTCCTTACTGACCAGTCCCTGACAGGGCGCTACACACTGGTGAATATGAAAATTCAGACACGGGCGGTCGATCCCGAAATCACGCGGAAGAACCTTATTGCAGGTTCGCAGCTGATATAGCTTATTAATCAGATCAATCGTATCCTTGACCGCTGCCGCACTGGTATACGGGCCAAAGTACCGGGAACGGTCCTTTTTCATCTGACGGCTGAACAATACCCGCGGATAATCCTCGCCGAGTGTCACCTTGATGTATGGATAGGTCTTATCATCCTTAAGCATGGTATTGTACTTCGGACTGTTTTCCTTGATCAGATTGTTCTCTAATACCAGTGCCTCAAGCTCGGAATCCGTAACAATATATTCAAACCGTGCAATTAGGGAAACCATTTTGTCAATCTGTGGGCCTCTTCCCACGATTTTACGGAAATAAGACCTGACACGGTTATGAAGGTCAATGGCCTTTCCCACATAGATGATTTCATCCTGGGCATCATGCATGATATAAACTCCGGGACTGTGCGGGAGTTTTTTTAATTCTTCCTGAAAGTCAAACATCGTATTCTCTCTCTGTCTCTGCTTGTCGCTCGCACCTAAGTTCAAGCTGCACCTTTGGCTTGCTCTCGTTAAGTGTTCTGAACTGGCTCGCACCTAAGCTCAAGCTGCGCCTCTGGATTGCTTTCACTAAGTACTCTGCTTGTTCCTCTCACTAAACTCGTGCTGCGCCTTTGGCTTGCTCTCGTTAAGTGTTCTGAACTGGCTCGCACCTAAGCTCAAGCTGCGCCTCTGGATTGCTTTCACTAAGTACTCTGCTTGTTCCTCTCACTAAACTCGTGCTGCGCCTTTGGCTTGCTCTCGTTAAGTGTTCTGAACTGGCTCGCACCTAAGCTCAAGCTGCACCTTTGGCTTGCTTTCACTAAGTGCTCTGCACAAAACAGCCGCACGTCTTCCGACTTACGGCTGCTTTCTTTCTATTATTATATTTTCTCTTCTACACCCGGTCAGACGGCACATTAGAAAATCTTCCCTTGGGTGCTCCCCCTGAATTACCCGCTGCAGATGTTGGCTGTTTCGGAGCTGGCTCCAGATTCTGTGCAGTCTTTTGTTCCTGTGGTTCTGCATAATTCTGTGTATCTTTTATCTGTGGCTCCACGGCCTTCTGCATTTCTTCCTGTGCCTGCACCGGCGGCTCTGCCGGTTCTGTTGCAGGCTCTGCCTTTGCTTCTGAGGTGGATTCCGTGGTCTGTTCCTGCTCCTTCTTTTCCTCCGGATCCGGAAGTCCCTTCTCTTCACGGTAAATCTTCATAAATTCCTTACCGCTGATGGTTTCCTTCTCAATCAGATGCGCTGCCAGCTTATCCATCAGTTCGCGGTTTCCGGCAAGCATTTCCTTCGCTTCATCATAGCACTGCTTTAACAGATTCATGACCTCAGTATCCACATCGGCTGCGGTACGGTCGCTACAGGTCAGTCTTGCGCCGCCACCCAGATACTCGCTCTCTACGGTTGCAAGTCCCATCAGGCCGAACCGGTCGCTCATACCGAAACGGGTAATCATGTTCGTGGCAATATTCGTTGCCTGTTCAATATCGTTCGCTGCGCCCGTTGTAACATTTCCAAAGATCAGTTCTTCTGCCGCGCGTCCGCCAAGCAGGCTTACCAGACGGTCATGAAGCTCTTCCTTCGTCTGCAGATACTTCTCTTCCTCCGGCACATGCATGACATAGCCAAGTGCGCCCATCGTTCTGGGAACAATCGTAATTTTCTGTACCGGTTCGGAATTCTTCTGTAATGCACTGATCAGTGCGTGGCCGACCTCATGGTAAGAAACGATCTTACGCTCTTCCTTGCTCATGATACGGTCTTTCTTTTCCTTACCGACAAGCACCTGTTCCACGGCTGCGAACAGATCCTTCTGAGAAACATATTCCCTGCCGTGCTGCACCGCCATAATGGCAGCTTCATTAATCATATTGGCAAGATCTGCACCAACCGCACCGCTTGTAGCCAGTGCAATCGCATCCAGATCCACACTCTCATCCAGATGTACGTCCTTCGCATGAACCTTCAGGATCTCTACACGTCCCTTTAAATCCGGCTTATCTACGATAATTCTACGGTCAAAACGTCCCGGACGAAGAAGCGCCTTATCCAGAATCTCCGGACGGTTCGTAGCGCCCAGTACCAGAATACCCTTGGAAGTATCGAAACCATCCATCTCAGACAGTAACTGGTTCAGCGTCTGCTCACGCTCCTCATTGCCTCCACCGTATTTACTGTCACGGCTTCGTCCGATGGCATCAATTTCATCAATAAAAATAATACATGGTGCGTTCTTGGTTGCTTCCTTAAACAGATCTCTTACACGGGAAGCTCCGACACCGACATACAATTCAATAAAGTCTGATCCGGAAAGAGAGAAGAACGGCACCTTTGCTTCTCCGGCTACCGCCTTGGCCAGTAAGGTTTTACCGGTTCCGGGAGGTCCGACAAGCAGTGCACCCTTGGGAAGCTTTGCACCGATCGAAGCATATTTCATCGGGTTATGCAGGAAATCCACAACCTCCTGCAGAGACTCCTTCGCTTCATCCTCACCGGCTACATCTTTAAAAGTAATTCCGGTTTCCTTCTGCACATAAACCTTCGCATTACTCTTTCCAACACCCATAGGGCCGCCGCCCTTGCTCATCTTACGGAACAGGAAGCTTAACAATACCCACATCAGCAGGAACGGAAATACATAGGTAAGCAGGAATCCCAGAATTGCACCGGAACCATCTGCCACTTTACCCTTTACTTCCACATCACTGTGCTCTAAGAGACGGTTCGTCAGGGTATCATTGTCCTCGATTTTACCGGTATAGAAGGTCACACTGGAACTCATTCCATACAGATTCATCAACGGATTCTGCTGACTCTGCTCGATCTTCGGCTGAATATAAATCCGGTCGGAATCAATCGTAACCGATGCCACCTTATCCTCATCAAGCATCTGAATGAATTCATTATAACTGATCTCCCGCTCGGAAGATCCGGTCATGAAATTCATAAAGGCACTGACCAGCAACAGGGATATCAATGCTGCGATCACAAACAAAATAATATTCTGTTTCTTGGGATTCTTGGAAGGACCTCCTCCATTTCCCTTATCGCCGGAGGAATTATCTCCTCCACCCAGTCCCCCGTCAAACTGATTCAAATTCTGATCGTCCATTTAAAATCCTCTTTCTTTACGGGGCTCGCTTGTTAAATCCACCCCTAATTTCTTAAATGTCTTAATATCCACATTGGAAAGCATCACCGAAGTATGCACCTGACATCCTTTGAGCCTTGGAAGCTGCTCTAATGCCTTCTTCGCATTCTCATCGGTAAGTGCAGAAATGCTTAATGCAATCAGCACTTCATCGGTATGCAGACGCGGATTCTTTCCACCTAAATATTTCGTTTTTAACACTTGGATCGGCTCGATTGCTTCCGGAGAAATCAGATGCGTATCGTGATCCACACCGCCTAATGCCTTTAATGCATTCAGCAGTAATGCTGCTGATGCACCGAGCAGATCGGAAGTCTTTGACGTAATGATTGTACCATCCTGCAGTTCAATCGCTGCGGTCGGAACGCCGAGCTTTTCTGCACGCTGGTTTGCTGCTACAGTCACCTTACGGTCATCAGTCGTAATCTTTGCCTGCTTCATCAGCAGTTCAATCTTATATACTTCGTTTTCTCCGCCTTTATCGTTTACCACGTTATTAAGAGCAGTATAGTAACGACGGATAATCTCCATATTGGAGGCTTCACAGCAGGCTTCATCATCAATGATACAATTTCCTGCCATATTTACACCCATATCGGTAGGAGACTTGTAAATACACTCTCCGTAGATTCCTTCAAAAATAGCGCTTAACACCGGGAAAATCTCAATGTCACGGTTATAGTTGACTGTTGTCACTCCATAAGCTTCCAGATGGAACGGGTCAATCATGTTCACGTCATTTAAGTCTGCCGTTGCTGCTTCATAGGCAAGATTAATCGGATGCTTCAACGGAATGTTCCAGATCGGGAAAGTCTCGTACTTCGCATAGCCGGACTTAATGCCCCGCTTATTATCATGGTATAACTGGGAAAGACAGGTTGCCATCTTACCACTTCCCGGTCCGGGTGCTGTTACCACTACAAGCGGACGGGTGGTTTCAATATATTCATTCTTACCAAAGCCCTCATCACTGACAATCTTCGTAATATTGGAAGGATAACCTTCAATAATATAATGAAGATAAACCTTCACACCCTTCTTCTCAAGCTTCGCTTTAAATGCATCTGCTGCTGCCTGACCGGTATAATGGGTCAGAACAACACTGCCCACATACAGTCCTCTGCTTTCAAATTCCTTCATCAGACGCTGTACATCAACATCATAGGTGATTCCAAGATCACCACGTACTTTATTTTTCTCAATATCCGCTGCATTTATAACAATAACGATCTCCGCGCGGTCGGCCAGCTTCATCAGCATACGCAGTTTGCTATCCGGCTCAAAGCCCGGAAGCACTCTGGATGCGTGGTAATCATCGAATAATTTTCCACCAAATTCCAAATAAAGCTTATCGCCAAATTTATTAATGCGCTCTTCAATATGCTCTGACTGCATTTTCAGATATTTCTCATTATCAAATCCCACTCTCATAATTGTTTCCCATTCTCCTCTTTTGAAACCTAACATATCGTTTTTCATTGTAGCACAGCTCTTTCGATTATTCCATAAAAAGAAATAAAGGAACTGTGAAAATTTTATGAAATCTGCATCAAAAACTTCTCGTTAAACCTACAGGTCTGTTCTTATTCCATATCCTCAAACACCATTTAACAAATCAACTTATCTCTTTTGCTTAATATAGCCAAGCATATATAATTCCACTAATTCGTTAACATCCACAGGCCCCTCCACTACGGCTGCATTTTCAATACACCACGCTTCTATAAAACTCTTCTTTTTACAATAATTATATAAAACAGTATATGCCCGAGATAATCCTTTAAAATCTTCATACATTTTATTCTTTAATTCTATATTTTCCATCAGGAAATTTCCTGACGAATCCTTTTGCTGGGAAGTCAGGATATCGAAATTCCCATAATGTTCCACAAAATTTACATTTATACCACTTATCCGCATACCACTTAAATTCTTCTTTTACTTCTTTAGGCATTAAACCATAACCACAAAAATATGGTGCCTCTACAGGTATGTCACAAAACACCCCTGCTTGGACTTGACATTCAAAAAAATTTCTAAGTTCCTCATACAGTTGATATGAATTTATTTCAATTCCTATTCTCTCATCACAATCACATTGATTCATTAAAGCCACCCCAATTTCACTAACATCATCTTACCAAATGCCTTGCACAGCTCTTTTCCGACAAAACCGCCCTTATGGCTGCAAGTCTTTGTCCGAATGTAAACATATTGAATTCTCCCGACGTTAAGTAGTTGCGGATACACTACCCAAATTTACAATGCTAATTCTCCGCTTTCAAACTTTTCAAGAATCTTTTTACGTTCCGCAATATCTTCGGATTTGAATTTCTTACGCAAACTTATTACATCATTTGATTCTTTAATGCTGCTTCTGTCTTTAATTATCCCTTTATTATATAAAATTCCCATAACAGCAGTACTCCTGTTAACCTTATTACTATTATTAATATAAATGTCTACAAGAATGTTATATAATCGCCGACAAGGCTTACAATATGACAAAGTTGAAACAAACGATATCGTTTCCGGAGATGCATCAATATTTCTTTTAATCAAATTCAAGTACTCTTCATCTCCCGTAACCTCATACAATATTTTTCCAATTTCTACACTCGCTTCACTTGGTATTTGTAATAAATAAGGGCTTTCTTTTAAAGCTTTTATACCATCATATTTTTCTAGTTTGGGAAGGAATTGTGCTAATTCTATTTCTTTTTTATTAAAAAAAGCGTCCCAAATAATATCTTCTACTTCTTCTCGCTCCCAATCGTATATTTCTTCCATCACTCTGGGATAATACCCATCCTTTTTTTCTGCCCCGTTTGCGTTCAATTGTTTTAATAAACAGTCATAAGCCTTACTATTTTGCATCTATAATTACCTCTTGAATAATAAGATCAGCTTCCTTCATTCCACCACTCATCGGGTAAGGGGCGGAATGGTACACGAAAAAGATCTTGATTTTATTGTTACAATTTACGCAAATTTGTTACATAGTTCAACAT
>CAVHRK010000102.1:0-7860 GCA_963638365.1 Anaerobutyricum sp. | reverse complement strand
AATAAAAAAGAAAACTTTGGAGTTATCATCATTTCAAAAACTATAATATGTGGAATATATGTTAGTAATAACCGCGGTAGTATAAATGTTGGAATAATTTCTGATTGTCTGAATATTTGGGAGAAAATATCTCGGCAAGCTACTTGACAACCCTCTGTTTTGCGAGGTGCTTTTATGAAATTTATTGATAGAAAACAGTATTTAGATGAAATGCACAATATAAGTTATGCTGGTGCAAGGAACGTAAAGAGGTAATATGGAATGAAAAATCTTACACAAGGAAATCCGTTAAAAGTGATATTGCTTTTTGCTATTCCACTTTATATCGGGCAGCTTTTTCAGTTGAGCTATGGTCTCATTGATACCCGGATCATAGGGAGTGTACTGGGAGAGAAATCTTTGGCAGCAGTAGGAACAACCACCTCATTAAGTGATCTGTTGGTGGAATTCTTAAATGGGATTGCTTGTGGCTTTGGAATTATTGTATCGACATTTGTCGGGGCACAGGATGAGACAAAGATGAAGAAGGCAATTGGTGGAACCGTGACACTCAGTATAGGGATAACGCTATTCATTACTGCGTTCAGCCTGTTGTTTTTGCCACAAATTCTTCAATTCCTGAATGTGTCAGAAGAACTGAAACCAGAGGCATTTCAGTACATACAGATTATTATTGCAGGTCTGATTGCAACCACACTGTTTAATGTTTGCGCAGCTATACTCAGGGCAATTGGGGATTCGTATACACCGTTACTTTTTCTGGTGATATCGAATGTGTTGAATATTGTGTTGGATTATCTGATGGTAGCAAGTTTAGGGCTTGGAGTGTCCGGTGCAGCAATGGCTACGGTGATTGCACAGACAGTATCAGCAGTATGCTGTTATTTCTATATGAGAAAAAAGCATCCGCAGTTACGTATTACATTAAGAGATTTGAAAGTAAATAAAGCAATGTGCAGGCAGTTAATTCCTTCCGGATTATCAATGGGATTTATGATTTCATTTGTTACGCTTGGATCGCTGGCATTACAGACAGGAATTAATCATCTTGGAACGAATATCATTGTAGCACATACGGCAGCAAGAAAGGTTACCATGATTTTCCTGATTCCATTCTTTGTCCTGGGGACAGCACTTGCTACCTATTGTGGTCAGAATCTTGGAGCGAAAGAATACGGACGTATTAAGCGGGGAATCAGTGACACAATTCTTGTATCATTCATTTGGTGTGGAATTGTTTTGGCTGTTGTTTTTGGTCTGGCATCCCGATTAGTCTCCTTGGTTACGGCAAGCGATGAACCAGAGATTATTCAAATGGCTGTTTTATATTTGCGGGTGAATTCTGTGTTTTATTTTCTTCCAGCAGTGATCTGCATTTTACGTAACAGTATGCAGGGCTTCGGAGATACGAAGATACCGCTTGTATCAAGCTTTATTGAATTGACGGGCAAGGTATTGATGGCTTGGTTCCTGGTGCCGGTTATTGGATATATGGGGGTTATAATATCGGAACCTGTTGTATGGGCAGTAATGGTGATTCCGCTGGTGGTTGGAATCTGTAGAGATTTCCGGAAACTAACTAAAATGAAAGGGGAAGCAGAGGACAAATGTAGGTGAAGCAGAGGACAAAACACTTGACAATCTTCTGACACCCGACTAAGATAGATGTAATAAGTTTTGAAAAAGGTAGTGACAAAGAGGAGTACCTGTTTATTCCGGCATCAGAGAGGATGTTCCATCGGCTGAAAGAATATCCGGTCAGGCAGCAGGGAAGGTAGCTTTGGAACCGGAGAACCGAAGGGCATGGCAATAGGAGCCGGTAAGTTCTCACGGCTGATCCCCGTTAAAGGATAACGCTTTCGATCAGATTGATGGAAGTGTTTTGAGTGAAAAACAAAGGTGGTACCGCGTAAAATGACGCCCTTTACAGAAGTAATTCTGTAGAGGGTTCTTTTATTTTTAAGGTAAAGGAGAAAACAATGAGCAAAGAACTGGCAAAGACCTACGACCCCAAAGAAATGGAAGATCGTATTTATGAAAAGTGGCTTGCAAAGAAGTACTTTCATGCAGAGGTAGATCACAGCAAGACCCCGTTTACGATTGTAATTCCACCCCCAAACATTACTGGACAGCTCCATATGGGACACGCATTGGATAACACCATGCAGGATATCCTGATCCGTTATAAGAGAATGCAGGGCTACAACGCACTGTGGCAGCCCGGAACCGACCATGCAAGTATTGCAACCGAGGTCAAGATCATTGAAACCCTGAAGAAGCAGGGCATTGACAAGCATGATCTGGGAAGAGAAGGCTTCCTTGAGAGAGCCTGGGAATGGAAGAAGGAATACGGTGGAAGAATCATCGAGCAGTTAAAGAAATTAGGTTCTTCCTGTGACTGGGACAGAGAACGTTTCACCATGGACGAGGGCTGTAACAAGGCCGTTACCGAAGTGTTCTGCAAGATGCATGAAAAGGGATGGATTTACAAGGGTAGCCGTATTGTCAACTGGTGTCCGGTATGTAATACCTCCATTTCCGATGCCGAAGTAGAGTATGAGGAGCAGGCAGGCCATTTCTGGCACATTAAGTATCCTCTGATTGAGGATGACGGAAGTGTAAGCACAACGAAGTTTATCGAGTTCGCAACCACACGTCCGGAAACCATGCTGGGTGATACCGCAGTTGCCGTAAACCCGGATGATGACCGTTACAAGGATCTCATTGGCAAGAAGCTTCTTCTTCCGATTGTAAACCGTGAGCTTCCGGTTATTGCCGATTCTTATGTAGATATGGAATTTGGTACCGGTGTTGTTAAGATTACTCCGGCGCATGACCCGAACGACTTTGAGGTCGGAAAGCGTCATAACCTTCCGGAAATCAACATTTTAAATGATGATGCAACCATTAATAAAAACGGCGGCAAGTTCGAGGGCATGGACCGCTATGCAGCAAGAGATGCCATCGTAAAAGAACTCGATGAGATGGGACTTTTAGTACGCATTGAGGATTACAGCCACAATGTTGGTACACATGACCGTTGTAAGACCACCATCGAGCCGATGATCAAGCAGCAGTGGTTCGTAAAGATGGATGAGCTCATTAAGCCTGCGGTAGAAGCCGTTAAGAATGGCGAGATCGAGCTGATTCCGAAGCGTATGGAAAAGACCTACTTTAACTGGACCGACAATATCCGTGACTGGTGTATCAGCCGTCAGCTCTGGTGGGGACACCGGATTCCGGCTTATTACTGTGATGAGTGCGGGGAAATTGTGGTTGCAAAGGAAATGCCGCAAGTCTG
Source organism: Anaerobutyricum sp. (assembly GCA_963638365.1). GTDB lineage: Bacteria > Bacillota > Clostridia > Lachnospirales > Lachnospiraceae > Suilimivivens. Next base: position 4,559 of record CAVHRK010000102.1, on the reverse strand, counting down.
CCCGAAGTGCGGATGCACCCACTTTACACAGGATCCGGATACGCTGGATACCTGGTTTTCTTCTGCGTTATGGCCGTTTTCAACCTTAGGATGGCCGGAGCAGACCGAAGACCTCAAATATTTCTATCCGACCGATGTACTGGTAACCGGATATGATATTATTTTCTTCTGGGTAATCCGTATGATTTTCTCCGGTTATGAGCAGATGGGCGAGCGTCCGTTCAAGACCGTATTATTCCACGGTCTGGTTCGTGACTCCCAGGGACGGAAGATGAGTAAATCCCTTGGCAATGGTATCGACCCGCTGGAGATTATTGATAAATATGGTGCAGATGCGCTGCGTCTTACCCTGATTACCGGTAATGCGCCCGGTAATGATATGCGTTTCTACTATGAAAGAGTAGAATCCAGCCGAAACTTTGCAAACAAGATCTGGAATGCATCCCGTTTCATTATGATGAATATGACAGAGGATTTTGATATCCCTTCTGCTGATACCAATCCGGAAGAATTGCAGCTTGCCATAGCAGATAAATGGATTCTTTCCAAATTTAACAAACTGGTTAAGGAAGTCACCGACAATATGGACAGCTTCGAGCTTGGCATTGCTGTCCAAAAGGTATATGATTTCATCTGGGATGAATTCTGTGACTGGTACATTGAAATGGTAAAACCCCGTCTGTACAATTCCGATGACAAGGAAAACAAGACGGCAGCGCTCTGGACACTGAAGAGTGTATTAATCAATGCGTTAAAGCTGCTTCATCCTTATATGCCGTTTATTACAGAAGAAATCTTCTGCACCTTACAGTCCGAGGAAGAATCCATTATGATTTCCAAGTGGCCGGAATATCAGACGGCATGGAATTTTGAACGTGAGGAAAAGGGCATAGAGCTTATAAAGGAAGCGGTTCGTGGAATCCGTAATGTACGGACAGAGATGAATGTTGCTCCGGGCAAAAAGGCAAGTGTGTATGTGGTTACAGATAATCAGGAACTGAAGCAGGCGCTGGAGGACGGAAGACTTGTATTTGCTTCCCTGGCTTCTGCATCAGAGGTTATCCTGCAACAGGATAAGACCGGAATTACAGATGATATGGTATCTGTTGTAATCCTGAATGCAACGATTTATATGCCGTTTGCAGAGCTTGTGGATATCCGGCAGGAAATCGAACGTCTCGAAAAGGAAGAGAAGCGTCTCACCGGAGAACTTGCCCGTGTCAACGGCATGCTGAACAATGAGCGTTTCATGTCCAAGGCTCCGGAAGCCAAGGTCAAAGAAGAGCGTGAGAAGCTGACGAAGTATACCCAGATGATGGAGCAGGTAAAGGAACGCCTTGCACAGCTTAAGAAATAGGCAGGAACTATGGGACAGGTAACCTATGAAGAGGCCTGTGGGTATATTCTGGACATTCCGAAGTTTGCCGGCAAGCATACGCTGACAGATACGAAGGAAATGTTAGAGAAGCTTACAGGAAGCAGAATAGAAAGTAAAATCATTCATGTAGCAGGCACAAACGGAAAAGGTTCCGTTTGTGCCTACTTGCAGTCCATCCTGCGGGCCGCAGGCTTTCATGTGGGAATGTTTATTTCTCCGCACCTTGAAACCATGCGGGAGAGGATTCTGTACGATGGGGAAATGATTCCAGAGGCAGCATTTGTAAACGCATTTGAGTTTGTCAGGGAAGAAAGTGACAGGCAGAAAGAAAAGCATCCTTCCTTTTTTGAGTTTCTGTTCCTGATGGGAATGTGTTATTTTAAGGAAAAGAGACCGGACTATATCATTCTGGAAACCGGTCTTGGTGGCAGACTGGATGCAACGAACTGTATCGGGAGGCCGGTACTCAGTGTGATTACGGAAATCGGGTTTGACCACATGCAGTATCTTGGGAATACTCTTGTGGAAATTGCAGGGGAAAAGGCAGGAATTATAAAGCCGGGAACACCGGTTGTTTATCTGGATAAGCGGGAAGAAACGAGCCGGGTGATCGAGCAGACGGCAGCGACACTGGAAACGCCTGCCATTGCTGTCAAAAAAAGTCAGATCGGGCGTCCGGTTATGCGAAAGAAAAGCATTGATTTTTCTTTCGGTAATGGGTATTATAGATATGATAACCTGATACTTCAGACGACGGCGGCTTATCAGACAGAGAATGCCTCTGTGGCATTGGTGGCTGCACGTTCGTTAAAGGAAGAACGGATTGACGATGAGGCAATCCGGAAGGGACTATATGACGCGTTCTGGCCGGGACGGATGGAGGAGATTCTTCCGAATATATATCTGGACGGGGCGCATAACGAAGACGGAATCGAAGCATTTCTTCAGTCAGTTTCGGCATCGGCAGAGGAAGAACCCAAGAAGGGAAAAAGACTGTTATTGTTCGGTGTTGTCGCGGACAAGCAGTATGATAAGATGATTGGCGCAATTGCCGCATCACAGCTCTTTTCCCATATTGCGGTCACGGTGCTTGCATCGGACAGAAGTGCTTCTATTGATAAACTTAAGGTTGCCTGGGCACAATATAAAACTGCCGATTGCAGCTTTCATGAAAGCGCAGAAGAAGCATTTCACTATATACAATCCATACAGAAAGAAGCAGATACGATTTATATTGCCGGGTCATTGTATTTGGTAGGTCAGATAAAGACCTTAGTGAGGAGAACACCGGATGATTGATTTTGAAGAGGAATTAAAGAAATTCCATCCGAGCCTTGAGGTTGAGGATGCAGAGGATGCTATATTTAATCAGGATTTAACAGATATGGCGGATATTTTGATTAAGATGATTGATAAAATGAAGCCTTCAGAGGAATAGGAGAAGCGGCATGATTTGTTATCGTTGTGGATGCCGTTTGTCAGAGAAGGATTTTTGTACCGGATGTGGCGCAGATGTAGGCTTATATAAACGGATTCTGTTTATGTCGAACCGTTTTTACAATGATGGCCTTGAGAAAGCAGCTGTCCGGGATTTATCCGGAGCTATGAACAGCTTACGGCAGAGTTTAAAATTTAATAAGAATAATATCGATGCCAGGAATTTACTGGGACTCATTTATTTTGAAACCGGTGAGGTGGTAGAAGCGTTAGGACAGTGGGTTATCAGCAAAAACCTCCGTCCGAACAAGAATATTGCGGATGATTATATTAATCTGTTGCAGACGAATCAGGCAAGACTCGATGGATTCAATCAGGCATTGAAGAAATACAACCAGTCGTTAGTGTATTGCCATCAGGACAGTAAGGATCTGGCGATTATCCAGCTTAAGAAAATTCTTTCGGTTAATCCGAAGTATCTTCGTGCACATCAGTTGCTTTCCCTGCTTTATATTGATGCAGAGGAATGGGAAAAGGCACATAAAGAGCTTGTGAAGTGCACCCAGATTGATACGAACAATACGATGACTCTCCGCTATATGCGGGAAGTGGACCGGATGCTGGCACCGGAAGAGGGAGCGAAGGACATTCAGAAGAAGGTTACTTCGAATGGCGTGGTCCGTTACCAGAGCGGCAATGAAACAATTATCCAGCCGGTGAAGATCAAGGAGAACAAGGGTGTTTCCTCCCTGTTAAATTTAGGGATTGGCGTGGTGATTGGTGTTGCAATTGCGGTATGCTTAATTCTGCCGGCACGGATTCAGAGCGTGAAGGCCAACATCAATAACGAACTGCGTACGGTCAGTGAGCAGTCGGATGCGAAGACAGCTACGATTGACGAACTCGAACAGCAGGTAACGAAGCTGACCGAGGACAATACGAAGCTTCAGCAGGAGCTTGGTTCTTATGAAGGAACGGATGGAACACTGCGGGCTTCCGATGCGCTGATGATGGCAGTAGATGCTTATCTGAAAGACAATACGGATATTGAGGGCATTGCCACCTATATGGAGGCTTTGGAAAGCGAAGAGCAGAGTGAAGATTTCGAAAAGTATAAGACCGATTCGTTTGATACCTTATATGAGGATCTGATGACGGTCGCAGGTCCCCAGCTGGCAGCCTATTATTATAACCGCGGTTATGACAATTACCGGGCAGAGGACTATGAGGCAGCAATTCCGGATCTGGAGCGTGCTTACCGTTATGATAATACGAATGGCGAGGCACTGTTCTATCTTGGTAATTCCTACAGACGGAATAACCAGGAGGATAAGGCGAAGGAAATCTATGCACAGGTCATTGATAACTTCCCGGATACCGAGCGGGCAAGCCGGGCAGAGACATATCTGGCAGAGATTAATAATGCAGAGTAGCAGTAGGACTGCCATATAGAAGAATAAAAAAATTTTACGAAAGAGAACAGACGAGAGTTTGTTCTCTTTTTCTGTTATTGAACTTGGTGCATCACACCTTTATTCCGGAACTGATCTACGGAGCTAAGAAGTTCTGTCTGTTTTGGATAGGTTATTGCAATATGACGCAAACGGTCCAACGAGCCATCCGGGCTCGATTGTACCTGAATGGAACATCCGTGTCCCATTCTTGCTGATGCTGAACAAAACAGGGGAATGAATATTACGGTGCGGCAGAGCCGCCAGTCCGGTGTGGCGAGAGCCACCTGTCC
>CAVHRK010000101.1:0-7472 GCA_963638365.1 Anaerobutyricum sp. | reverse complement strand
AAATTATTTTGGAGATAGTATAATTCAATATGAAGGAAATGATTATATTGTCACTAAAGAAGAAATTAAGCAACTTAAAAGAGAACACATTACGGAAGCTGTGTATTGTAATGAATACAGATATTGTAGTCTGAGTTGGTTCTATAGTAATATTGGATATGAATTAGTTCCAGATGATATTGCAATTGTAGATGAGAAACTGATAAAAAAGGCAGCAACTTTAGTTGGCTATGAATCAGATAATGATTTGGCAGACGGAATGGCTAATGTTATTGAGAATAATTCCGCAGGAGAAGATAAATTTATTGCCTCTCTTGTATTGGCAAAGGAGGCTGACTTGAAATTTTAAATTCCAGTGTACAGGTAAATTCCACCGCATAAGCGGGCGGTGGAATTTAAATAAAAAATTTAGGTATTGTAAGGGAGTATAAAAATTGGTGGAGAGATTGTATATATGATGATATAATCGGTGTGTTCGATGAGAAAAAACTTGATTTTGTAGAGGAAATGAAGATGGAAATTGTCGCATTCAAAGGGGATATGCAACAGCAAGCAGATTGTTTTTTAGAAAATGTTTTCCGGCTGTTGGGATACCATATTCGCCTAAAGATAGACATATAGATATTGCAGATGTAGATAAACATTATATGAAAAATGGGTGTTTTTGGTGTTTACTGGATAATGATAATATCATAGGAACAGTTGCAATTCGAACGCTTGATGATGTTAACGGAGTAGTCGAATTGAAAAGAATGTTTGTGTTGCCTGAATGTCAAGGAAATGGCTATGGTAGAATGCTATTAGAATATGCAGTAAGTTATGCACAAGAGAAAAGATACTAGAAAACAGATACTAGAAAACAGTTTTTGATAGCACAACATTTATATCGAAGTATAGGGTTTAAAGAAACTGATAAATACAATGATAATCAACATGCAGAACTTTATTTTGAACTTGTTTTATGATATGTAAGAAGAGTAAACTTGAAGTTTTTTTGGAGGGGTATCATGTTAATAAGAAAATGTACACATCAGGACATCCCACAATTGGCAATGATGAATATGCATTTAATTGAGGATGAGAAAAGTAATAACCCAATGACTCTTACAGAATTAGAATATAGAATGGGAAACTTTATAAGCGATGAGTATAATGCCTATTTTTTTATTGAAGATGGTGTAGTAGTAGGTTATGCGCTAGTAAAGCATACTTCAACACCGTTATATTTGCGTCAGTTTTATATCAAAAGAGAATTTAGACGTAAGCATTATGGGAAAATTGCTTTTCATCAGTTAATGGACTACATGCAGATAGAAGTAATAGATATTGAAGTTTTGCCGTGGAATGAGAGAGGATACTTATTTTGGAAGAGTTGTGGATTTGATGATATATGCATTTCAATGCGATATAGCAAAATGCGATAAAATCGGCATTTGCAGGTGAATTACAAAGTTGTAGTCTCAAGTCAGTCTCATTTTTGAAATCGTTTGTTGAGACTAACATGAGACTTTAAAATTATGGACATAAGCAAAGTAATGTATAATAGGATATACATTTCAAATAATGATAGGACGCAGCTAAGTGGACATTTTATTCAAGAATGATGATTATCTGAGGAGATCATTAATGATAGAAAATATAAAAGTAGAATTGGGCAAACCATCCGATATTGATTCATGGATGCAGTTGGTTAGAAAAGTAAATTGGAATTTTCCAGGCTTAGAGACAGAGCAGAGTATAGAAGAACACAAAATGACTGTCTTGAAATTCATGAATGATAAACGTGCTTTGTGCATGAAGAACGAACAAGATATTGTTGGCGTGCTATTATATTCCAGAAAGCATAATATGATATGTTGTCTGGCTGTTGATCCGGATTACCGAAAAAGGGGAATTGCTTCGCTTCTTTTAAGAGAGGCAATTGATAAGCTTGACAGAGATAAAGATATAACGGTGTCCACATTTCGAGAAAATGATATCAAGGGAATTGCGCCTAGAAGTTTATATAAGAAATTCGGATTTGAAGAAGATGAACTGATTGAGGAATTTGGGTATCCAAATCAGAAATTTGTGTTACATGCCAATAATCCTATTAACAATATGCCAACTGCCCTGATCAGGGAAGCCACCCAAGAAGACCTCACTCAGATACTGCATTTATATCTATACCTTCACGAAAAGGTGATACCGGAAGACTCGCAGCAATTACGTGACACTTGGGAAAGTATCATCAATGATAAAAATCATCATTTGATCGTCTGTGAACGGGATGGGAAAATTGTTGCGTCATGTGCATGTGTGATTATTCCGAATCTTACAAGAAATGTCCGGCCGTATGCTTTCATTGAAAATGTGGTAACACATGCGGATTACCGGAAGATGGGATATGCGACAGAATGTCTGAACTATGCAAAGCACATTGCTGAAGAAAATAATTGCTACAAAATGATGCTGCTGACAGGTTCGAAGGAAGAGAGCACGCTTCATTTTTATAGAAAAGCGGGGTATAACAGCACCGATAAAACGGCATTCATACAGTGGATTCATATGGAATGAGCCGATCAAAGGTCAAATAAGAAATCTAATAAAAGATAAAACGCAAGGTTGAAAAATCAGGACGGTAGTGTTACGATAACTGCGGTAATGAAGGAAGATCAATGAAGTTGTTTAGAAATGACGGAGGTGAATTTTATGGACAGTTGTGATAGTTTAGGGCGAAGTAAGAAAAGCAGTGCTTTATATGATAAGGGATTCTCGCAGCCGTCTGGTAAGATTCAATAGCTGTGTTTATTTCTTGTTGATGAAAAGCACTGTATAGTGCTTTTTTTTGAGCCCTTTTCTATTTGAAAAGCTGCAGAAACTTTGAAACAGGAAAGGAGATCCCGATGAACAAGAAATATCTGGAAGTAAAGAAATATATTAAAGAAAATAATAATGATAAGAAGATTTCAGAGTATTTGTCACATTACCATGAAAATGACCTGGCAGATATTCTGATTGGTCTTGGCAGTGAGGAAAGAAAGAGAATTTATCGGTTATTGGGGCTTCCCAAGACAGCGGAAATTTTTACCTATTATGATGAACCGGAGAAATATCTTGCAGAGTTGTCGGTCGAAAGTGCTGCAAGAATCATTTCCCTTATGGATTCGGATGATGCGGTAGACGTACTGGAACGATTAGAGCCTGAAAGAAAAAGTAAAATTGTTGAAAAGCTTGACAGTCATACGGCGCAGGATGTCAGAAAACTGCTTTCTTATGCAGAAGATGAAATTGGTAGCTACATGACGACCAATTTTGTGTGGATTGAGGAAGGACTTTCGATTCGGCAGGCAATGAGCGAGGTGGTGCGTCAGGCAGGCGTTCACGATAACATTATGACGGTGTATGTGGTGGATGGGAGCAACAGGCTAAAAGGGGCCATCGACTTAAAGGACCTGATCACTGCCCGGGAAAATGATGTCATGAACGAAATCATTCTGTTTTCTTACCCGTATGTGATGGAGCATGAGAAGGTAGAGGACTGTATTGATAAGATTGTGGACTATGCGGAAGATTCTATTCCGGTACTTGATGCGGACCGTAGACTTTTGGGAGTAATTACCTCTGAGGACATTGTTGAAATTGTAGACAATGAGATGGGGGAAGATTACGCTAAGTTAGCTGGTTTGACAGCAGAAGAAGATTTAAATGAGACGACAACGCAGAGTATGAAAAAGAGATTGCCGTGGCTGATTGTGCTTTTATTCTTAGGCATGATTGTGTCATCGGTAGTTGGAGTTTTTGAGGCAGTGGTTGCCGTACTTCCGATTGTGATTTGCTTCCAGTCGCTGGTACTTGATATGGCCGGAAATGTGGGAACACAGTCGTTAGCTGTAACGATCCGGGTGTTGATGGATGAGAACATTACCGGGAAGCAGAAAGCGCTGCTGCTAGTAAAAGAAATGAAAATCGGATTGCTGAATGGAGCATTGTTGGGCAGCATGGCTCTTTTGCTACTCGGTATCTATATCCATTTTTCCAAAGGATATGCATGGCTGGGTGCATTTTCCGTATCCGGATGTGTGGGAATTGCACTTGTTGTTGCGATGGTCGTTTCCAGTCTGGTTGGAACGATTATCCCCATGTTTTTCCACAAAATCAAGGTGGATCCGGCGGTGGCTTCCGGCCCGTTGATTACAACAGTAAATGATCTGGTTGCAGTTGTTGTTTATTATGGACTGGCATATATTCTTTTGGTAAGATAAAGTTGTGTTGAAATAGAATCAAAAGATGGAAAAGAGGGGAAGTTTTCATGGGAATTTTATTATGCGGCCTTAATGGGGCCGGGAAAAGCACGATTGGGAGAATTTTGGCGGAACGCATGTCCTGGCAGTTCATTGATAATGAGGACTTATATTTTCCGAAAGAGGATGCCTCCTATCTGTTTTCCAATCCGAGGAGCAAGGAGGAAGTCATACATCTTCTGGAGGAGAAGATCGAGGAAGACGACCGATTTGTTTTTGCGGCGGTAAAAGGTGATTATGGAGAAAAGCTGCTCACAAAATTGGATTATGTCGTGTTGATTGAAGTACCCAAAGAGACAAGAATGGAGCGGGTAAAAATGCGCTCGGCTCAGAAATTCGGGGACAGAATACAGGAGAAGGGAGACCTCGCCGATACAGAGAATGCATGGTTTTCGGTAGTGAGCAGCCGGCCTGAAAATTTCGTCACCGAGTGGATGGAACGTGTACCGTGCCCGGTGATCCGCATTGATGGAACGGCTCCGGTTGAGGAGAATGTCAACTATCTTTTGAAAAAATTATTGCCTCACGATATTCAGGTGAGGCGGTTTAAAAAAGAAGATGCACAAGAGGTCAGAAATCTTGTTGTTAGAAATTTTCTTGAGGTGAACAGTAAAGACTATGGTCTTGCAGCAATGGAAAAGCTGGCAGAGACTTATGATGTTGGAAAAATTCTGAACTTGACAAGTTATGCGCATACCTATGTATTTGAATGGAATGGTAAAATTGTTGGGACAGGTTCTATTTCAAGCTTTTGGGGAAGCCTGACGGAGAGCATTTTACTGACCATTTTTGTTATGCCTGAATTTCATGGGAAAGGAATTGGAACAAAAATTATAAATACTCTGGAACAGGATGAATTTTATGTGAGGGCAAGCCGTGTGGAAATACCTGCGTCGATCACGGCAGTGGAATTTTACAGAAAGTTTGGATATGATTACAAGAATGGAAAAAAGGAGCTCGATGAGGAACATCACTATCGGTTGGAAAAGATTGTGAAAGCAGAAAAAATATGAGTATAATAAAGTTGATCATAAGAATGATATAGGATAAAGATAAAGGAGATCAAAGATCATGCAATTCATATGTTACCCTAAATGTTCAACCTGTCAGAAAGCAAAGAAATGGCTTGAGTCAAATCATCTGGAATTCACAGAACGTCACATTGTAGAGGAGAATCCTTCCTATGAAGAACTGAAGGAGTGGTATGCAGAGAGTGGACTTCCATTGAAGAAATTTTTTAATACCAGTGGCATGTTGTATAAAGAGATGCAGCTTAAGGATAAGCTTCCGGCAATGAGTGAAGAAGAACAGTTGAAGCTTCTTGCAACGAATGGAATGCTTGTGAAGCGCCCGCTTATCGTGAATGGAAATACGATACTGACTGGTTTCAAGGAAGCGGAATGGGAGAAAGCGTTGCTATGATTCACTTTGGATTTTCTTATGTGGGACTTATATTCCTGCTTATGCTTTTTATACCAAATATAATCTGGACGAAGCATAAACCGGAGAATTATGAGAGTTATGTTAAAAATGAGAATAAAATCTTATGCTTGCTGGAACGGGTCGGTGAGGTGCTGGTCTGTGTCAGTGTATTGATTTTTGCGGATTTTAATCTACGAAAGCCGAATGCATGGACCGTATGGCTCGTGCTGGCAGTTGTGGCAATGCTTTTGTATGAAGGGTATTGGATCCGATATTTTCATAGTGAGCAGAAAATGACCGACTTTTATTCTTCCTTTGCTGGAGTCCCTGTGGCGGGAGCAAGCCTGCCGGTGATTGCTTTTTTCTTATTGGGAATCTATGGAGCGAATATTTTTCTGCTTCTTGCAGCAATCATTCTTGGAATCGGTCATATTGGAATCCATCTGAAACATCGGAATGAAGTGACAGGCGCCAATAGGAAGAAAGGAATTGTCGTTCGGGTGTTACAGATTATTCTGGCAGTTGCTATGGGAGTGATCTTTGGTGCAATGACACTCGTGATTGGAATTAGAAATTTTCACGCAATTAAGGGCAGTGTACATAGTGCGGATGGAATCGAGGAAGAGGGATATCTTGATTTGTGCGGGCAGGAACAGTACTGTCTGATGCGCGGAGAAGACAGGAGTAATCCGGTAATCATCTGGATTCATGGCGGTCCTGCAAGCCCGGATACGATGGAAACCTATGCATTTTCCAATTGTCTGAAGGAAGATTATACAGTAGTTGCATGGAATCAGCGTGGCTGTGGACGCACCTATTACCGGAACAAAGATACGGATCCTGATAATGAAACAGCGACTTTTGCACAGGCACAAGCAGATCTTGATGCATTGGTCGATGCGGTGTGCGAGAGATTCCATCAGGAGAAAGTGATACTTGTCGGACATTCTTATGGAACGATGGTGGGAAGTAAATATGCAATCGACCATCCGGATAAAGTGGCAGCCTATATTGGCGTTGGACAAATGGGTGCCGGTGGCAGTGATGTTTATGCGTATGAGGATGCCCTTTCTCTTGCGATGGAACGGGGCGATGATACAGAGGCTATGGTGGCTGCGTTTGAAAAGTATCAGGAAGAGCAGAATCTTGAAAACATGCTGGCATTAAGAAGTTATGTATCACCTTACCATACGCCGGACAAGGAAAGCAACTATATCTGGACGGCACTTACTTCTCCGTTTCTGGGAGTGGATGATGTGCGGTGGTTTGGAAAACAGTTGGGAAGTCTTTCAGATTTTATCAGCTTGAATAAGCAGCTTTTTGACTATATCAGTGAAGAGGATGTGTATGCTTACGGAACAGAATTTCAGGTTCCGGTTGGTTTCATTTCCGGGTCATGTGACTGGGTTACGCCGGTGAAATATACGGAGGATTATTATAACGCCATTACAGCACCACGGAAGGAAATGCAGTTGATCGAAGGCTGGGGACATACTGTTCCACAGGAAAATCCGGAAGAGTTTGCGGATACGTTGAAGAAGATGTTGGAAGACATGGTAGAACGATAAATTTTTTTATAAAAGTAGAAGGTTAAAAAGCGTAAAAAAATAGAACGCCGTCGCAACGCCGTCCTTACAAAAACCAAAGGTTTTTATGATTCTGCAAATATTATATGCATCAGTTGTAAAATTGTCAACAATTTCTATAAAAAAGAGAGTATGAGAAAAACTCTGTAAATAAGATTCTTCTATGATAATTAAGGGCGAT
>CAVHRK010000100.1:0-3745 GCA_963638365.1 Anaerobutyricum sp. | reverse complement strand
TATAGTTCCGGTGGCCTGCAGGTTAGTTTACTATTCACAGTAATAAATTTCTGCCAGTTTACCTGTCCACCTATGGAAATTATAATCTCTTGAAACTATTTCTGCAAGAAGAAGTTTCGTGGTACTAAGCGTTAGTACCAGTTTCATCTGCCTTTTTAAACAACCAAAATCAGAAATGTAGATCTGTAAAAATACAGAAATTACTAGAATCCAATATCATCATACTCGCTTTCATAAAGAACAATACCGCCTTTTTCCCTTGTCTTTGCAAGATCTATAACTCGTTGGTTATCGCTTCCTCGATATTGCAATGTCAGGTCACGCTTTTCAATGAGAAAAGGACCATCCACAAGTACATCTGCCAATTCCAGCAGTCTATGTATATCCACTTCCTTCATTTCCAGAAGTTCCTCATACAGATATCCAGTGTATATCATAAGGTGCTTATGCATTGCCTTGACTGCTTCTGCGATCGGCACCAATGCCTTTGCCTGACAAAATGGCTCTCCGCCGGAAAATGTAACACCATAGAGCAGCGGATTGCTTTTTATCTGCATGATCATCTGCTCTGTATCTGCTATTTTTCCTCCGTCAAAATCATGCGTCTGCGGATTGTGACATCCAGAGCAATGGTGAGGACAGCCCTGTGTAAAGATAACATAACGGATGCCAGGACCATCCACAATCGAATCCTGAATAGTCCCGGCAATCCTAAGCCCGTTATGACAGACTGTGCTTAACACGATCTCTTTCCTCCGCTCTTTTGGCATCGTTAAATCTGTCGGTTGTCCCTACAAGATAGCCTGTAATTCTGCGGATTCTGTCAAATTTTATACCTGTTCCAACCATTCCGTCTTTTGATAATACTTTTCCTGTCATAATAATCCTCCATTCTTGCCTGCTTTTCAAGGCTTGTGTGTTTATTTTTTAACTTTAATGAATTGCGTCCAGATAGACCGGAACATCCGGATATTTCTTCCGCAGTTCATTCAGTCTCTCGATAGATACTGCTTCGCCCTCGTGTCGTCCACATCTAGGGCAGACATCATCAATCACCCCAGTAAATCCACATACCGGATCCCGATCCACGGGATGATTTACGGAACCATAACCAATCCCACATTCCTTCATATACCGGATAACTGCCTCAAATGCTTCCGGATTCTTGGCTGTATCGCCATCCAGCTCCACATAACTGATATGTCCTGCATTTGTCAAAGCATGATAGGGTGCTTCAATCTGTATCTTTTTAAAAGCATTGATTGGATAATATACCGGCACATGGAAAGAATTTGTATAATATTCCCTGTCTGTTACACCCGGTATTTTCCCAAAGCGTTCTTGATCAATACGGACAAATCTTCCGGAAAGCCCCTCTGCCGGTGTTGCCAACAGCGTAAAATTCAACCCTGTTTTATCAGATTCATCATCCAGATACTCTCTCATGTGTGTGATAATCTCCAGTCCAAGTCTACGGCTCTCTTCACTTTCTCCGTGATGTTTTCCAGTCATGGCTACCAGTGCCTCCGCAAGTCCTATAAAACCCACACTGAGTGTACCGTTTTTCAGAACTTCCCCAACTTCTTCATCTATATCCAGTTTATCGGAATCAATCCATATCCCCTGTCCCATAAGAAACGGGTAATTCCGAACTGTTTTTTTCTTCTGTATATCAAACCTGTGGAGCAGTTGTCTGCAGCACATTTCCAGGCGTTCATCCAGCAGCTTATAAAATTCTGCAATATCACCCTTTGCGATGATTCCCAGCCTTGGAAGATTGATAGATGTAAAACTTAAATTTCCTCTTCCACAGGTAACTTCTTTATCCGGATTATAATGATTTCCTATGACACGGGTGCGGCATCCCATATAGGCAACCTCTGTGTTGTAATCACCCTCTTTATAGTATTTCAGATTATAAGGTGCATCCAGGAAGCTGAAGTTTGGGAAAAGACGCTTTGCTGATACCTTGATTGCCATACGGAACAGATCATAATTGGGATCTCCCGGATTATAATTCACGCCTTCTTTTACTTTGAAGATCTGAACCGGAAAAATCGGTGTTTCTCCATTTCCAAGTCCGACATCTGTTACCTTTAGCAGATTCTTCATCGCCATTCTTGCCTCTGGGCTTGTACAGGTGCCATAATTAAGTGAGCTGAACGGCACCTGCGCTCCTGCCCTTGAATTCATGGTATTTAAATTATGGATCAGGGCCTCCATCGCCTGATAGGTCGCAATGTCCGTTTTCTTCATAGCCATCCGGACGGACGATTTATGACATCTTTGCACACTTTCTTTTGAAGGGCACTCATCCAGCCATCTTCCATATTCCTTTAAAATAAAGCTGGCAAGCTGTGGCTCATAATCCTCTATATTGCTCATATTCGCATCTTCCGGAATATACTCTTTTAATGTTTTTATAAATGTATCTTCCAATACTTTATCACAGTCATATGTAATCCAGAAATATCTTTGTACTGCATCATAATATTCCTTCCGGAAAGTACAGGCGACACCTTCCGCCATAGCATAATCAAAATTTGGCACAGACTGCCCGCCGTGCATTTCATTCTGATTTGCCTGAATCGCAATGCACGCTAGGGATGCGTAGCTTGCAATGGATTTAGGCTGTCTGATATAACCATGTCCGGTAAAGAAACCATTCCGAAACAGCTTGATGAGGTCTATCTGACAGCAGGTTTCTGTCAGCATGTAAAAATCCTTATCATGAATATGGATATCGCCATTAATATGTGCTTCTGCAATATCTTTTGGAAGGATATAATTGTCCACAAAGTATTTTGCTCCCTCAGAACCGTACTTTAACATGGTTCCCATAGATGTATCCGCATCGATATTTGCATTTTCCCTTTTGATATCTGCATCCGCAGCACTGGTAAAAGTCAATTCCTTATATATCCTTATAAGGTCAGAATCTGTATCGTTTTGCTTTTTTATTGTTTTATTCTCGGGTGCTGTCACTCCATGATCTGCTTTCCATGCATCAATCATCAGTGCACATTCGATTCTTTTCTTCTGCAAAGTGCATGATATATCATTTGGTTTCTTTATATCCCCATTTGTAAAATATGCATTTGCATGACAACCTCCAGAACAAAACAGCTTTGCCCAGCATCCACGGCATTCTTCTTTTTCAAATATTGTGTTTCTTTTAAATTCAAGACACAACCGTTCATTTTTAATGCCTTGATAAATATCACCCACTGCAAACTCTTCTTCACCAACAAACTGATGACAAGGATAAAGTGTTCCATCCGGTGCAACCGCCATGTAAGAATTCCCTGCTCCACATGCACTGACCTTTTTGTAAATACACGGTTCATCAAAAAGGTTGATATTAAAATGGTAAAACCGAAACTTAGGATTTTTCGAAATGATTTTCAAATACTTATCTGTCAGATTCTCATATTCTTTTAAAATGGCCGGAACATCTTCCTCTTTAAAATACAGACTGTCATCTCCCTTTCCTACGACAGGTTCCAGCGATACTTCATTAAATCCCAACTCTGCAAGATGCTCTACATCCTTAGAAAAATCCATATTCTTTTTGGTGAAGGTTCCTCTTATAAAATAGCTTTTGTTTCCACGTTCACGAACCAACTGTTTTGCCAATGGAAGTATCCTGTCATATGAACCGCTTCCCCCGGAATAAGAGCGCACTGAGTCATGAATTTCCTTCCTTCCATCAATGCTGATTACTATATTGTCCATAAACCACTTC
>CAVHRK010000099.1:0-61857 GCA_963638365.1 Anaerobutyricum sp. | reverse complement strand
TTTATAAACAGGCAAAGTCGTCAATATATGTTGTTGATAATTATATTGGATTAAGAACGCTGGTACATCTTAAAAATTCTCCTACAGGAGTAAATATTACTTTATTCAGCGATAATGTTGGGAATAATAAACTTCATAATATAGAATTTACGGATTTTTGCAAGGAATATCCATCCGTAATAATATCAATGAAAAAGACTGGAGGTATATTCCATGATCGTTTTATAGTGTTGGATTATGGAACTGCTGATGAACGGGTTTTCTTATGTGGTGCTTCATCAAAGGATGCAGGTGCTAGAATAACCAGTATTGTTGAAGATTATGGAATATCTAAATATGCCCCGGTTATTGCCATGCTGTTGAAAAATCCCACTTTGATTTTACCACACTAGAGAGGAGTGAACGCATTGATATATTCCAGGAAAGACGGGAAGATGGAAATCGGATTCAGAATATTAAGTTTCAGTTTCCAGTACCGATTATTAAAGAAGGCGAGGAAGTAGCACAAATCAAGGGAATTTCTTTGGACAAGGAGAAACCAGACGAGCATATGGTTTCCTTGGAAAAGTTATCAGCACTTGAGATGGTTGTACTGCCGTCAAGAGCAGTATGACAATGTAAAGCAAAGGAATCTTGTGAAAGTGCTGGAATAGAGGTGTCGGATCGTTTTGTCGGTGTTGGCAAAATGATACCTAAGGGTGCCAAAAGGGAAGTTAATGAAATTATGTCACAGCCTGTTACACAATTTCCTTTAAGCAGGTTGTGGTAGCAGGACAGAACTTTTCACAGTTATACCCAGGGGTAAAGAAACAACACCGGCATGACGATATAAAAACTGCATGGAAGCATTGTATTTCAAAGGAGTTGGAATACAGTGCTTTTTTATTTCAGAGGGTAAAGGAGATGGCAGAGAATGAATATAGGTGCGGCAAAATTTATGGGTTATGCTTATACGAATACCAACACAAAAACAACAGCGTCGAAACAACGAGATACAAATAATGAAACTACTTTTCCGACACAGGCAAAAAAGGAATATAAAAATGCGGTAAAAGAATTTACGCAGAGGCATCCGGATCGTGCCGCCCATGCAAATAAACAGGTCGAGGCAGGGAAAAGACATATCCAAAATTGTGGTGCAGAAAATATATCCAGAAGCGATATGACAATGGATGAATATAAAGCGTTTTTAAAAGGTCTGATGGATCGTGTTCCCTATGACAGTTCGCAGAAGAATAATACGGAAATGTGGTCAATAACCGAAGAAGGCTGGGAGCAGATGAAGAATGATCCGGATTATGAAGCATGGGTGCTGGGATATACGGTCGAAAACCGTTCGGTGAAGTTTCCGTTTCAGACATCCAATCTTTGCATAGAAAAGTTTGGGGCATCGATAGAAGAACATCGTGGAGAAGGGATTCCCATGAACACAACAGGAAATACGAAAAAGACAGGGAAACCGGAAGAATCCTGGTGGTATAAGCGTCATAAACGAATGAAAGAGTTGATAAAGGAGCAGGAAGAGGAAGCATTTTCGAAAAACAATGTACAAAAGTGCGTGCATTGCGCAAAACAGTTGACACTTAGCTATTATAAGTAGTAAACTTTTAACGTAAACAACAGTAGGTGAACTGGATATACAGGTTCCCTGTTGATAATATTATTGTAATTACCAAAAGGAGGTAAATTTTCATGGCAGAAGCATGGAGAGGATTTGTGAAAGACGGCCATTGGGATGTAGACGTGAATGTACGTAACTTCATTCAGAGAAACTACACACCTTATGATGGTGACGAGAGCTTTCTGGAGGGACCTACCGAAGCAACTGATAAGCTTTGGGGAAGACTTCAGGAGTTACAGAAAGAAGAACGTGAACATGACGGCGTTTTAGAGTGTGAAACAGAGGTTGTTTCCAGTCTTACCGCTTATGGCCCTGGCTACATTGATGAGTCTATGAAGGATCTTGAGCAGATCGTTGGTCTTCAGACAGACAAGCCGTTAAAGAGAGCATTCATGCCTTACGGCGGAATTAAGATGGCAGAAGAAGCTGCAAGCACTTATGGTTATGAAGTTAACCCTAAGTTCCACAAGATCTTCAACGATTATCATAAGACACACAATCAGGCAGTATTTGATGCATATACTGATGAGATGAAGGTTGCTCGTCATACTCATATCGTAACAGGACTTCCTGATACTTATGGTCGTGGACGTATCGTAGGTGACTACAGAAGAGTTGCTCTTTACGGTATCGATTTCCTGATCCAGAAGAAGACAGAAGACAAGAAGAACTGCGGTAACGGAACAATGACAGAAGAAGTTATCCGTTTAAGAGAAGAAATCGCTGAGCAGATTAAAGCCCTTAAGGGAATGAAGGAAATGGCTAAGATTTATGGCTATGATATTTCCGGTCCTGCTACGAACGCTAAGGAAGCTATCCAGTGGTTATACTTCGGATACCTTGCAGCAATCAAGACTCAGAATGGTGCAGCTATGTCCGTAGGACGTATCTCTACATTCCTTGATATTTATATTGAAAGAGATCTTAAGGAAGGTACTTTAACTGAGAAGGAAGCTCAGGAATTAATCGACCATATGACCATGAAGTTCCGTATGGTTAAGTTCGCTCGTATTCCTTCTTACAACCAGCTGTTCTCCGGTGACCCGGTATGGGCTACTCTGGAAGTTGGTGGTATCGGAATGGATGGCCGTCATATGGTTACCAAGAACGACTATCGTTTCCTCCATACTCTTGAGAACATGGGACCGAGCCCTGAGCCGAACTTAACTGTTCTTTACTCCAGCGCTCTTCCTGAGAACTTCAAGAAGTATGCAGCTAAGATTTCTGTAACAACATCTTCTATCCAGTATGAGAACGATGATGTTATGAAGCCGATCTGGGGCGATGATTACAGCATCTGCTGTTGTGTATCTGCTACACAGACTGGTAAGGAAATCCAGTTCTTCGGTGCTCGTGCTAACCTTGCTAAGTGCTTACTTTACGCTATCAACGGTGGTAAGGATGAGAAGCATCTTGATAAGGAAGGCAAGCATATGCAGTGTGGTCCCGAAATCGCACCGATTACTTCCGAATATCTTGACTTCGATGAAGTTATGCATAAATACGATATCATGCTTGACTGGTGTGCAGCTCTGTATGTAAACATTCTGAACCTGATTCACTATATGCATGATAAGTACTACTATGAAGCAGCTGAGATGGCTCTGATTGATACGGATGTAAGAAGAACATTCGCTACCGGTATTGCAGGTCTGTCCCACGTAGCAGACTCCCTGTCCGCTATTAAGTATGCTAAGGTTAAAGTTATCCGTGATGATCAGGGTTGCGCAATCGACTTCAAGACCGAAGGCGAATTCCCTAAATATGGTAACGATGACCCCAGAGCTGATGAATTCGCTGTATGGCTTCTTAAGACCTTCATGGAGAAGATCAAGAAGAACCAGACTTACAGAAATTCCGAGCCTACAACCTCTATCTTAACCATTACTTCTAACGTAGTATATGGTAAAGCTACCGGTGCTCTTCCGGATGGTAGAGAAGCTTACAAGCCTTTCGCTCCTGGTGCTTCACCGTCTTACGGTGCTGAGCAGAGCGGTCTGCTTGCTTCCCTGAACTCTGTAGCTAAGCTGCCTTATGAGTATGCTCTGGATGGTATTTCCAATACACAGACCATGGCTCCTTCCGCTCTTGGACATGACCTTGATGAGCAGAAGAATACTCTGGCTGGCGTTCTCGATGGATACTTTGATCGTGGTGCTCATCACCTTAACGTTAACGTATTCGGTACCGAGAAGCTGTTAGATGCACAGGCACATCCTGAGAAGCCTGAATATGCTAACTTCACCATTCGTGTATCTGGTTACGCTGTTAAGTTCATCAGCCTGACCAAGGAACAGCAGGATGATGTTATCGCAAGAACCTGCCATAAGAGCCTTTAATCTTAACAGGTTTTAAAGATCATTGATGTAAATTGGGGGTCGGGCAGTTGTCCGGCCCCTGTTTTTTGAGTAGAGCACTTAATGAAATCGAACCGCAGGTGAAGATTGAATTTAGTGCAGCAGGTAAAGTAGAGCACATAGTAAACTCGACTAAAATAATGATAAGTAGTTTATACTATACGAGAAGAATAAATATAACAATTCAACCCCGCAGCTGCCGGCACGGCAGAGAATGGAGATTATTACGATGATTAAAGGTAGAATTCACTCATTAGAATCCTTTGGAGCAGTTGATGGCCCCGGGATCCGTTATCTTATCTTCCTGAAAGGATGTAATATGCGCTGCCAGTACTGCCACAATGTAGATACCTGGAATCCGGAGACGGATAACCTGCAGACTGCGGATGAACTTTTGGATAAGGCAGAGCGTTTCCGCAGCTATTGGGGCAAAGAAGGCGGAATTACGGTGAGTGGAGGAGAAGCTTTATTACAGATTGATTTCCTGATTGATCTTTTCAAAAAGGCACATGAAAGAGGAATTAATACCAATCTGGATACTTCCGCACAGCCTTTTACCAGAGAAGAGCCTTTCTTCTCCAAATTTAATGAATTATTAAAGTATACGGATCTGGTAATGCTGGACATCAAGCATATTGATGATGAAGAGCATAAAAAGCTTACCGGTCATACAAATGTGAACATTCTGGATTGTGCGAGATATCTTTCCGAACAGGGCATTCCGATGTGGATCCGCCATGTTCTGGTTCCCGGTATTACAGATAAAGATGAATATCTGAAGAAGACAAGAGAATTTATCGATACACTGGATACCGTGATGAAGGTAGAAGTACTTCCTTATCATACACTGGGAGAATATAAGTGGAAGGAGCTTGGCATTCCTTATAAGCTTGAAGGAGTAGAACCTCCTACCAAAGAAAGAATTGAGAATGCAAAAAAGATTCTGGAGTTTTCCAGGTATTAAAAGAATAAATGCTGAGTCGGAACTGTCAAAAGCCGGCTTGGCATTTTTGAATTGCCATGCATATGAGAAAATCATTGAGTGGATCATTTTTGAGTTAATCTTGAGATGAAAGCAGTGGAGAAATACGATGGAAAGAAAAGAAATGGACATGTTAAATGGCGGACTTGCAGGAAAACTGATTTTATTTGCAATTCCATTAGCATTCAGCAGTATTCTGCAACAGTTATTTAACTCTGCAGATGTGGCAGTAGTCGGGCGTTTTGCAGGAGATGCAGCGTTGGCCGCGGTAGGGAGTTGTGTGGCACTTGTCGGTATTTTTGTGAATCTCATTGTCGGGCTTTCCGTAGGACCAAATGCAACTCTGGCAACTCTTATCGGACAGAAAAAGAGGGATGAAATCAGCGGAATGCTTCATACCATCATTACATTCGGGGTAATACTGGGAGCAATTCTTATGTGCGTTGGAATGCTTACAGCTAAAACGGTTTTAGAACTGTCAGGTACACCGGAAAGTGTCATGCGGGAGGCTTTATTATATATCCGTATTTATTTTATAAGTATTCCGTTTATGACGGTATATAATTTTGGTTCTGCAGCTCTGCGCAGCTTTGGTGATAGCCGCAGACCGATGTATTATCTTCTGATATCGGGAATTGTCAATGTGATTTTGAATCTGGTTTTGGTTATCTGCTTTGGACTTGGAGTTGCGGGTGTTGCGATTGCAACCGTAATATCAAATATTTTAAGTGCCGGGCTGGTTCTTATCAATCTATATATTCGACAGGATGAATTTCAATTTCGGATTCGAAAAATGAGAATAAAAGGTAATGACCTGAGGAAGGTTTTGGTGATTGGTATTCCCGCCGGGATTCAGGGTGCGATTTTTTCTGTGTCAAATGTATTTATTCAAAGCGGGATTAACTCCTTTGGCGAAAATGCCATAGCAGGTTCTTCACTGGCATTAAATTTTGAATATTTTACATATGATATTGCCTCTGCATTTGCGCAGGCCGCAGTCACCTTTACCAGTCAGAATTACGGAGCAGGAAATATCAAAAGATGTAAAAAGATATTTTGGCTGTGTATGCTTTTCGGAGTTGTGTTTACAGAAATTCTTGCGATTATTTTTATGATTTGGGATGATTTCTTTGTAAGCATTTATACAACCAGTAGTGCAGTAGCAGTTTATGGATTGATTCGAATGCATCATGTGTGCTCGTTGGAAGGTCTCACTGCAACTTATGAGGTCGAAAGTGCGGCCTTACGAGGGATGGGAAAATCCCTGGAACCATCCATTATTACCATTCTGGGAACAGTGGTATTCCGTGTGATCTGGATGGTGACAGTATTCCGGTGGATTCCGACCTATGAAATGCTTATGAATGTGTACGTTGCTTCCTGGATTTTTACAGGCGCAGCCATTTTTGTAGTGTATTGGTGGCACATGAAGAAGCAGAGTAACTATTCAGTCAGATAAAGATCTGGGGCGAAAAGGGTAAAGGAAAACGAGACTGGCAAGCATGAATATCGTTGTTATTACCCAGGAAATTGGAAATGCAGCATAGAGCACTTCCAATTGAGGATGCTGCCGGAAGATGGTGCAGATCCAGATAATCCGGAAGGCACAGGTTCCGAGAACGGTAATGACTGCAGGCAGGAGGGAATGACCGGTGCCACGCAGGACACCTGCTGCGATCTCATACAGATTGCATAAGGGTTCAAAAAACAGAATACACATGACACGGATACCGGCATTCTGAATCACAGCCTGTTCCGTGGAAAACAAGCCGGAGAGTCCGCTGCGGAATACAACAATGGGTTCAATCATCAGCATACTGAACAATGTTGAGTATCCCATACAGAGCCACAGGATTTTCCGGCATTGTTTATATTGTCTGGCAGCATAGTTCTGGCTGACGAAGGTTGTAGCTGTCTGACCGAAAGCGGTAATGATATAATAGGTAAAGTATTCAAAGTTCATCGCGATGGTGCTTCCGGCGATCGCAATCGCTCCGAAGCTGTTTACCGATGCCTGCACGAAAATATTGGCAAAGCAGAATACGGCACCCTGAATGGCAGAGGGAACGCCGATTTTCAAAATCTGCGTGAGATCTGCACAATCAAGATGCAGCTTCTTCCAGGATAAGTGAAATTCACCGGGATCCTTTTGCAGCCGGTAGAGAAGCATCATAGCCGACAGGCCTGTGGACAGGACGGTTGCCAGCGCAACTCCGGCAACACTGAGATGCACAATAATTACAAACACCAGATTCAACAATACATTGACAATTCCGGAAAGTGTCAGGGCAAAGAACGGGTAGCGGCTGTCTCCTCTGGCGCGGAGGATGGCAGAGGCAAAATCATAGAGAAGTAAAAACGGATAGCCCAGAAAATAAATTCTTAAGTAGAGTTCCGCAGACGGCAGAATCTCATCCGGCGTCTGAATTAAGGTGAGGAGAGGCCTTGTAATCCCCTGCCCCAGGAGAAGTCCGATGATCCCCAGAATGCCTGCAAGTGTAATTGTTGTATGAACAATCTGTGAGATCTGGTCCGTTCTCTTTTGACCGATCCGGCTGGCAATGAGTACGTTTGCTCCGATGGCGAGACCGGAAGACAGAGAAACGATCAGTGCAATGATTTCCCCATTGGTGCCGACAGCAGCAAGGGAATTTGCGTTGTCAAAGTATCCGACAATGGAAGTATCTGCGGCATTAAAGAGCTGTTGAAGCATACTGCTTAAGGCAATCGGAAGCGTGAAAAGCAGTAGTTTCTTTGTGAGTGGTCCATGTAACATATCGATTTTCGTAGTTGAAGCATTCATAATATTTCACCTTTCCTACAAGCTATAATCTACTTGAAATATCTTACCGGATTCCATAAAATATAAAAAGCGAATAAATACGATTCTATAAATCGAAAAAAGGAATATAGAAATGGATAATAATTTATTAAAGTATGTTGCGTTTGTCAAGACGGTGGAGAAGGGAAGCTTTACGAAAGCAGCAGAAAGTCTGAATTATGCACAGTCTTCGATCAGTAAAATGATTGCGGATCTTGAAAAGGAGTGGGGAATTACCTTGCTTGAACGAAGCCGGAACGGAATCTGCCTGACGTCCTCCGGAGAGCAGGTGCTTCCCCAGATCCGGGCACTTCTTAAGGATTATCGGGAGCTTGAAGAATACATTCAGCAGATGAACGGGATTCAGACAGGTGCTGTACGGATCGGAACCTTTGCGAGTGTGGCGATTCACTGGCTGCCGAATATTTTTGCAGAGTTTCAGAAGGATTATCCGGGAATTGAATGTGAAATGCTGCTGGGAGATTATGCGGAAGTGGAGAAGTGGATTGAAGAAGGGCGTGTGGATTGTGGCTTTTTAAGTCTGCCTACGAAGGAATATTTTGATACCATTTCCCTGAAACAGGATGAATACAAGGTTGTGCTGCCGGTGGGGCATCCACTGGCCGGGGAAGAAAAGATCGATGTTCAGAGCTTACAGGATCAGCCGTTTCTGCTGCTCGAGCATGGAGGAAAGACCGAAGTATCAGAGCTTCTGGAATTGAATCAGGTACATCCGCAGATCCGGTTCACGACATGGGAAGACTTTGCGATTATGTCCATGGTGGAAAAGGGACTTGGGATTGGAATTCTGCCGGATATGATCCTGCAGAGGATTCCCTATCACATGGAAATCCGTCCCCTAAAGGTTCCTTATTACAGAGAAATCGGCCTTGCCAGAAAGAAGCAAGACCGGTTAACACCTGCGGTTCAGAAGTTTATGGAATATTTAATATATCGGGAGCAGGCGTAACATTCCAACTCTTATTTATTCCAACTTCTTTTAATGCAGCTTCTTTAAATGCAGTTTCTTTCATTGCAGCTTCCGATAACGCCACAAAATAATACCTGCAAAAATTACGGACAGGAAATCTGCCGCAGGCTGTACCCAGAATAATCCCAACTGACCGCCAATGGCAGGAAGAAGGAACAGCAGCGGAATGTAGAAGAAACCCTGTCGCGCAATGGAAATCCATAAAGCACGGGAGTATTGTCCGATATTCTGCATGTACATACTGCTGACCGCATAAAATCCCATAAATGGTAAGGTGGTACACTGGATGCGTAGAATCTGTGCTCCAAGCCGGATGACTTCCGGGTCCTTGCTCAAAATTGCCGTAACGGGTGATGCGAAAACAGCAAGCAGTGCCGTAGCAACAATTAAGAAAATGGTCCCAATAGAAAGCGTAAGCTTCAAGGCCTGTTTCACTCTGTCATACTGCTTTGCACCGTAATTCATGGCACAGATGGGCTGGAAGCCCTGTCCCCAGCCAATCATGACCATGTAGGCGAGGGCGGCAATCCGGGAGCTTACCGTAAGAGCGGCAATCGTGGCTTCTCCGTACCGGGCGGCAACAATATTCAGAAGTACACTGGCAATGCTGGTAATGCCCTGCCTGGAAAAATTGGGAGCACCGCCTGCCAGAATATGATAAATCCGTTCTTTCGTAAAGTGTGCTGCCCGGAGACTTACAGGAATATTGCCATGCTGCCGGGATAATATAAATAACGTGACGGAGCCAATGACCTGGCCGGCAAGTGTTGCCCATCCGGCGCCGATAAAGCCCATTTTGAACCCAAAGATCAGAATGGGATCAAGAATCATATTGCTTAACATACCGACGAGCAGACCGATCATACCGTCTTTCACATTGCCGCATAACCGGAACTGGTTATAAACAGTGAGTGCGAAGAGACTGAACGGAATGCTGAAAATAATGATTCTTAAGTATTCCGTTGTAAAGGTAAGGAGCTGCGCGGAGGCACTTCCGCCGAGCAGGCGGGCCAGTGGTTCTACAAAGAAGGATAACAGAACCATGAGCACAATACCGGTTCCAATGGCCATTACAATTCCCGATGAGGATAAAATTTTCGCTTCCTCATCCTCCTGTTCGCCGAGTTTTCGGGACATGGAATTGCCGCTTCCATATCCAAACCAGAAGCCGACGGCTTGTATAAAGCTTACAAAGCTGAAAACAATACCAATCGCAGCCGTCATGCTCTTATTATTCAGTTGTCCGATAAAGAAGGTATCCGTCAGGTTGTACATCATATTGATCAGCATACCGATAATGGTCGGAATTGCTGTTTTAATCAGCAGAGGCAGGAGTGGCTCTGTGAGGATACGTTCTCTTCTTGATTTCTTTTTTTCCATTTCCATCTTTTTCATAGGAAAGATCCTTATATATTACTTTCTTATTTATAAAATTGTCCATCAGAAGTTAGCAGGAGCTTACTTCTCCGTGATCACCGTCTACCTTAATCGTATCGCCATCCTGAAATTTCGTTGTGGCAAAACCTACACCGAGAACAGCAGGAATACCATATTCTCTTGCGACAATAGCTGCATGGCTTAAGGCAGAACCGGTATCCGCAACCACAGCACTGGCCAGACCGAATAACGGAGTCCATTCGGGATCGGTCAGATGGCAGACCAGAATATCGCGCTTGTGCATCTTGTGGAATTCCTCCGGTCCATGAATGACACAGACTTTTCCGACGGCAACTCCGGCACTTCCGCTGACTCCCTTTAACACATCGCCATTGGAGTCAAAGACCAGAAGCTTGGAGGCATCCCATACCTTTTGGGAAAGTTCATGCTTGCTGTTACGGCGTTTGATCTTTTCTCTGTCACTTTCAGATAAGGAGCCACGCTTACAGGTTTCGATGAGTTCTTCTGCAAACAGGTTCGCAATACCGGTTTCGAAGTCTTCATTGCCAAGTAATAATTGATTGGTACGTTTCAGGCAGCGGCGTACACAGCAGAAAATGGTTTCCCATAAATACTGGCTTTCTTCCCGCACAATGTGGAAATACCGGAAATCTTCGATTTTCTTTTCCAGTGCCGGATATTTATCCCCATAAATTTCCTTCAACTGATTCATTAATGCGGAAAAGTCCTTATTGTCTTCTTCTTTTATCCCGGACTGTTCCTGATCGGCGATTAACGGTTGTAAAATATGGATTAATCGGTCAGGATCTTCCAGCAGGGTCTGTGCGTGCACACAGTAGCAGTTGTAGTCGGATTTGTAGCCGTTCTTTTGTAAAAAGGCATCGAAACTGTCTTTAATATAAGGAAACTTCTGACAGAGATCTGCATACTTTGCTCCTGCTAAGACTTCTGCGGACAGCTTTTCATTTGTCTTGATTTCTGCGGCAAGAGCAGCAATATCTCTGGTCACTTCGGCGGTTTTATTATTTAAGCCCCAGAATAAATCATATTTGCTATACTTCGGATCTACCTTCTGCACTGCTTTTTCCAGATCCTTGGCGAGAACAGACGGGAAAAGAGCATACTTAAACCGGTCATAGGTCAGGCGGCTTAACAATTCCAGGCTGTAAGTAATGAATTCACCGCATTCTTTCAGAGACTTGTTCTGGAAATCCATTTCCCGGATTCCTGTTATTTCAGATTCGTATTCCGGCATAAAGGCATGACATTTCTTTGCACAAAGATCAAAATTTTTCAGCATCTTTAAGGTGCCGGGGAGTTTGAAAATGTTCTTGTTGAGTCCGATTTTTGAGGTGGGAAGGGTCTGGATTCCGTCATCGTCCATCTGTGGATCGGTGGTGAGTACCAGACCGTTTTCGCCGAAGATCTTTGCTTTCTGGTGATTGATGGTCAGCATGTAGTCATAATCAAGCGGACGATAGGCATAGGGCATTTTCTCCAACTGGAAAGCCATGTTTTCCTTTTCTTTTCCCTTGATGGTACTGTCCTTTATGTATTCGGCAACCAGTCGGTCCTCTTCGGAATGATCTGTTTTAAGGGTAGTAATGGCACGTGCCTGTAAGATGTATACCGATCCGTTGTTGATTCCCCATTCAATATCCATGGGCTGTCCGTAATGGTTTTCCACACGAACAGCTTCGGCACAGAGCGCTGCAATTTCCTGTTCATTCAGACAGCGTTCCTGCTGCATCTTTGCAGAAACGGGGACTTCTTTGGTGTCTGCGCCGGCTTCATCGGCGTAGATGATCTGTGTCTGTTTGGAGCCGATCTGGCAGGATTTGAGGTTTCCTTTTTTGTCACACAAGTAGCTGTCAGCGGTAACCCGTCCGCTTACAACACTTTCACCGAGTCCGTAGCTTGCGTTGATCTGCATTTCTTCGGTATTGTGTGTGATCGGATTTACCGTGAAGAGAACACCGGACTTCTCACTTTCTACCATTCCCTGAATTACAACGGCAAGAGCAACGGAAAGTTGATCGTACCCCTGATTGCAGCGGTAGCAGACGGCGCGGTTTCCCCAAAGGGAAGCATAGCAGCTTTTTACCCTGGCAAGAACTTCATCAATACCACGGACATTTAAGTAGGTTTCCTGTTGTCCGGCAAAGCTTGCATCCGGCAGGTCTTCTGCGGTTGCGGAAGAACGGACAGCGACACGTGTGTGTTCTCCGAGCTGATGATATTTCTCACGAATGGCTGCTTCCACTTCTTTCGGAAGATTTCCCTGCATAATCAGACTCCGTAATTTTGCAGCCGCTTCTAACAGCTTTGCTTCTTCTGTTCCGGCCGCAGTCAGTTCCTTTCGGAAGATTTCTTCCAGATGATTTTCTTTAAGGAAGGCCCGGTAAGCTTCGGCGGTTACGACGAAACCACCCGGAACTGTAATTCCGGCACCGGTCATCTCTCCAAGATTTGCACCTTTTCCACCGGCGGTTAAAACGTCATCTTTTTTAATTTCCTTGAAATCGAGGGTCATTTTGGTATTCATATCTGGTTTCCTTTCTTATTTTAAATTGCTGTAACAGTTCAGTTATGCAGAACAGTTATAAATTTTCTTACGTTATTTTCAATGAAAGTTTTCAATATCTGGTCGAAGTACTCCGGATCAAACTGTACGGAGTTGGAAAACAGGACAAAGCTTCCGGTAAACACATTAATAAGTCCTTTTACATCCACATCCTCCACGGCACCGTGTTCCTTCCAGTAAGAGGCAAGCTTATTAAGGAAGGCCCGATAAACTACTCCAACCCGGTTTTCGGCATCGAGATCAGCTCTTGACAGGATAGCAAAGCTCTGGGAATAAACCGGCTGGTTCTGCCCCTTCTGCATGAGATCAATCGAATTCACATAGATGATTTCCGTTAAGAAGCCGGTAGGATCCGCTAACGATTCCGGAAAACGCTGCTCTATGAGATCGAGCTTCTGTTGTGCCCGGAACTGCATCACATCCAAAACCAGAGCATCCTTGTCTTTCCAGAAGTTATAAAAGCTTCCCTGTGCAATGCCGACGCGCTTCGTCAATTCCTGAATGCTTAAGGATTTCGTTCCTTTGTCATGGAACAGATCGAGGGCCGTTTCCATAATGCGGATTTTGATTTGTTCTTTTTCTTCTTCACTAAATGCTTTTGCCATTGCAGATAGATATCCTTTTCTTTGTAATTTTTATTCATTTCACTTTTAGCAACTACATGTTAGCACACACTAACTAAAATAGCAATGAATATTTTTAAAAATGTTCATTGCTATAATATACGGTTATGTGGCATTTTAAAGTAACGTAAAGAATAAGTAAATTCATTTTGAGATTATTGATAAGTGAAGATATCTATGTTAAAATATCTTTACTTATTCTTATGAAATGGGGAATTGACAGATTATTCTATACTAAGAAAGGCAAATAACTGTTTAGTATCTTAACAGTTACGAAAGGCGATATATTGTTGAAATTTCTTCCTTCGAATCTCCGTGAAAAATTTAAAGAAACTTTAAAAGCAGTACTTCCTATCATAGCCATTGTGCTTGTGCTATGTTTTACCATTGCGCCAATTTCACCCAGCATTATTTTAATGTTTCTGGTGGGTGGTGTTTTGCTGATTATAGGAATGCTGCTTTTTAACGTTGGTGTGGATATTTCCATGACGCCGATGGGCGAACGGGTTGGTACAACAATGACGAAATCGAAGAATATCTTCATAATGATTGCGTTGAGCTTTCTGCTTGGAGTGATGATTACGATTTCCGAGCCGGATCTTCAGGTGTTGGCCGGGCAGGTTCCCTCCATTCCCAATATGGTGCTGATTCTGACGGTGGCTGTCGGTGTGGGCTTCTTCTTAGTCCTTGCACTGGTGCGTATGTTGTTTGGAATCCAGTTATCCCATATGCTGCTTGTATTCTATGCAATTGTGTTTCTTCTGGCTTACTTTGTTCCGGGAGATTTCCTTGCAGTAGCGTTTGACTCAGGCGGTGTTACGACAGGGCCGATGACCGTACCGTTTATTATGGCACTTGGTGTCGGTATTTCTGCAATCCGAAGCGATAAGCGGGCAGCAGACGACAGCTTTGGTCTGGTTGCCTTGTGTTCCATCGGACCGATCCTTGCGGTTTTAGTGCTGAGCATGATTTATCGGCCGGATGTGAATACCATGAGCACCGCATCCGAACCTATTCAGATTATGGATGATACGGTGCAGATGTGGCGTGCTTTTCTGGTGGAATTCCCGGCATACATGAAGGAAATTGCGATTTCCCTGTTGCCGATTATTATTTTCTTCTTTTTATTCCAGTTGATTTCAAGGGATATCCAGAAGAGACTCTTGGTCAAGATTATTGTAGGTCTGTTGTACACTTATGTTGGTCTCGTTCTTTTCCTTACGGGTGTAAATGTCGGATTCATGCCGGCAGGTAATTATCTGGGACAGACGATCGCGGGACTGCCGTATTCTTACATACTGGTTCCGATTGGCATGCTGATCGGTTATTTCATTGTTAAAGCCGAGCCTGCGGTATTCGTTCTGACGAAGCAGGTAGAAGAAATTACATCCGGTGCCATCAGTGCTAAGGCGATGGGAACAAGCTTATCCATTGGAGTATCGGTATCCATTGGAATGGCAATGCTGCGTGTCCTTACGGGCATTCCAATTATGTGGTTCATTATCCCTGGATATGCGATTGCCCTGCTGCTTACGTTCTTCGTGCCGAAGATCTTTACAGCAATCGCTTTTGACTCCGGTGGTGTGGCATCCGGTCCAATGACCGCGACCTTCCTGCTTCCGCTTGCCATGGGCGCATGTGAGGTTACCGGTGGCAATATCATGACCGATGCCTTTGGCGTGGTTGCCATGGTAGCAATGACTCCGCTCATTACGATCCAGATTCTTGGCGTGGTATTCCGCGTGAAGGAAAGCCAGGCACACAAGCGTGCCGCAGTCGGTGCAGATGTGGCCATTCTGGCAGCCGAGGATATGGATATTATCGAACTGTAAGGATATTCGTGTAGTTAAGGAAAGGTTAAGATATGAGTGACGTTTATATTATGACGACGATCATCGATCGTAAGAATAGTAAGAAATACCTTGATTTATATAAGAAGGATAAGCTGGAGGTCATGTATATCACTCTGGGAGAGGGAACCGCCAGAGGGGATATTCTGGATTATCTGGGGTTGGAAGCTTCGGAGAAGATGGTGATATTCAATTTCGTGCAGCAGCATGACTGGATGCTGACAAAGAAGAACCTGCAGCGGAAGCTTCAGATTGATGCGCCCGGAGAGGGAATTGCCTTTCTCGTACCGTTAAGCAGTATCGGAGGAAAAAGGACACTGCAGTTTTTACTCGACAGACAGGAGTTGCCGGAAAGTGAGGAATCGACATTGAAGGATACAACATATGAATTAATTATTGCAATTGCAGATCAGGGTAATCTTGAGATGGTGATGGATGCAGCCCGCGGTGCCGGCGCCTATGGCGGAACGGTCATTCATGCGAAGGGAACCGGCATGGAATATGCGGAAAAGTATCTGGGCGTGACGATTGCCGCAGAAAAGGCCATGATCTTTATTGTTACCAAAAAGGATCAGAAGAACAACATTATGAAGGCAATCATGGAACAGGCCGGGATGCAGAGCCCTGCAAAGACCATTGTATTCTCACTTCCGGTTACCGATACGGCAGGCTTACGCCTGGTTGATCTGGATGAGGAGAATGAATAAATACTTTGAATTACCATGTAGATGATATGATTTAAAATCCTTTCATGGCATAAAGTCTTTTTTCGAGAATATCAAGTGCCTGTTCATTCTGGTTCTGGCAGAAGCTGACCAATGCATCCTCATCTGCATTTTTGAGGACAGAGGTGTCGGCGCCTAATTGTATGAAACAGATATAATTATCAATGACTTCAATCCGGGAAGCTTCGACCTTGGCATGATTTAAGGGCTGCTTTTCATAAGTTTTCAGAAGTTTTTCCCGGTATTGGTCAAGAAGGAGTTCCACGTTCGTAACATCCTCTTCCTTTGCTTCCACAAGGATCATCATATCCGTACCGGCTTCGGTGTGCTCGTACTCGGCAAGAAAGCTGTGGTACATCTCTTCCGAGATTCCGGTTAATTCTTCAAATTCTTCTGCCGTATAAAGTGCATTCGGCCAGTAATTTTCTCCCAGCATTTCCATAACGGATTTCCGAAGCTCGCGCATAACGGGCGATAAGGAGTAAGTGCTGTCCACTTTGGAAGTATTTACTGTTTCAAAATCCTCATTTTCATAGCTTTCCGTGGAAGGATAGGTATTGTAAACAGAGGAGCAGCCACACAGGCTTCCACAGATGGAAACAAGGATAGAAAATGCAAGTATGGTCTTTTTTGTAATTATATTCATAATTAAGCCCCTTTCTGAGATAAAGAATTTATGTAGCTTACAATTGGAAGGATCTTTATAATAATGGGTATAGGATAAAATAAATTTATACATACTGGGCACAGGAAGGATTATTTCCAGAAATTAGACAAACTATACAATTGATGCTAAACTACAAGAAGTGCAGATTACTCATTTGATTAAGCGAGGTTACGTATGCTTTTTAATTCCTATATATTTATATTTTTATTTCTGCCCCTTGCGCTGCTTGGCTGGTATGGGCTGAACCGCTGCAAGGCATATGAAATGGCAAAGTTATTTCTGGCGGTAATGTCGTTATGGTTTTACGGCTATTTTAATCTATATTATCTGTTTGTGATTCTTGGAAGCATTCTGGTGAATTACCTGTTGAGCTTTCTATTAAAGAAATTCTCATCACCGAAGGTATGCAGGGCCGGACTCTGGGCAGGTGTGCTCTTAAATCTTGGCATTTTGTTTTACTTTAAGTATTACGATTTCTTCTTTGAAAATGTGAATGCGGTTTTTAAGACAAACTTTGTATTAAAGCATATTCTGCTTCCACTTGGAATCAGTTTCTTCACGTTTCAGCAGCTTTCGTTTATTATTGACCGGGCGAAGGGCAAGGCAGAGCATTATTCCTTTATTAATTATCTGACCTTTGTTACGTTCTTCCCACAGTTGATTGCGGGCCCGATTGTCTTATATAAAGAAATGATGCCCCAGTTTGAGAATACGGATAACCGC
Organism: Anaerobutyricum sp.; assembly: GCA_963638365.1. GTDB lineage: Bacteria > Bacillota > Clostridia > Lachnospirales > Lachnospiraceae > Suilimivivens. The sequence goes on along the minus strand of CAVHRK010000099.1, from coordinate 44,515 downwards.
CGTTTTAACAGTGAGCAGTTTGCGAAGGGAATCATTATTTTTACGATTGGATTAGGGAAAAAGGTGCTTCTTGCAGACAATCTGGCACTCCCGGTGAACTTTGGCTTTGAGCAGAATCTGTTTCTGGATACGCCGTCTACACTGCTTATGATTCTGGCTTACACATTCCAGATTTATTTTGATTTCAGTGGATACAGCGATATGGCAATCGGTCTTGGCAAGATGTTTAACATTGAGCTTCCCGTAAACTTTAATTCTCCGTATAAAGCCTGCTCGGTGAAAGAACTCTGGCAGCGGTGGCATATGACGTTGTCCCGGTTTTTTATCCAGTATGTGTACATTCCACTGGGAGGAAGCCGCAAGGGCAAGGCGCGCACGATCTTCAATACGTTTATGGTCTTTTTCTTAAGTGGGCTCTGGCATGGGGCGAACTGGACCTATATTGCATGGGGTTCCATGCAGGGACTTCTGGTAATCTGGGATAATCTGGGAATTGTCGGTGTGAAGGGATCCAATGAAAAAGTGCCTGCGAAGTGCTATATACCAAGATGGCTGGGCTGGATTTTTACATTCGGGTTCTTTAATCTGTCACTGATTTTCTTCGGAAGCAGCAGTATGACAGCGGCAATTCAGTTATTTAAAAATATTTTTGCTTTTAAGAACACAGGATATCTCTTTAAGCTGGCAGCGAATTTGGATATTCCGGAGTTTTATCTCGTAAAGCAGGCCCTTACCTTAAAATTTCCGGATATGCTGCAATATGCTTACGTGGCATTGTTCCTGCTGCTCCTTGTCATCAGTACCATTGTCATCAGCCGGAAGAATACGCTCCAGATGGTAGCAGAGAATCCGTTCCGTAAGAAGCTGTGTGCATGGGTGGTATTTATTTTCGTATGGTCTGTGATTTCTTTCTCACAGGTAAGTACGTTCATTTACTTCAATTTTTAGAGGAAATGTTATGACTTCAAAACAGTTTTTAAAGCGATTTTTCATAGGAAGCGGCGCGTTGCTGCTGCTGTGTATTTTCATCGTGGTGATCTTTGACCCTTTTTTCCAGTATCATAAGGCACTGCCGGGATTAAAAGCGGTGCTTGCGGATAAGGAATATCAGGTGGTCGGAACATTGAAGAACTTCGATTATGACAGTGTTGTGGCAGGCTCCTCCGTAGCGGAGAATTACAACAACAGTTGGTTTGACGAGGGCTTTGACTGTCATGTGATTAAGGCGATCCGTTCCTACGGCGCAACGGCGGATCTTTGTTATCTATTGGATGAGGCGTTTGAGCATCAGCAGTTAAAGTATGTGTTCTACAATCTGGATCCGTCGGCGCTTGTGGCAGATCCGGAGCCGACCTTTGAACTGACGGGATGCCTGATGTACCTGTACGATGATAATTATATCAATGATATTCAGTATGTGTTAAATAAGGGAGTTTTGTTTGAGAAGATTCCTTATATGATTGCGAAGTCTGTAACCGGAGATTACAACGAGGATGAATCCTATAACTGGGCACAGTGGAAGGAGTTTAACTCCGACATGGCACTCGGACTGTATATCCGGAAGCCCTCCATTGCGGAGGAAAAGCCGGAGGATGCTTATCAGGATTTGCTTTCCCGGAATCTTGCATTGTTAACGGAGCGCATTGAGGCGCATCCGGAAACGCAGTTTTATATTTTCATGCCACCGTATTCGATGCTCTGGTGGGACAGTACCTATCGGGACGGAGATCTCGATGCTTATCTGTACAATATGGAAACGGCATTAAACACATTGCTGGAATATGACAATGTGCGGTGCTTCTATTTCATGAATGACCGTGAGACGATCTTGAATCTGGAGAATTATATGGATATTCTTCACTTTTCCGATGAGATTAACCATCAGATTTGTGAGGACCTTATTGCAGGAAAATTTGAGGTGACAAAAGAAAACTGCCACGAAACGATCGAGGATATGCGTTCCCTGGCAGAAGAAATTGTAACGAAGCTGATTCTTCCTTATGAAGACCGGATCAAGGTTGATATTGTAGATGAATAGCAGCTTAGGCTTACTTCCTCACCTGTTCCATAATGAGGTCCATAATAGTTTTAATAGCATTTAACTGGTTGCTTTTTGCCATGGCGTCAATATAACGTTGGCGTTCGAAGAAGAGCTCTGTCACCTTCTCGCATAACATTTCAGGGGTCAGGGCATCATCATCTAAAACAACGGAGAAGCCCTGTGATTCAAAGGACTTCGCATTTAAGATCTGGTCACCACGGCTGCTGTTTGCGGATAAAGGAATGAGGACATTGGGTTTCTTTAAAGCAAGCAGCTCACAGATGGAGTTCGCGCCCGCACGGGAAATGACAATGTCTGCAGCAGCAAATAAATCTTTTAATTCCGATTTCACATATTCAAACTGCTTGTATCCGGCAGTTCCGTTCAGTTTTTCGTCAACCTTATCCTTACCGCAGATATGAACAACCTGGAAGTCCTGTAACAGGACAGGAAGTGCATCGCGCACGGCAATGTTGATGGAGTTCGCACCAAGGCTTCCGCCGATCACCATAATTACCGGTTTCAAAGAATTAAAGCCACAGAAGGAAAGTCCGTCTGCTTTATTACCATTTGCCAGTTCTTCACGGATGGGAGAACCGGATAATACTGCTTTATCCCTGGGAAGCATGGCGAGTGTTTCCGGAAAATTGCAGCAGACCTTTTTCGCAACGGGGATACAAAGCTTGTTGGCAAGTCCGGGAGTCATGTCGGATTCGTGGATGATGCACGGAATATGGAGGGCGGCAGCAGCCCGGACAACGGGAACGCTGACGAAGCCTCCTTTGGAAAATACCACATCGGGCTTAATCTGCTTCAATATTTTCTTAGCCTCACCAAAGCCCTTAATGACCTTAAAGGGATCCGTGAGATTCTTTACATCGAGATAGCGTCGGAATTTGCCGGTGGAAACACCATAATAAGGAATGTGAAAGTCTTCGATCAGCTTCTTTTCAATGCCGTCGTAGGAACCGATATAAGAAATCTCAAAGCCTGCCTTTCGCAAATGCGGCAGCAGAGCGATATTCGGAGTGACATGGCCGGCCGTACCGCCGCCGGTCAGCACAATTTTATAACCAGTTGATTGTTCCATACAGATGCCTCCCGTTTTGGTTCGATACATGAAAGTATAGCAGATTCTTTTTACATTTTCCATAGAAAGTCGGTTCTTTTTGTCGAAATAATCAGATAACTAATCTCTCCCATAATAAATATATAAATATATAATATATTTAGAATCAAAGACAGGCATGGAGGAAGGATTATGTTGTCGCTATTACAAAATTTCCATTTTTTATCTGTTTGTATGATAGTATTTCTATCTTTAAGTATTATATTCCAGACAATTGCGGGTGTGATGATCCATATTTTATTGCAGGAATCTGAGAATATGAGTACGGTCAAAAGCAACGCATTGAAGCAATGCCGACAAAAGTACGTGAATTATTACAAATTAAATGGTAAAATGATAAATACATCCGTATATGTGGATAAATTTGTCAAAAAGCTGAAGCTGTTGGGGATACCCTTGACCAGATACATACAGTTATCCGGACAGATGATGTTTTTCTTTATCTTATCCACAGGGATTAGTATTTTCTTACAACTGTCGTTGGGCAAAACGCTGTTTGATATGGTTCCTTATTATTTAATCAGTATTCTGGGACTGTATCTGTATTTTTCGGTGATGAGCCTTACGAATATGGAGGAAAAGAAGAAGCTTCTTAAGATCAATCTGGTAGACTATCTGGACAATCATCTGTGTCCGCGGCTGCAAACGGAGCTTTCCGCGATGGACGAGCTGAAACAGAAGGAAAAGGCGGGGGAAACCGCTTCTGCCGGAAAAGAAGAACCAAGGATCGTGAATTTCTCGCAGCAGCAGGAGCTGGAAGCTTTGCTGGAGGAATTTTTATACTAATCATCAAAACGAAATAGGAAAGGAAGTTCGGATGAGCAGATTATGGTACAGGCAGCCGGCAGAGGAATGGGAGGAGGCACTTCCTTTGGGAAATGGCCGGCTGGGAGCAATGGTTTTTGGAGAACCGCAGAAAGAACGGATCCAGGTCAATGAAGAAAGCATGTGGTACGGAGGAAGAACGAACCGGGCTAATCCCGATTCCAGAAAATATCTCCCGAAGATCCGGGAACTGATTTTTGCAGGAAAAATTAACGAAGCAGAGAAACTGATGAAATATGCCATGTCCGGATGTCCGGACAGTATGCACCCTTACCAGGCCTTAGGCGATCTTTATTTGGAATTCGAAGGAATGGATGAGGTCATGGATTACGAAAGAGAGCTGGATCTTGAGCAGGCGGTATACCATCAGAAGTTCTGCTGTGAGGATACACTTTACACAAGAGAAATGTTTATCTCCAAACCGGATGATGTCATGGTGATGCATCTTACGGCACAGGGCAAAGGCAGGCTTAATTTTTCGGCCATTATGCGCAGGGAAAAGGCATTTGACGGCGTGCGTAAAGCAGGAACCAGGGGAATCTGCCTGTTTGGTAATCTCGGAAAGGGCGGATTCGATTTCTCGATGACACTGATTGCGGAACCCAAAGATGGCAGCGTGCAGGTGATCGGTGAGCACTTAATTGTGGAGGATGCCACGGAGGTTACGCTGTATTTCTGCGCGGATACGACCTATCATGTACTCCCGGTGATTCTGGATCCTTCGATTTTACAGCGGATTCAGGATGCGGCAAAGCGTGGCTTCCATGAGCTTAAAAACCGGCATGTAGCAGATTACAGGGCTTTGTACGGAAGAGTTGATTTTGCACTTGAGGGGATTGAGGGATTTGACGAGTTTCCGACCGATGTCCGGGTGAAGTCTGCGATGGATGGAAAGGTGGATGTGGGATTGTCGAAGCTTTACTTTGACTATGGACGTTATCTGCTGATTTCATGCAGCCGCGAGGGTGGACTGCCTGCAACCTTACAGGGACTTTGGAATAAGGATATGAATCCTGCATGGGATTCCAAGTATACGGTGAACATCAATACGGAGATGAATTACTGGCCGGCAGAAAGCTGTAATCTGTCCGAGTGTCATATGCCGCTTTTTGACCTGATTGACCAGATGGTAACAAGCGGGCGCCAGACAGCGGATATTATGTATGGCTGCCGGGGCTTTGTGTGCCATCACAATACCGATATTTATGGGGATACGGCACCGCAGGATCTGTGGATTGCCGGTTCCTACTGGGTGATGGGAGCCGCATGGCTGTGTACGCACCAGTGGACACATTTTGAATATACCGGAGATATGGATTTCTTACGAAGAGAGTTTCCGGTGATGCGGGAGGCAGCGCAGTTTTTCCTGGATTTCCTGGTGGAGCATGACGGATATCTGGTGACCTGCCCTTCGGTATCGCCTGAGAATACTTTTATACTGCCAAACGGAGAACGGGGTGCGAATACGTATGGCGTGACGATGGATAATCAGATTTTGAGGGATCTGTTTACACAGTGTATTGAGGCTGCGGATCTTTTAGGCGTTGAGGATGATCTGAATGAACAGATCAAACAGGCAAGAGAAAAGCTGCTTCCGACCAGGATTGGTGAGAAGGGCAATATTATGGAGTGGCCCGAGGAATACGGAGAACAGGAGCCGGGGCATCGCCATATTTCGCATCTGTACGGTCTGTATCCGTCCAGTCAGATTACGGTAGATGGAACGCCGGAGCTTGCTAAGGCCGCAGAGGTGACGTTAGAGCGGAGATTAGCTGCGGGCGGCGGTCATACCGGCTGGAGCTGTGCATGGATTATCAATCATTATGCGCGCCTGTGGAATGGGGAAAAGGCATACGAGAATCTGGAAAAGCTGTTTGGCAATTCCACCTATCTCAATCTGTTTGATAAGCATCCGCCATTCCAGATCGATGGAAACTTCGGAGCGACCGCGGGTATTGTGGAAATGCTCATACAGAGCAATGCAGACCGTGTGGTACTGCTTCCCGCCCTGCCGAAAGCCTGGAATACCGGACATATCAACGGAATCTGTATCCGGGGAGGCGGTGTTGTTGATCTTTCCTGGGAAAACGGAGAGCTTGTGAACTGTCGTTTGTCGGCAAAAAAGTCTTTGCAGCTTGCTGTGAAGTATCGGGATGAAGCGGTCATTGTGAAGTGCAAGGCGAAGGAAATGAAGAATATTGAACTCAAAAACGGGAAATTAGTAGTTAATTCCTAAGGAAATATGGAGACTTTGTTGAAATTCCGACAAGAAGATAGTATAATTTACCCGGACTTAAACGATTTAGGACTTGTTTATTAAAGAATGTAGTCCGGAATCGTGGTATGAAATAGAAAATATAAAAGCACACAAGGAGGAATCAGTTATGCTTAACTGGAAAAATCTGGACACCCTTGCTTCTTATCAGGAACTTGAGAAGACAGATCGTGTCAATCTGGTAGAAGTGATGTCTGGTGAGAGCGGTGCAGACCGTGTCAAGAATTACAGCATCCCGATGGTAGAAGGTCTTACTTATAATTACGCTGCAAAGGCAGTAGACAATCAGGTACTTGAAGTACTTGCAAAGCTTGCAGAGGAAGCACAGCTTGTAGAGAAATTTGAATCCCTTTACAATGGTGCAGTAATTAACACAGGAGAAAAGCGTCTGGTTCTGCATCAGCTTACCCGTGGCCAGCTTGGTGAAAAGGTAGAAGCTGATGGTGTGGATAAGCGTGAATTCTATGTAACACAGCAGAAGAGAATCGCAGAATTTGCAAATAAAGTACATGCCGGAGAGATCACCAATGCAGCAGGTGAGAAGTTCACCACAGTTGTACAGATCGGTATCGGCGGAAGTGATTTAGGCCCCCGTGCGATGTATCTTGCATTAGAGAACTGGGCTAAGAAGAACAATACCTTTAAGATGGAAGCAAAGTTCATCAGTAATGTAGATCCGGATGATGCAGCAGCCGTATTAAATTCGATTGATGTTGCACATTCCCTGTTTGTACTGGTTTCCAAGTCCGGTACAACCTTAGAGACTTTAACAAACGAATCCTTCGTTAAGGATGCTCTTGCAAAGGCCGGATTAGATGCTTCCAGGCATATGATCGCAGTTACAAGTGAAACCTCTCCTCTTGCAAAGAGTGCAGATTATCTGGCAGCGTTCTTTATGGATGATTATATCGGAGGACGTTATTCTTCTTCATCCGCAGTAGGCGGTGCAGTTCTGTCTCTGGCATTTGGACCGGAAGTATTTGCACAGTTCTTAGATGGCGCAGCAGAAGTAGATAAGCTTTCTGCAAACAAGGATCTTATGAAGAATCCGGAAATGCTCGACGCATTAATCGGTGTTTATGAGCGTAACGTACTGGGATATCCTGCAACCGCAGTTCTTCCTTATTCCCAGGCACTCAGCCGTTTCCCTGCTCATTTACAGCAGCTTGATATGGAATCCAACGGCAAGTCCGTAAACCGTTTCGGCGAGCCTATCGACTATGTAACAGGACCGATCATTTTTGGTGAACCGGGAACCAACGGACAGCATTCCTTCTATCAGCTTCTTCATCAGGGAACTGATATTGTACCGTTACAGTTCATCGGATTTAAGAACAGCCAGATTGGCACCGATGTTGTTATTCAGGACAGCACCAGCCAGCAGAAGCTCTGCGCAAACGTAGCAGCCCAGATCGTTGCATTTGCATGTGGCAAGGAAGATGAGAATCGCAACAAGAATTTCGAAGGCGGTCGTCCGTCCAGCATCATTATCGGTGATGAATTAACACCGGCTGCTTTAGGTGCACTGCTTGCGCACTTCGAAAACAAGGTAATGTTCCAGGGCTTTGTATGGAATATTAACAGCTTTGATCAGGAAGGTGTACAGTTAGGTAAGGTGCTTGCAAAGAGAGTGCTTGCACATGACACCGACGGAGCACTGAAGGTTTACAGTGAGCTGCTGAATATTTAACTCTTAAGTTAATAAACAGGTTAGGTACAAATGAGTATCACTATGGAGGAATCCTGTAGTGGTACTCATTTTCTTTTGGAATCAATCTACGGTATTGGTCTGAGGTGCCGGATACTTTCCTTCCGGGGCTGGTCTCCGGAACTAAGAAGTTGCGTCTGTTTTGGAAAAGGTATTGATGTATGACGCAAACGTGCCAACGAGCCATCCGGGCTCGATTGTCACTGGATTAGACATCCGTGTCCAATCCTTGCTGCCTGTGTACAAAACAGATGAACTTCTAAGTCCCTGCGTAAGCCCCGGAAAAAAGTATCTGGTACCTTTGGACAGTTGCAGTAATAACATAAATATGATACCATAAATCTCATATAAACTGTTAAAATGTCATTTGTTTTGTATCGCTTTGAATAGCTGCCAAATTGTGAAAAGAAGGGTGTAATATGAAAGTAAAGAAGATGTTATTTTATGCGGCACCGGTGGCACTTGCCGGATTTCTGTATTTGGGGGAAACAACAGGAATCGGAGAGGTGCTGGCGAAAACGGTTACAACAGTAATAAAAATTGAAACGAAAGGCAAACATCTAGGTGTAACTAATATATATTTATCAAATAATAATTTTAATCACGATAAGTATATTTATGTATGCAAGGCTGTATCAGCACTGGATTATGAGCAGTATGATTATTATGAAAAAATAACCGAAACAGAAACCCAGACTGAAGTACCGGATGATCCACAGCCGGAAGATGTGAGTGTGAAGGTTGTGCCGACGGTAGATCCGGAAGCGGAAGCAGTAAAGGTACAGAAGGAAGCAGTAAAGGTACAGAAGGAAGCAGAGCAGAAGACGGAAGACTTTATGAAAGAGATTGCGAAGATCACCGAACAGGCCATTCAGGCTTCTGCAAAGGCAGATAAGGCAAACGGAGAAGCAGCCGGGACACCTACCGCGGTCATTAAGACGGATTATTTCACCTGCTTTACACAGGAGATGTTGAAACAGCTTGCAGCTAATCCGAATGTAAATTATGAAATTCATTACCGTTATCAGGGCAAGCGTTATGTGGTGGTAATTCCGGCAGGAACCGATTACAGTCAGCTTAAGGATTCAAATGGATATTATGGATTCCGTTATCTGGACAGTATTTTCGGCGGTTATGAAGAGGGAATAAAGTAATTACTATGATTAGTCTCATCATTATTTTAGAGGTGATATTTCTTAGCATCAGCGGCATATATTATATGTCGCTGATGGCATATAAGGGGCAAGATCAATTACATAAGAAGAAGGTTGTTCTGGCAGTAGTAATGTTTGGCTGTTCCATTCCGGGAGTGCTTACCTATGCAACGGGAGCTTTGCAGGAAAAGGAGTGGGAAACAGGGTTCTTTTATTGTTCCCTCACGCTTCTGGTGATAGCGGGTTTGTGGCTGCTTTTTCTGTTGGGAGAAAGGTTCCGCAATCGTCATTTATGGGAAGAAGAAGGAAAAGTGTCTATCCGGGAGGAGATCTTTCAGGCGGATTTCGTGAAAGAACCGGTTACCCGGAAGCAGATTCTGTGTTTAGTGGTTTTGACATTTGTTTATGGTATTCTGATCTTTTATCGTCTGGGAAGCCGGGAGACTCCGCAGACTTCCTTGGAGCTTTCTGCAGACGGAATCAGGGATGAGATTGTACTTGATCTTGGAGAAGAGAAGGATGTAGAAAGCGTTCAGATTTATCTGGGGCATATGGTGGACCGGCTGGTTGCGGTTTCCTATTATGATACGGAGCAGAAACAGTGGGTTCCGTTGGAAGAGGAAGTGACGATGGAATCCAATTATTGTTGGAATACATTGGAGATTCATCATAAGCTGCGTTATCTGGGTCTGGTTTCGCGGAATGTAAGTGCCAGTTATCTGGAGATGGTCATTACAGATGAGGACGGGGAACATCTGCTTCCGGTAAATGCAGAGGATTATCCGGAACTTTTTGATGAGCAGGAATTGTTTCCGGAGGAAATGACCTATTATGATACGACGATGTTTGATGAGGTATACTATGCAGGAAGCGCCTACGAATTTTTACAGGGAATGCAGATGTATGAGATGACGCATCCACCCATGGGAAAGATACTGATCGCTATTGGGGAAAGGTTGTTTGGAGTAACGCCGTTTGGCTGGAGGTTTGTCAGTGCTTTGGCAGGTGTATTGCTTGTGCCGCTCTTTTTCTGGTTTCTGTATCTTGTCACCACGAATGGAACGGTTGCCTTGATCGGAACAGCATTGTTGTCCATGGACTTTATGCATTTTACTTTATCAAGAATTGCCACACTGGACAGCCCGGCAGCATTTTTCATTTTACTGATGATTACCCTTCTGATTCATGGATTAAAGCTGGCAGATCAGGAATTGGCAGAGGATAGAAAAGCTCCATCGATGAAACTGGTGGCTTGGATGATACTGGATGGTCTTGCTGTTGGAATGGGAGTATCCACGAAATGGACAGGGTTTTATGCAATGCTGGCCATGGCAGTGTGTTTTCTGTTTTTTATCGGATATTGGTTCCGAAAACAGAGGAAAAACGGGAAGCCGGTCAGATATGTCATTACCTTATGTATTGAAGGACTGGGAATCTACGGTCTTTTGCCATTGGGGGTATATCTGCTTTCCTTTATACCGCAGATGAAAGCGGAAGGAGCGAAGAATCTGTGGAAGGTTATGTGGAATCGCTCCCGATATATGCTGGATTTTCATAGTGAGATTGTGTTTGAGCACCCTTACGAAAGCCCGTGGTATGTCTGGCCTCTGGATCTGGTCCCGCTGATGGATGCAGGGGATTTTATTGGAGAGGATAAGGTAAGCCTTATTGCAACCTTTGGGAATCCTTTGATCTGGTGGGCTGGAATTGCAGCATTTTTTTATCTGATCTGCAGGATAGTCCGGAAGAAGGATAAACTGGCGGGGGTTCTGTGTTTCTTTTACCTGATGATGCTGGCTCCATGGTTTTTTATAAAAAGAACAGTATTCATTTATCAATACTATGCAAGCAGTATCTTTTTATGTGGAATGCTGGGATATACCTTATGGCTTGTGGGAAAAAAGAAGCAGAAGATCATTCCTGTTTTTCTTGAGGCAGTATTTTTCCTGTTTCTGATGTTCTTTCCGGTAATTTCCGGCATGACAGTTAAGGTAAGTCATATTACCTTGTATCTTCAATGGTTTGAGACCTGGCAGTTTGTGATTATGGGAGGAGGAGCATGAGAGAGTATCGTTTTGATGTAAAGAGGTGTTTCACTCCTGAAAATGTGGTAAGGTTATTGTTTGTCTGTGGCTGCATTTTAAGAATCTGGTATGCAGTGGTGACTCCGGTGACAATGCGGGGACATGACATCTGGGAATTATCTGTAAATGCGAAAGGAAAAGCAGCTTATCTGCTTCGTCTTGTAGAATGGGGAAAGCTTCCCGATTCCTATGAGCTGCAGTTTTACCAGCAGCCGTTTTATTATCTGTTAAGTGCACTGGTAGCAGTAGTCATGCGCGGTCTGACCGGGATAGAGGATGCAGCCTTTCTTGTGAATGCCGGAAAAGTGGTATCCTGCATCGCATCCTGTTTTTCCCTTTATTTGTCAGAACAACTGCTTCGGGAATTCTGTTCAGTCAAGGTAAGGGGATATGGAATGGTGGTTCTTAGCTTTACACCGGTTTTCTGGCTGACAGGGGGAAGACTGGGGGAGGATGCTTTGACCTTTTTGTTTATGGAAGCGGTGATTCTGGGAACAGTGGAATGGGAAAAGCAGCCGGACTGGAAACATACCATTTTGCTTGCCGTTCTTTACGGGTGTGGCATGATGACGAAGATTTCTCTGGCATTTCCGGCATTTTATACAGCGTATATCTTCTGGAGAAATCGTAAGAGCGGACAATTTATTCCGAAAATGGCCGTATTTGCAGTAATTGCACTGCCACTTGGACTGTGGTATTCAGTACGAAACTTTGTTCTGTTTGGGCAGCCATTGGGATATGTTCTTTCACAGGGAGAGACGCTTTATCGTGGAGACCGTTCTTATGTGGCACGCTTTTTGAGCCTGGATATAAAGAACTGGTTAAGATCGCCTTATGCAAATCCATTTCAGGACTATAATTTTCCGGTTTATCTTTTGAAATCGGAACTTTTTGGAGAGTTTACTTATGACATGCCGGTCTGGATTCCGACGTTGCTGCTTTTATTCAGTACATTACTGACGTTCTGTGTTGCAGGAATCGGGATTTATAAAATCTGCAAATGGAAGTCCATTCCGGGAGAGAAGCGACCTCTGATCTGGGGGCTTTTATTTGGTGGATATGCAGCAATCTCCTATTGGAAATTGCCGTATGGCTGTTCCATGGATTTCCGGTATTATATGATGCTGACGGTCTGTAAGGTACTTGTGCTGTGTTGCTTTCTGGATGAGCAGCCAGAGGGACATTTTGCACAGGAGCAATTACTTTTACAGAAGGGATTAAAAGGACTTTGCTTTCTTTTTACAGGGTTTTCCATACTCTTTTTTGTGATGTTATAGGTTAATAAGGAATTTTCTCATTGAGTTTATTTCTATGGACATTACAGGAAAAATGTGTATAAATAATGGTGTAACGGAAAAACTTAAGAGGAAAGGAGTCAGAGATTATGACAGAGATTAATTTAACAGCAGAGAATTTTGAGAAAGAAGTATTACAGTCCGAAATTCCTGTTTTAGTAGATTTTTATGCAGAATGGTGCGGACCATGTAAAATGCTTTCTCCTGTAATTGATGAGATTGCAAAGGAATACGAGGGAAAGGCTAAGATCTGCAAGGTCAATGTGGATGATGAAATGGGACTTGCACAGCAGTACCGCGTGATGAGTGTGCCTACCGTACTTGTATTTAAGAATGGACAGGTATCCGGAACTTCAATCGGTTTTGTTGGTAAAGAGAAGATCACAGAGATGCTATAAAAGGCGCTTATCAGTTAAAAACACTTGCCAACTCTTTGTACTACTGCTAAAATAAGAACTCGGTAACCGAATAGAACAAACGATTATGGTGTCTGCGTGTCAGACTTAATAAGGAACAATGTGAGAATCATTGGCAGCTTACTCTGAGGTAAGGTGGAGAAGATCTTCAGATGTTTAGCCATTGCAGTTAACAGGATATGAACTGTGAGAAGGTGAAGAAATTCCGTGAAGCCAAGTCCTAAGACTTGCCATAAACGTAGTATCTGTTTCTTTGGTGAGAAAGAAAGGAGAACGAAAATGAGCAGGAAGAAAAAGATTACTCTGGCTTCAGTATTTGTAGCGGTAGTGGCAGTAATTGCAATTGTTGCGGTTGTACTGAATCAGAAAAGTACCACAGAAGGAATGAAGAATTTCAAGGTACAGATTGTATCGGAAAGAGATGGCTATGATCAGACTACGGATTGTAAATCTGATGCCGAATTTCTTGGAGAATTCTTAAGAACCTTTGATGGCTGTGAATATCAGGAATCTGATTATGGTATCTATATTACAGGCTTCAATGGTATGAAAGAAGATTTGGATAACCAGTATTGGTGGTGTGTTTCCGTGAATGGGGAAGCAGCAGTTACCGGTGCGGATGAAATTCCTCTTCAGGATGGCGATACTTACAATTTTACCTTAATGCAGGGATGGTAGGATGAGCATACAGAAAATTACAAGGATAGCGCTTTTAAGTGCTATCCTTTATGTATCTAAGGTGGCATTGGAATTTTTGCCTAACATTGAGCTGGTATCGCTGTTAGTTGTTTTATATTCGCTGGTATTTGGCTGGGAAACGATACTTATTGTCACTGTTTTTAATCTTTTTGAGTTGATCCAGTGGGGTTTTGGCACCTGGTGGTTTTCATATCTTTATGTCTGGCCGTTGTTATGTGCGATTACAATGCTCTTGAAAAAGCTGATTAAAGAAGAATTTCTGATCTGGGCAATCGTGTCGGGAAGCTTTGGATTGATTTTCGGATCACTGTTTGCGTTGTTTTATCTGTTTGTGGATCCGAAGTATGCGCTTGCCTACTGGATCAGTGGATTGCCTTGGGATGTGGTGCATTGTATTGGGAATTTTGTACTGATGCTGATTCTCGGGAAGCCGTTGTATAAGCTGTTAAAAATGCTGAATCAGAAGGTGTATCTTTCAAAAGAATAGGGTCATTCATGCTGCGTATTATAAATATGATTTGACATGGAAACAGGACGTAGAATATAATTAATAAATAAAGTCGTACGACATATTTTTATATAATATTAAAGAAAATAAGTCGTACGACTTTATTTTAAAATAAATTACAGAATTATGTCGTACGACTAAATTAAAAGGAAAATTATGAAGATTACGGATTCAAAATCATTGGGACAATTGATCAGAGCACGAAGAAAAGAATTGGGTTATACACAGAAATATCTTTCTGAGTATACAGGTTTAAGTATTACTTTTATTTCACAGTTAGAGCGGGGAAAGCCGACAGCAGAAATCGAGAAAACCATACAGCTTATTCATATTCTTGGAATGGATCTGATGGTTGAAAAGCGGGGATAACGGCATGGAATTAGAAAAGCTGAATGTGTTTATTGAAATCAATGGAGTCAATCAACTTGTAGGTAATATTTCAGGAATTTTGTCTGGAAATGCAGTTTTTACCTATACAGATGAATATATCCGTAATCCGGATAGCAGACCGATTTCCATTAGTCTGCCATTGGAAGAGAAATCGTTTGATTCACAGAGAACGAAAAATTTTTTTGATGGATTATTACCGGAAGGATTTACAAGAACCTGCGTTGCACATTGGATGCATAAGGAAGAATCGGATTATATATCGATTTTGCATGGATTGGGAAGAGAATGTCTGGGTGCTATAAGAATTATAGGAACTCAGGATGAAGAAATACGTTCGGACTATCGCAGAATGACGGCTGACGAAGTGAAAAAACTGGCACAGGAGGGAGCCACAGAATCCGCGGAGCTTGTTACCAAATCACATTTGTCACTAACAGGGGCTTCTGGTAAGGCTGGTCTTTATTATGATATTAAAAATGATGAATGGTATCTTCCACTGGGAAACGCACCAAGTACACATATCGTAAAACAGAGCCATGTGAGACTGAAGAATATTGTTGCTAATGAGCAGTTATGTCTGCTTATGGCAAAAGAGCTTGGCATTGAAATTCCAGAGAGTTTTATTGTAAAAACAGATGGTGGAAACAGGGAAGATGTTCTTTTTGCAACAAGTAGATATGATAGGAAGTTTGCCAGTCATCCCGGGAAATTGAATGGTCTTTCCGTTCCGTATCGCCTGCATCAGGAGGATTTTTCCCAGGCACTTGGAATCCCTTCCTCTCAAAAATACGAGCAAAACGGAGGAGATTATTTAAAAAGAATGTTTGCAATTTTGCAGAATTATTCAGCTTCTCCGATGGAAGATCAGTTAAGGCTATGGAAAATCTGTATTTTTAACTATTTAGTTGGAAATACAGATAATCACATCAAAAATCAATCCTTGTTATATAGTGAAGATTTAAAAAGGATACGTCTTGCACCTGCCTATGATATTGTCAGTACAATGATTTATGATAGCAGTACAGAAAATATGGCATTAGGGATCAATGGCGTTTATAAAATAACAGACATTTCAAGAGAAGATTTTGAAAAAGAGGCAGTTCATGTAGGATTAGGCAAGAAATTTGCCATGCAGCATTTTGATGCAATGGTATCCGGATTTAAAGATGCGATGGAGACTGCAAAGGCATCTCTTGAAGGACAGGGATTTGAGGTAGATTCCATTTGTCATGCAATCTGTGAAAGAGGCGGCATTCATCACTTCTATTTTTAGGATCAGATCAATGGAAGGATAAGTATTTGAAATATGGAATTATTATAGAAGAACATCCCATGAAAGAGATGACAAAAGAATAGAATTTCTTTATAATAAGAGAGGATTTCGTCCTCTCTTTTTGTATGTCGTTTTTTCTCTTGGAAAAGGGCAGAACCGGGGATGATTCCAATATTATTGATGTGAGATGGAGAATGTTTATGAAGATTGTTGTATTGGAACGAAATAGTGTAGGACTTGATATATCGGTAGAGGGATTCAGTGAGTTTGGTGAAGTGATTACTTATCCCAATACGGTGACCGAGGAGGAAGTGATCGAGCGGATCGAGGATGCGGACATTGTCATTGGAAACAAAGCTCCGCTAACGGCAAAGGCCCTGCGGGGGGCAAAGAATGTGAAGCTGATCTGTGAGTTTGCGACAGGATATGACAATGTGGATCTTGCGTATTGCAGTGAGCATGGCATTAAGGTTGCGAACATCCGGAATTATTCGACCGATGCGGTAGCACAGCATACCTTTGCACTTTGCTTTTATGTGCTGGAAAAGCTTCGCCATTATGATGAGTATGTGAAGTCGGGAGCTTATGCTTCCCAGAGCAGATTTTCCAATTTTGATGAATCCTTTGTGGAGCTGGCAGGAAAAACCTGGGGAATCATCGGCATGGGAAACATCGGCCGCAAGGTCGCACAGATTGCAAGTGCGTTTGGATGCCGGGTGATCTTCCATTCTGTGACCGGTAAGAGTACCTGCACAGATTATGAGCAGGTGGATTTTGATACGTTGTTAAAGGAATCCAATATTTTATCGCTGCACTGTCCGTTAAGTGACCTTACCAGAAATCTGATTAATAAGGATGCGCTTGCGAAGATGAAGAAATCAGCAATTCTGATTAATGTTGCAAGAGGACCGGTCGTGAACGATCAGGATCTGCATGATGCACTGGTAAATGGTGAGATTCAGGCAGCAGGCTTAGATGTGACAAGCACAGAGCCGATGAAAGCAAGCAATCCGTTAAGCAAGATCATGGACAGCAAGAAGCTGTTTATCACACCGCACCTTGCATGGGCGAGTGTGGAGGCAAGAAACCGCTGTGTAAGCGAAACCTGCAAAAATATTGAAGCATTTATAAATGGAGAAAGCAGAAACATTGTAAATGAATAAATAGCTGAAGAGAATGACATAAGGAGGGTATTGCAATGGGTGAAAGCAAAGATTTTCCATTATGGAACAATGCGCTTTCTGTAGACGAGCGCCTGGATGCGGTTCTTTCGGAGCTGACATTGGAAGAAAAGTTCCATTGCCTGACAACCGGAATTCCGGATATTGAGCGTCTGGGAATCAAGGCTTCTTTCGTGGGGGGAGAAGCGGCACATGGCATTCAGGCGCGTCACGATCAGGCGTTTGATGCAGGAGAACCGGAGCCGACAACATCCTTTACACAGCCGATCGGGATGAGCGGAAGCTTTGATACGGAACTGATCCGGGAATGTGGACGTGCGGTAGGCGAGGAAGCCAGAGCATTGTATCAGAGGAATCATGGAGGGAGCCTTTGCCGCTGGGCGCCGACCATTGATATGGAGCGTGATCCGCGATGGGGAAGAACGGAAGAGGCCTATGGAGAGGATCCGTGCCTTACGGGAAAGATGGCATCCGCGTACATTCAGGGAATGAAAGGAAACGATCCTTTTTATATCCAGTGTGCGGCAACTCTGAAACATTTTTACGCAAACAATGTGGAGAAGGACCGGGTTTCCACTTCTTCTTCGTTGGATGAAAGAAATAAGCATGAGTATTATCTGGAGCCGTTCCGCAGGGCAATTACAGAGGGCGGTGCGGAAGCTGTGATGACTTCCTACAATGAGATCAATGGTGTTCCTGCGGTGGTTAACCATGAGGTACAGGATCTTTTAAAGAATGAATGGAAGCTTCCGGGGCACGTCGTCTGTGATGGTGGAGATTTCCAGCAGACGGTACAGTTTCATCATTATTTTACGACACATACCGACTCCCTCGCGTATGGATTGAAGGCGGGAATTGATGCGTTTACCGATGATCCGAAAGTGGTGTATCAGGCAGCGAAGGATGCATACGAACAGGGGCTGATTACGGAAGAAGATATCGACCGCGCCCTGCGTAATTCATTCCGGACAAGGATCCGTCTGGGACTGTTTGATGGAAACGGGGACTGTCCTTACAATGAGATGGGCGAAGAATATGTGAACAATACAGATCATCAGGAAATCTGTCGTAAAATGGCAGAGGAGTCGGTGGTTCTGTTGAAGAATGAAGGGCTTCTCCCGTGGAAAAAGGATGCTTCAGTACATAACACAATTGCTGTGGTAGGTCCGCTTGCAGATGTCTGGTATAAGGACTGGTATTCGGGAGTTCCGCCCTATGCGGTAACACCGGTGGAAGGAATCCGTAGGGAATTTCCGCAAGCAACGGTGACTTGTCACAACGGATTGTCAAAGATCCAATTATCCGTAGAGGGAAAGTATGTGGCACTGGATGCGGATAACCGTCTGTATCTAGGAGAAAAGGAGCGGGCAGAAACCTTCCTTTATACGGACTGGGGCTGTGGAAATACGACCTTACAGGCAATGAGCAATGACCGTTTTGTGATTCTGGAAGAGGGATCGTATCTTATTACCGCTTCTTCGAAGGAAGCGTTTCACTGGTTTATCCGGGAACAGTGGGATTTTCAGGAGCAGCCGGATGGTTCTTACTTATTAAACAGTTGGAACGGACGGCAGGTAACGGTAGATCCCGACGGATACCTTGTGGTGATTAAAAACGGTGATGTGGCAGTCGGCGAGGGGGATGATGAGAAGCTTGGACTTATTTCCCATGCTGTATCCGAAAGAGATCCGGTTCGTATCCGGATGGAGATCATCGAGGATGGTCTGAAAGAGGCACTGGAACTGGCAGAAAAGGCAGAGAAAGCTGTCGTTGTACTTGGATCGAATCCAGTCATTAACAGTAAGGAAGAAATCGACCGTACGACACTTACCCTGCCGCCTGCACAGCAACAGCTGGCAGATGAGGTATTAAAGATCCATCCCGATGCAGTGATCGTACTGGTAACGAATTATCCGTATTCCATTGTGGATCTCAATACAAAGGCCAGGGCGATTCTGTATACGGCATCCGGTTCGCAGGAGCTTGGAACGGGTATCGGGGCGGTATTGAGCGGCCGGACGAATCCGGCAGCACGTCTTCCGATGACCTGGTATCAGAGGGATGAGGATCTTCCGGACATTAACGATTACGATATCATTAAGGGAAAGCGTACCTATCAGTATTTTGATGGAAAGGTGCTCTATCCATTTGGTTATGGGCTGTCTTATACGAAGTTCCGGTATGGGGAAATGGACGTAGAAGTGCAGGATGACGAGATCCGGATTCAGCTTCCCATTACCAATACAGGCGATTGCGAAGGAGATGAGGTTGTCCAGCTTTATGTACATAAGGAAGATTCCAGAGTCGTGCGTCCCATCCGGCAGTTGAAGGATTTTGTCCGTGTCAAGAATCTGAAACCCGGTGAAACACAGGTTGTAACGTTATCGGTGAAGAAAGAGGATCTGCGGTATTACGATGTGATTTCCAGACGGATGATGTTCGAGGATGGCGGATATCTGTTTGAAGTGGGAGCTTCCTCGGTGGATATCAAGCTAAGCAGGCAGCTGGTTCTGAAAGGTGAGAGGGCAGGCGTGCGGAATCCGTTTGCTGTGACCGAAGCCATTCAGTATGACGATTATACGAACTGCTTTATCCATAAGGGAACGCTGGGACATGCCGAACATGGAGAAACATGCCTCATTCCTGGTAAGCCGGGAGAAGCGCCGGACGAGATACCGGAGCTGCCGGATGGAAAGGTAAAGGGCGAACTTGTATACCGCGACTTTTCTTTTGAAGGACAGGCATCGAAATTCAAATTTACCTCCTGTGTCTTAGAGGAAGCAAGAATCCGTGTCCTGTCAGAGGACGAGAATCATAAGAATATACTGGTTGACCGTGTACTGCCTTTGCCGGAAAAGAAGGGCTTCCGTGTCTATGAAGCGGCATTGGAAGAGAAGATTCCGGAGCTTTCTACGGTGAAAACCATTACCATCCAGTTAGAAGGTAAAGTAAAATTCAAAGAGTTTGAGTTTGCTAACTATTCAGAGCCATGCAAAATCTGAAAAATATGATTGGAATGCTTGCATTCCAGAGCATATTTGACAGATTTTATATGGCGAAGTAACTACATGAGCAAAACTTAAGCTGTGAAACAGCGGTTTTGCGAATGGAGTTCTGAATAGTTAGTTACTCAATTCACAGATATCATGTTAAAACCAGAATAAAAATAACAACAAAAACAACAGCAGGAGGATCATTACATGATTGAAAGCAAGAAGGTACAGAAAATGTTATATGGTGGGGATTACAATCCGGAGCAGTGGCCGGAGGAGATCTGGGAAGAGGATATGAGGCTTTTTCATAAGGCGCATATCGATGTGGTGACTTTAAATGTATTCAGTTGGGCAGCATTGCAGCCGAATGAGGACACCTACGATTTCAGCAAGCTGGATAAGATTATGAAGCTTGTAAAAGAGAATGGCTTAAAGGTCTGCATGGCAACTTCTACCGGAGCGCATCCGGCTTGGATGGCCAGAAAATATCCGGATATTTTGAGGGTAGAGCATAACGGAGTGAAGAGAAAGTTCGGTTCACGTCATAATTCCTGTCCGAACAGCCCGAATTACCGTAAGTATGCTGCCGCTCTTGTGGAAAAGATTGCAGAGCGTTATAAGGATTACGATAATATTGTAGCGTGGCATATTTCCAACGAATTTGGCGGCTGGTGCTACTGTGATAACTGTGAAAAAGCTTTCCGTGTATGGTTGCAGAAGAAGTATGGTACGCTCGATGAACTGAACCGCGTATGGAATACGGCATTCTGGAGCCACACGATGTACGACTGGGACGATGTGGTAGCCTGTAACATGCTTTCCGAGGAGTTCCTGTGGGATGGACAGATCCGCACGAACTTCCAGGGAATCTCCATTGACTATAATCGTTTCAACTCCGACAGTATGTTGGAATGCTTCAATATCGAAAAGGATGTTTTAAAGAGAATCACACCGGATATTCCGGTTACCACGAACCTCATGGGTGCTTACAAGCATCTGGATTATCAGAAGTGGGCGAAGGATATGGACTTTATTTCCTGGGATAATTATCCGGCATATGATGCCGTACCGGGAGATGCAGCCATGAACCATGATCTGATGCGTGGA
Source organism: Anaerobutyricum sp. (assembly GCA_963638365.1). Lineage (GTDB taxonomy): Bacteria > Bacillota > Clostridia > Lachnospirales > Lachnospiraceae > Suilimivivens. The sequence continues at coordinate 23,437 of CAVHRK010000099.1, read as the reverse complement.
CTTAAGCAGGGCAAGCCTTTTGCACTGATGGAACAGACACCGGGAGTCAGCAACTGGCATATTTACTGCAAGTTAAAACGGCCCGGCGTGATGAGATTATGGAGCTATGAAGCGGTTGCACATGGCGCGGATACCGTGATGTTCTTCCAGATGAGAAGAAGTATAGGTGCCTGCGAGAAGTACCATAGCGGCGTGATCGAGCATGTGGGAACGGATGATACGAGAGTATTCCGTGAGATTACCGCACTTGGCGCAGAGCTGGATAAGCTGCAGGGCGTAACGCTTGGTGCAAGAGCGAAGTCCGATGTTGCGATTGTGTTTGACTGGGATAACTGGTGGGCAGCAGAATTAAGTGCAGGACCGAGTAAGTTAATCAACTATACCAAGGAAGTAAGCTTCTACTATAAGGCATTCTTTCAGCAGAATATTTCCGTGGACTTTGTCAGCGTGGAGGATGATCTTTCTTCCTATAAGCTGGTGGTAGCACCGATGCTTTATATGTGCAAGGATGGATTCGATGAGAAGATTCGTGAATATGTGCAGCAGGGCGGCAATTTCCTGACAACTTATTTCAGTGGTTATGTAGAGGATCACGATCTGGTTGTCCTTGGAGGCTATCCGGGCAGACTCAAAGATATTCTCGGCATCTGGGTAGAGGAATCCGATGCACTTCCTCCGGAAGAGAATAATTCCTTTGTTTATGAAGGAAAGCGGTATCCGGCAGGGCTTCTCTGTGACCTGATGCATCTTCGCGGTGCAAAGGAAGTGGCTTCCTACGAGAGTGACTTCTACGCAGGCATGCCGGTGCTTACCGAGAATCAGTTCGGTAAGGGCAAAGGTTACTATGTAGGTGCACGTTCGAATGAAGAGTTTTATAAGAAATATCTTGGCGATATCTGTGAAAGCCTTGGAATCAAGCCGGTTGCAAAGACTCCCGAAGGAATTGAGGCAACGGCCCGTTACAATGACAATGGAGAATTCCTGTTCCTGTTAAATAATACACAGGAGGAAAAGGAAATTGTGATGGAAGAAGCCGGAACTGATCTGCTGACCGATAAGGTTTATGCAAAGGGTGATACGCTTACCCTTGAAAAATATGGTGTAGCCATTGTGAAGAGATAGGTCAATGAATTTTGAATTGTAACTGTGAAGGTACGGAGCAGTTACAGAGAAAGGATAAATAGGATGAAAGTACAGAATCCGGTTGTGAAGGGATTTTATCCGGATCCCAGTGTGTGTGAAGCAAATGGCAAATATTACCTGGCTTGCAGTTCTTTCCAGTTTTTCCCAGGGGTGCCGATCTTTGAAAGTGAGGATCTCGTAAACTGGAAGCAGGTTGGACACTGCCTGACGAAGTTAAGTCAGGTAGAGCTCCATGGCGTGCCAAGCTCGGGCGGTGTGTTTGCACCGACGATCCGTTATAACGATGGACGCTTTTATATGGTAACGAATAACAATACATTTGGTAAGAACTTTTATGTCTGGACAGAGGACATTACCGGGGACTGGTCAGAAGCGATTTTCGTAGATCAGGGCGGTATCGATCCTTCCCTTTTGTTCGATAATGGTAAGGTTTATTTTACCAGCAACGGAAGTGATGAGGACGGCAATCCTGCGGTTTTCCAGTGTGAAATTAATGTCGAAACCGGAGAAAAGCTGACGGAATCCCTCCCGATCTGGAGCGGCAGCGGTGGACGTTTCTTAGAGTCTCCCCACTTGTATCACATTGGAGACTGGTACTATCTGATGGCGGCAGAGGGCGGCACGGAATATGGCCATATGATTACCTATGCAAGATCTAAAGATCCGTTCGGTCCGTTTGAATCCTATGCCGGCAATCCGGTGGTTACGAACCGGAACCTGGGCGGCAATTTAAGCAGAATTCAGGGAATCGGACATGGGGATCTCATTCAGGATAAGAACGGCAATTATTATATTGTCTGCCTTGGCTTCCGTCAGCTTGGAATCTGGCAGCCTTATCATCAGCTCGGACGTGAGGTATATCTGACACCGGCTTATTTTGGTGAGGATGGCTGGTTTACCGCCGGAGAAGAGGCGCATGCACGTACCGGAATCGTTACGGACTGCATGGAACTTCCGATCGAGGGAGAACAGAAGACAGACTACAGCATTTCCTTTGAAAAGGACTTCTGGAATGAGACAGCCGGATACGAGAGTATGCGCTGGATCTATTTAAGAGATTACCATAAGGAAAATTATGAGTGCTCCAAAGAGCAGTTCCGCATAAAGGGAACCAAGATTACTTTGGAAGAGGCGGATACCCCGACCTTTATCGGGGTACGGCAGTCGGAGTTTGACAGCGAGCTCACCGTTTCCGTATCCGGAAAGGCAAAGGAAGCGGGAGTGACCTTCTATATGGATGAGCAGCAGCATTACGATCTTTTCCGGAGTGTTACCGCAGAGGGAATCAAGGCAGTACTTCGGTTCCATGTCGGGGATGCCATTATGACAGCAGGCGAATATGCATTTGAGAAGGCTTCGGATGTAGAACAGCAGGCCGTGCAGCTTAAGGTGGTAACCAGAGAAGAGTACTATGAGTTCTATGTAATCGATGGAGCAAAAGAGGTATCTCTTGGAAAAGCGCAGGCAAAATATCTCTCCTCCGAGGTTGCCGGAGGCTTTACCGGTGTTGTCATGGGCTTATACGCGGTAGATGAGCAGGAAAACTGGGCAGAGTTCCGTGATTTTTACTGGAAGCAGGGACAGTAGACTGCATCAGAGTCTCGAAAGGTTACGGAAATGTCGAATCAGGAGAATAAAGAAACAAAAACAAACCGGGCATTGATTATTGTATTTGCGGTTCTGGCAGGAATCCTGCTGCTGATCGGCGGCAGCATTTACCTGTCCAGGGACCGCATACACGAAAATATCAATGATACACTGGCATCTTCCCGGGATCAGGAAATGGATGAGACCGGTACGGAAGAGGAAGAATCAGGGAATGCCAATGTTATAGAGAGCACAGAGCCTCAGGTAGAAGTGGTGGAAGATGAGGCAACCAAAGAATTCTCTGCACAACATAACCGCTATGTTTATTATGAGGTTACGGACGGGGACATGGATACGAAGCAGCTCATAGTGGGCGGTGTCTATCGTGAAGAGGGAGAAATCGAAAAATTCTGCCGGGACATGTGTGATCTGGCACAGAATTATCCGGATCTGTCCCGGGATACGATCTGGTTTCTCGTTGGAGAAAACCGGTATTCTTTTTCTCTTTCCTCTTATATGGAAAGTGACGATATGACTGCCCTTTATAATAATCTGTATCTTTATGTTGAGGAGCTGACCTTGCAGGAAGCCGAAAGAAGCGCAAAGGTGGAGGAAAATGAGGCAGCCGGAAATGATTCCGGGAATGATACACAGGTCAGTCAGGAATATCTGGAGCTGTATCTGACCTATGAAGCAGATGCCGTGGATACGTTGGCAGACGGAAGGGAATACCGGATGGTTCCGGTCGATCAGGCAGCGGGAAGCCGTTATTATGTGCTTCTTCTCGTACAGGCCGACGGAAAGACTGCAGAAGTTGTGAATTCCGATCCTTACCTTGGAATGGGCGGTGCAGCGAAGTGGATTCATTTCCTCGACGATGGAAAGACCGGATTTTCATGCCTTTCCTATAGCGGAGGAGCTAAGGGAGCCTTTTACCGTACCGCAGACGGAGGGAAGACGTTTCAGGAGGTCTCCTATCCGTCAGCAAAAATAAAGCTTTCCGACGGAACCTACTATAATCCGTTCGTCATGCCGGAAAAGGTATGGGAGGAAGACGGCATCCTTTATATGGAAGCCGGTCAGGGAGCCGACGGAGATTATTATAATCAGGACGGTTTCTGTCATGGACTGTACCATTCCGATGATCAGGGCGTGACATGGAGCTATGATAAAGAAGTGGTTGTTAATTAAGATGAGAAAATGATAGTTAAGCAGCAAAAAGAGGATATTCTGTTGTGAGTGCAATTAGGAATGCATAGAAGCAGGATGAGTATTAATAAACATGATTTATAGAAGAAAGATCATATAAGTAAGAAAGACAAGATAGGTCAGGAATGGAGAAAGAACATGCAGGAACTGACATTGAACTTACCGGAAGGTATCGATGATGGAAGCTTCGTGGGACGCACGGCAGTCCGGGGCATCATCTGCCAGAATGGAAAATATCTGGTGATTCTGGGAAAGCAGGGAGACTGTAAATTTCCGGGCGGCGGCATGGAACAGGGAGAGTTCCTGTTTGGAACATTGACGCGGGAAGTCTTAGAAGAAACGGGCTGTCATGTAAATCCTGACAGTATCCGGGAAGGTTTTCTGGTGCATGAGAAGACAGACCGGCAGGCAGAAGAAGTTCTCGTTATGGATTCCTATTATTATTTCTGTGAGGTGACAGGTGTAAGAGAGTCTGATGAAGCAATGGATGCATCCAAATATGTTGTTGAAAATTTATATGAGAAAGAACCGGGAACGAAGGTCTGCTGGCTTCCTCTTGCAGACATGATTGCCCGTAACGAGAACGTGAAGGATCTTTCCAAAGCTCCCTGGGTAGTCCGTGAACTGCTTGTTATGCGGGAACTTCAGAAGAATTCCTTATAAAGTAACGGTAAAGATACATCCGTTTGGCGTATTGTCTCCTACTTCGATTTTGCCGCCATGGGCGGTCACAATTTCATAAGCAATTGATAAACCTAACCCGAAGTGCCCCTTGGTGCTTCGGGATTTTTCTGTCCGGTAGAAGCGGTCAAAAATATGAGCCTGATCTTCTTTGGCAATTCCGATTCCGGTATCTTCTACGGAAATCAAATGGGCTCTTCCCTGTGTTTTCAGCCGGATTGTAATGCTTCCACCCTCCGGGGTGTAGCTTAGGGCATTGCTTAACAAAATGCCTAATAGCTGTGTAAGCTTTTCTTCATCACCGGTTATGGCGAGAATAGGATGCTCCGGCAGATCCAGCGAAAGCGTAAGTCCCTGTCTGGCAGCCAGTGGTTCAAAGGATTCAAAGACCTTCAGACACAGCGTGTCCAATTCCACCTGTTCTAAGTGAATCCGCATCTGTTGGTCGCGGGACTGGGAAAGATAAAGCATTTCGTCAATCAGGTGCGACATCCGTTTCCCTTCCTCCCCGATGGTCCGGAGGAAAGAATGCTGGTCGGGAGAAGCCTCATATTCGCAGCATTCGGCACTGGACAGGATGACCGCTAACGGTGTACGGAGCTCGTGAGAGGCAGAAGCAACGAATTGAAGCTGCTTTTCCTGATTTTCGGCAATGGGCTTTAACAGCTTTTTCGTAAAGAAATAGGAAAAGGCAAACAAAAGCAATGTTGCCGATACGGTAATCAACACGAAGAAAACCCTCTGTTCTATGTACTGGTAATGCAGATGGGAAAGCGAAGAGAAGACAAAAATCTGCAGGGAACTGTCGCTTCCTGTCGAATAGACCATACCGATTAAATCGTTTTCCTGTCGGGAAGCATTTAAGAGTACGGAGTCCATCCGGTTTAAAACCGTAGAGGATTTTTTTGTGGAAAGCTCCAGTTCTTCTGCGGCTTCCTGGGCTTTCTTAAGAAGCTTCTGGTTTTGCGGGGTATCGTGAAGCTGGTTATAGAGAAAGGGTGTCCCGTTGTCAAACAGAAACAATTGATAATTTCCGTACGCTTCCATCTTGGCAATCCATTCCATGGAGATGATGGACTGTTGTTCGAGATTGGTTTCCATGGTATGTAAATCGTTTTCGAAGGAATACAGTTCATTCTGAAAAAGCTGTGTTTCGGACAGATGCAGATAAATCAAGGACATTACCAGCATAATAAAAGCGGTAATTCCGGTGCACAGCAGGGTAAGTTTTAAATGTACTTTCTGTAAAATCATGGCAGTATCAGTTCCTTTCACCGGCTTTGGCCAGGCAGTAGCCGGTTCCACGCAGGGTTTTAATCTGCAGGGTGCTTTCAAGCTGCCGGAACCGGCGGCGTAGAAAGTGAATATAGTTATCCAGGTTTCCGTCTTCAATATCGCTGTCCGGTCCCCATACCTTTAATAATAAGGTAGTACGCGGCATTGGCGTATTTAAACCTGCGCGCAGCAGAACTTCCGCTAAGACGGCTTCCCGCTGTGAAAGGGTGCATTGCCCTTTGGGTCCCTTTAGGTGCTTCTCTTCTAAGAATAAGGTAAGATCTTCTAAGCATACCTTCGACGGATCGGAAGCCGTGAGGATCGGGGAACGGCGTGTGACGCAGCGGATCCGCGCCATCAGTTCTTCAAAGGCGAAGGGCTTCACCAGATAATCGTCTGCCCCCAGATCCAGACCTTTTACCTTGTCCGATAAGATTCCAAGCGCAGTAATCATAATGATGGGAGTGCTGATTCCTTTGGCACGCAGGGCAGTCAGAATTTCCGTTCCTTCCATTCCGGGAAGCATCCGGTCCAGCAAAATGACATCATAAATATTCTGTTCCCCATAAAACAGGGCATCTTCTCCGTCCAGACAGCTATCCACCTGAAAGTCCAGATTTTCTAATTGATAACACAAGGCCCGGTTCAGCATCCGGTCATCCTCTGCCAGTAAAATACGCATAATCTCTCCCTTATTTCTGACTTATTTTTACAGTATAGACCAGTATACACCCGAAATCTTTAAGAAATCTCTAAGATTTTCCTAATTTTCTTAGAGAATGTTTAGAGAAACCCCTGTTATGATAAAGCAGTCAGATCTGAAATTGCAATGGAAAAGACAGGAAAGGAATGAAAACATGAAAATAAAACATTTGGCTTTGGTTTTAGCAGGGGCACTTCTGCTGACCGGATGTGGGTCCGGCCAGGCAGCAGGTACGGCAGAAGAAGATTCTTCCGCTAAAACGAATCAGACAGTGGATGAAGCAGATAAAGGAATGGGACGGTACGTGGAAGCTGAAACGGATCTTTCCGATATCTGCAGATCTGCAGCGGGACTTAAGCTTACGAAAGACGGAACCTTGTATTTGTGTGATGCGCCGGGGGCTGTTTATGAGTCCACAGATTGGGGAGAAAGCTGGAATCCTTACGAACTTCCTTCCCTGGAGGAAGCCGTGGATCAATCCCCAATTTATTTTATCACGATGGATATGGCAGAGGATGGATCCCTGTGGGCAGTCGGAGATCACTCTGTGAATGAGGATGACTGGAATCCACAGCTCATGCATTTCCCCAAAGAAGGAAGTGCCCAGATTTTTGATGGGTTATCACTGGAATCGGGAGAGCCGCCCTGTCAGGTGCATGTTTCTGACAATGGAAAAGTATATTTAGCGGATTATGCAAGAAATGTTTATGAGGTAAAAGAAGATCAGACCGTCACAAAGCTTCTTACAGTAGACGGCAGCTTTGATTATTTTGCGGCTCACGATAATCTCCTGGCATTTTATCTCAATGATGGAATAGGTATAAAAATCTATGATCTGGATCAGAAGGATTATGTGGAAGATGCGGTACTGGATCAGTTTATACAGGAAAACTATCCGAGTGCATCCAGCAATGGCTACAGCAGTTTCCAGATGTTTTATTTCTGGGGAAATGATGATGCCTTTTATGTGGCAGGAAAGTCCGGACTTCACCGTCATGTGATCGGTGGAAGCACCATGGAAGAGGTGATTAATGGCGGACTTTCTGTCTTAAGCAATCCGAATTACTGGTATAGTGGCATGGTGGCGCTTCCGGATAATGAATTCTTAATGCTCAGCAGTATGGGGAAGCTCATTCATTTTACCTACGATGCAACGATTCCTTCCGTACCGGAAAAGGAGGTAACCATTTACAGTCTGGAGGAAGAAGATGCCCTGTTAAGTGCCATTTCCACCTATCAGTCCAGGCATCCGGATGTATATGTGAATTATGAAGTGGGCATGCCGCAGAACAGTTCCGTGACGAAGGAGGATGCGATTAAAAACCTGAATACGGAGGTTTTAAGCGGTGACGGGCCGGATGTACTGATTATGGACGGCCTGCCGATGGATTCCTTTGTGGAAAAAGGACTTCTACTGGATCTTACGGACTTCACACAGGAACTCAGCACAAAAACACTGCTTTATGAAAATCTGGTAAACGGACTGAAAAAGGATGGAAAGCAGTACGTGATTCCTTTACAGGTTCAATTCCCGGTGGTTGCAGCAAAAGGCGCTTATGCCAATGAGATGAATGACCTGAAGTCCATGGCAGATGCGGTAGAAGCATTGTCGATGGCTGTTCCGGGTGATGTGTTCTCCACATATTTACCGAAGGGAATTATGCGGAAATTCACGCCTGCCAGTGCGCCTTCTTTTAAAAATGCAGACGGAACGCTGAACCGGGAAGCAATTCTTACATTCTGGGAACAGACGAAACGCATTTATGACGTACAGATGGCGTCGGCATCGGAGGAAAAGGTAGAGCAGTACCAGGCGATCCTGACGATGTATGAACAGGAATATGGCTTGTCTTATGAAGACAGCTCCTGGTTTGAATTTGTATATGCCCTGGACTATATTGGAGGTTCCACACACATGATGGCAGCAATTGTAGATACGCCATATACACAGGCAGAGCTTTATTCTCTTCCTAAGAATAAAGGCTGTGAGGATGCGGTGGTAAGACTGATGAGCGGAACCGCAGGAAAGGTTTATATTCCGGAGCTGATGATCGGAATCAATGCATCCTCTGAAAATTTGGACAGCTCGAAGGAATTTCTGACCGATTTCCTTGCAGATGAAATACTGGAATCCATGGGTGGCTTCCCGGTAAGCAAAACCGCAATGGAACAGGTTTTTGTGCCGAATCCGCAGGATTATGTGGAAGGACAGCCCATGTATTACACGGTAAGCTCGGATCAGGAAGGAAATATGATCGAGGAGCAGATCTGGTGGCCCGTGGATGGAGATCTGGATCCCTTTTACCGGATGGTAGAGGAGGTTACGGTGCCCTATGTACAGGATACGGTTCTGGAAGAGGCTGTATATCAGGCAGGAACGGCTTATTTCGAAGGAACATCAACGTTGGAGGAAGCATGGGATGAACTGCAGTCACAGATTTCCCTTTACATGGCAGAATAAGGCGCTGCGGCGCAGAATATATCTGTGGATGTTCCTGTTCCCGAGTTTTCTGGGAACTATGGTGTTTATCATCCTGCCATTCGGGGATGTGATCCGGAGATCATTTCTTACCGTGGTGACGCAGAAGTGGGTTGGTTTGCAGAATTACCGTACGCTGTTTCAGAATCAGGCGTTCCGTCTGGCGGTTAAGAATACGCTGCGGTTTACGGGAGTCTGCATTCCTCTTCTTCTGCTGCTGGGATTCTGGCTGGCATGGCTGTTATGCAGCATGAAGGGGGTACAGTGGATCCGTTCGCTTTATCTGTTTCCGCTTGCCATGCCGACAGCGACGATTGTTCTTGTGTGGAAGATGGTATTCTATCCGCAGGGGTTTTTGAATAAGCTGCTTTCACAGATCGGTACGGTTACCGGTCTGTGGGGCAGTATTTTTCATGATTATCTGGGAAGTGATCTTGCTTTCTGGGTACTGGTTTTCAGCTATATCTGGAAAAACTTAGGCTACACGATGGTACTCTGGATGGCAGGCATTCTGGCCGTGCCAAAGGAACAGACGGAAGCAGCATGGGTGGATGGCGCCGGATCGTGGCAGCGGTTTTATTATGTGGTTTTTCCGCAGCTGCGGGGGTGTCTTATCACCATATTGATCCTGTCCTTTCTCAATTCCTTTAAAATCTACCGGGAAGCGTATCTGGTGGCAGGCTCTTATCCGGATGAAAGCATGTATTTGTTGCAGCATCTGTTTAACAACTGGTATGTCAATCTGGAGTTTGACAAGATGGCAGCAGCCAGTGTGTGTGTAGGTGCTGTGTTATTTGTAGTGATTGTGTGGCTGCAGAGGTTATGGAGGGATCAGTGAAACGAGTGAAATATGGAATAAAACTGCTGCTTCTTATATTACCGGCGGTTCTGGTGATTCTGCCGGTGGCGGTTCTGCTTTCGGGAGCCATCACGGATTCCTATGAGATGATGGAGGATTTAGGTCCGCTGATCCGGAAAACGCAGGAGTTTATCAGCTGGCGTTTTATTCCGGAATATCCAAGTTTTAGCAACTATGTAAGGCTCCTGTTCCGGTCACCGGAGTTTTATGTCCTGTTCTGGAATTCGGTGTTTATGGTAGGGATGATTCTTCTGGGACAGGTTCTTGTCGGGGTTCCGGCGGCATGGGGCTTTGCCGTTTATGAGACAAGGGGCAGCCGGCTTTTATTTTCGCTGTATGTGGTGCTGATGCTGATTCCCTTTCAGGTGACGATGCTTTCCAGCTATCTGGCATTGAACAGGTTGAAACTGTTGAACACTTACTATGCCGTCATTATGCCGTCACTTTTTTCGACGCTCCCGGTGTTTTTGTGCTATGGAGGCTTCCGTGAAATCCCGGCAGAATTACTGGAAGCAGCGAGGATCGACGGGGCAGGAGAATGGGCGCTGTTCTGGAAATTAGGACTCCCCATCGGAAAAGGGGGACTGTTGTCCGCAATGGTGCTGGGATTTCTGGAATACTGGAATCTGATGGAACAGCCGATGGCCTTTCTGAAGGATGCCTCCTTATGGCCATTGTCCCTGTATCTGCCGCAGATTACGCTTTCACAGGCAGGCTTTGCATTCTGTGCATCGGTGATGATGCTGATTCCGGCGGTATTTGTGTTTGCCCTGGGACAGGATCATCTGGAACAGGGAATTATCTATTCGGGACTTAAAGGATAAGGAAGAAATATGTTTGGGATGTTTACAAGTTTTTTTTACGAAGCAAAGTCTTAAAGGAGGCTGGAGCTTGTTACCGGAATGAGGAAATGGTAGCAATGAAGAATGGAGTGGGAAATGGGAAACAAAAAGAAAAAATGGATGATAGGTCTCACGGTTTTCCTACTGGTCATGCTGGCGCTTACGATTGTTTCCAGGAGCGTGTATGCCTACTATCTGCCGCTTGTGGAAACTACCACTGTGCAGGAAAAGTACATTGAGCATGGCTTTGAGGAAGAAGGACTTGTTGTGGCAGGAAATGAGATTCCCGTAAATACTGTAAGCGGGCTGCGGATCCGGCAGATTCCGGTACAGGTTGGGGACCGGGTGGAAGCCGGTGAGCTTCTGTGCCAGATCGATCTGGAGGATCTGAATGCGATTATTTCCGGCAAAGAAAGTGAAATAGAAAAGCTGGATGCACAGATGGATTCCATTCTTCAAAATGAGGAGCTGGCAAAGCAGAAGAAGGAACTGGAACTGGCACGGGCGCAGGAGGATTATGAACTTCAGACGAGAATCGGAGATACAAAGGTCGGAAGAGCCACGGAAAGCTATGTGCAGGCAGAAGAAGCGTTGGAGCGTGCGCAGGAAAACGGACTCTCGGAAGAAGAGCAGATTGCCTTGGAGCAGAGCATCCAGCAGTCGGCATATGCAGAGTCGGATGCGATGGCGCAGCGGGATGCGGACAATAGGAGTCTGAAGCGGAAGATGGAGGATCTGACGCTTCCTGAGGAGGAGACCTCAACCCTGGAAGTCTGCCGGATGGAGAAGGAAGCACTCCGGAAGGATCTGAACATATATGAGGACATCCGGGAAAAGAATGGAGAAATCACTGCCAGCGAGGGTGGTGTGGTTACGAGAATCCTTACAGAAGCAGGTGCCCGGACCGGGGATACGGCTATTTTCCTGCTGGCAGATGAAACGCAGCCGTGTCAGTTGAAGGTTGCCCTAACAAAGGAACAGAAGAAGTACATTGATCTTGGTGATCCGGTATCTGTAAAGCTTGGGAACCAGGAGCTGGAGACGAAAGTAGAATATGTAACAGAGGAAAACGGAAGCTATGTACTGTATCTGCCGCTTCCCGACAATACAGGAATCCCGGGACAGTCCGGAACGATTCAGGTTTCGGGCAGGGGCACCAGGCAGCCCAAATGTGTCTCGCCACCTGCCGTTACCACCGATCAGAATAACAGTTTCGTCTATGTCGTGGGCGAACGGGAAGGAATCCTTGGAAGTGAGTATTATATCCGGCAGGTTCCCGTGAAGATTATCGACCAGAATGATACCTGGGTTTCCATTGAGGCCGAATCCCTTGATCGGAGCGATAAAATTGTGCTGTCCTCCACAAGAGAATTCAAAAAGGGAGATACCGTCCGGGTGGTGGATGATTAACTGAGGAGGTCAGAGTCAGTTGCCATCATCGTTGTAAAATGCTGTAAAATCCGGGGATCGATATTGAAGAAAGTATAGAAATATACTACAATTAACTTTAGTACTTATAGGTCCTGATGGAGAAAAGCAAATGAAAAAAGAATATGTTATGGGAAACGGAGCTATTGCATTAGGAGCGTTGTCAGCAGGGGTAAATCTGGTGACAGGATATCCCGGAACACCTTCTTCTGAAATTCTCGAAAATATTCAGAAGTATTCCGATGGAAGCGTTCATATTGAATGGTCCGTAAATGAAAAATCAGCCATGGAAGTGGCAGCAAGTGCATCCTATTCCGGAGCACGTACATTGGTTACGATGAAACAGGTCGGGTTAAATGTTGCATCGGATCCGCTTATGTCTCTTGCGTATGTGGGAGTTAAGGGTGGAATGGTAATTGTATCTGCAGATGATCCGGGGCCGATTTCCTCACAGACCGAACAGGATACCAGAATGTTTGCGGAGTTCTGTCGAATTCCTGTTTTTGATCCGGCATCTCCGGAGGAAGCCTATCAAATGATACAGGATGCGTTTGTCTGTTCCGAGAAATATAAGACACCGGTTTTGTTTCGTCCGACCACGCGTGTCTGTCATGCGTATGCGTCCGTGGAGGTCCCGGAAAGCTGGAGATACAAGGAATACGAGGGATTTATCAAGGATTCCGCGAAATGGGTAATTTTCCCGCGCCTTTCCTTTTTAAACCATGCCATGATTGAGGAACGTAATCCGAAGATCGGAGAGGACTTTTCTTCTTATTCCATGAACAGCGTGCAGGGCAGCGGCAAAAAAGCCGTGTTTGCATCGGGTGTCAGTTACGCTTATGCAAAAGAATGCCTGCAGGATCATCCGGAGGTACGCTTTTGTAAGATAGCAACGCCATATCCTTTCCCGGAAAGCTTTGTCCTTTCTGCATTAGAGGGTGTGGAAGAGGTTCTTTGTGTGGAAGAACTCAGTCCTTACATAGAAAATGCATTGCTCAAGCTGATAGGTAAGCATCAGCTTCCAATTAAGATATATGGAAAACTTACCGGACATATTACATCAAGCGGAGAGAACTCTACGGACTCCCTGCGGAAGATTTTAGGAGATTTTCTTGGAATTAATATGCTAACCGAGCAGATGGATTTATCTGACAGTCCGTCTCTTCCGGTAAGACCGCCCGTGCTTTGTGCAGGATGTCCTCACAGGGCTTCCTTTTATGCAGTTAAGAAGGCAATGGCAGGTAAGAAAAGTTACTTCTGCGGTGATATTGGCTGTTATACGCTTGGAAATGCCATGCCGCTTGATATGGTAGATACCTGTCTTTGTATGGGAGCTGGCGTTACCATGGCACAGGGCTTTCACTGGGTAGACCGGGATGCTGCCTGCTTTGCATTTATCGGAGATTCCACTTTTTTTGCATCCGGTATGACCGGAGTTGTGAATGCATTGTATAATGAAGCAGATATGATACTCTGTGTTCTTGACAATTCCACGACGGCAATGACCGGTCATCAACCACATCCGGGAACAGGAAGAAATATGATGGGTGATGTTGTGGAGAAGGTCAGCATCACGAAGATTCTGGAAGGAATGGGAGTACAAAAGGTTATAACGGTTAATCCATTGAATCTGCAGGAATCCGTAACTGCTGTTCGGGAATGTGCAGCACTTCCGGGAGTTAAGGCGATCATCTTTAAATCTCCCTGTGTGGCAATCACAAAACCGCAGGGAACAGTAAAAATCGGAGAATCCTGTATTGGATGTAAAAAATGTATTCGTGAAATCGGCTGCCCGGCAATTGTAGTAAAGGATGGCAAGGTAACGATTGAAGAAGGGTTATGTACCGGCTGCGGACTGTGCAGTCAGATCTGTCCGGTTCATGCTATGGGAGGTGCATGCCATGAATAAGGATATTTTGTTATGTGGTGTAGGAGGTCAGGGAACGGTGTTGGCTTCGAAGCTGATTGCTTCTGCAGCGATGCGCTGTGGGAATATTGTTCATTCGGCTGAAACGATTGGAATGGCCCAGAGAGGCGGCTCTGTGACAAGTCATATCCGTATTGGTGAGAAAGCATTTTCTCCTTTGATTCCACGTGCCGGTGCGGATATTCTGATTGCTTTTGAGCCGGCAGAGGCAGTACGGAATCTTTCCTTTCTTAAAAAGGATGGAGTTGTGATTGTGAACAGCACACCTGTAAAGCCGACGACAGAAGCCTTGCATGAAACCGGTTATGATGGGAAAGAGATGATTGCTTATCTGAAAAAGAAAGCAGACTGTGTTGTACTGGATGGTGAGGTCCTTTTAGAGAAAGCAGGATCCGGAAGGTGTTTTAATATTATTGTATTAGGTGCACTCGCTGCAAGCGGAAGACTTGAAATTCCGACAGAAATTTTAATAGAAGAAATGGAGCATCAGATTAAACCACAGTTCCTTGAACTGAATAAAAAAGCATTTCATATTGGTGAGGAGGCAGGAGCAGACCATGAAATTAAGTGAAAAACAATTACAACAGGTAGATGCACAGATTAAGCGTCTTTTGAAGTCTGACAGTTTTTACGGAGAGGTATACCGTAAGGCAGGAATTACGGGGGTAAGCAGTCAGGAAGATTTTGAGAAAATTCCTTTTTCCAGTAAGGACGATCTGAGAAATGCATACCCTTTAGGAATTCAGGCAGTTCCGGAAGAGGAGGTTGTGAGAATTCATTCTTCTTCGGGAACAACCGGAAAACCGGTCATTATTCCTTATACTGCTAAGGATGTAGATGATTGGGCAATTATGTTTGCACGCTGTTATGAGACTGCAGGAATAACGAATAAAGACCGTATTCAGATCACTCCGGCTTATGGCTTATGGACAGCCGGCATCGGTTTCCAAAATGGAGCTGAAAAGCTTGGCGCCATGGCTGTTCCGATGGGACCGGGTAATACGGATAAGCAGATTCAGATGATGATGGATCTCAAAACAACCGTATTGACGGCAACCTCTTCTTATGCGCTTCTGCTTGCCGAGGAAATCAACAAGCGCGGTCTTCGGGATAAAATTCATCTGAAAAAGGGTGTTTTCGGATCTGAGCGTTGGAGTAAGAAGATGCGTGAATATATTCAGCAGGAGCTTGGAATTGAGCTATATGATATTTATGGACTGACCGAGATTTACGGTCCAGGTATCGGTATCAACTGTGAGAAGGAGCATGGTATTCACTATTGGGATGATTATATTTATATTGAAATTATTGATCCGGAGACCGGGATACCTGTACCGGACGGAGAGGCGGGTGAAATTGTCATTACAACGCTGGTCAAGGAGGGAGCACCTCTGTTACGTTTCCGGACCCATGACCTTTCCAGAATTATCCCGGAGAAGTGCTCCTGTGGACGTTCTTATCCGCGTCTTGATACCATTGGCGGTAGAAGTGATGACATGTTTAAGGTCCGTGGTGTCAATATGTTCCCCAAGCAGGTAGAGGAGCTGTTACAGGATGTGGACGGTGTTCTAAGTGAATATAATATTACCATTGCACACGATGACGACAATAATAAAGATATTATGATTCTGACGGTAGAAGTAGATGGCCGTGTGGACTTTGAAAAGACAGCATTACATATCCGCGAACTATTTAAGTCCCGTATCGGTATGACACCGAAAGTAACTGCTGTTCCGGTTGGTACTCTGCAACGAAGTGAAAAGAAGACTAAGCGTGTTATTGATTATCGTTATCAGTAAAAGGATAATAAATCAATATGAAGGAACATAGAATTATCAAAATAGAAGATACGAAGCAGGTGGAAGCCCTGTTTCAGAATACAACGGATACCGTGATTCTGTCCTGTCTGCAGAAGGTTATGGGAGAGATCTATGCGACCGAAGATCTGAAATCTGCAATGGCAATCTTAGGGGATTTTAGTTTCTTTGTGGGAGTTCCCAGAGAAGAATTACTTTCCTTTAGTGTGAAATTATACTCTTGTAATGGAGGCTTGGATCCTAGTGATCATCTGGTGATAGTTCCGGAAAACGAAGATTGGGAAAAGCAGATCGAGCAAAGTCTTGGTACGAGGGCAGAGAGAATTGTCCGTTATGCCATTAAGAAAGAAGGCTTACAGGTCTTTGACAGGGACAAGCTGCAGAAAGTGGTAGACCGGTTATGGGAGGATCCGCGATATCATGGATATGAGCTTCGGATGATCGACCGTGCATTGTACGGGCAGATTCAGGGAATTGACTGGTGCAGGGAATGGGTAGAGAACTATCCAAGCTATGAATTGTTTGAGAGTTATGCACTGGGAGCTGTGATTCTGAAAGAGGGAGAGCCGGTTGCCGGGGCATCTTCCTTTTCGGGTTATTTACAGGGAATCGAGATCACCATCCGTACGAAAGAGGAATACCAGCGTCAGGGACTTGCCTGTATCTGTGCTGCGAAGCTGATTCTGGAATGTATGCAGAGAGGACTGTATCCAAGCTGGGATGCCGCAAACACGAAGTCTGTGGCATTGAGTAAGAAGCTTGGATATCATTTTGATAAAGAATATATTGCTTACCGGGTAGTAGTTTCTTAGTTTGTTTTTGCCTGCTTTTTGAAGGTGAACAGAATGCACACCAGCATACACACCGGGAAAACAATTCCCATGAGGATTCCGCGGTGGAGATCATTATTCAGAAGTCCTGTGCAGAAGCCGACGAGGGTGGGACCGCCGGAGCAGCCGACATCACCGGCTAAAGCAAGCAGGGCGAACATTGCAGTTCCACCATTACGGATGGTTACGGAAGCCTTACTGAACGTGCCGGGCCAAAGGATTCCCACGGATAGTCCGCACAGTCCGCATCCAATCAGACTGAAAACGGGATTTGGACTTAAAGAAATACACAGGTAGGAAAGGATGCACAGGATCGTGCTTCCTGCCATAAAGCGGTTCAAGTCGATCCGGTCACCGAATTTCCCATAAAAAGCACGGGAGCTTCCCATGAGGACAGCAAACGCCATAGGGCCTGCAAGGTCCCCGATTGTCTTCGTTACACCAAGTCCCTGTTCTGCAAAGGTGGAAGCCCACTGGCTGACTGCCTGCTCGCTGGCACCGGCGCAGAGCATCATAAGGAATAAAATCCAGAAAAATTTATTTTTAACAAGCTGTGAAAGAGAGAGCCCTTCTTCCCCTTCTTCAATCAACGGCGCAATCGGCACTTTTAAGAAAAGAATGCCGTTGCATAAAGGAACAATCGCCCATAAAAGCGCCATGATTTTCCAGTGTTCAATTCCCACAACCGAGAAGAAGATCGTAGAAAGCAATACGACTGCAACGTGTCCCCAGCAGTAAAAGGAATGCAGCAGGCTCATTGCTTTTTCTTTGTTATCGGTTGGGCAGGATTCCATAATCGGGCTTACCAGTACCTCCAGTAAACCGCCGCCGATCGCATAGATGATAATAGCAATCAGAAGTCCGATAAAAGGATCCGGCAGCACGTCCGGAAGAATCGTTAGCAGAATGAAGCCTGCAAAGGCGCATCCATGTGCAAGCAGCATGCTGGTACGGTATCCGATTTTGTCCACAAATTTTACAGAGCAGAGGTCAATCACAAGCTGTATGGCAAAGTTGATCGTAATAAATAAGGTAATCTTTGTCAGAGGGATGCCGTAGGTACTCTGAAAGGTCAGAAATAATAAGGGAACAAAATTGTTTACAATGGCCTGCACAATGTAACCGATGAAACAGGCGTTGATGGTTGCTTTGAAATTCTTTTCCATAGGAAATCTCCTTGTTGTATACATCATATTCAGCTTACCTATTATAGCGGAATTGGAAATTTAATGGAAGTACAAATCTGAGTAAAAACAAAAGAAAAAGGATATCCTTTTCTTTTTCGTATTCATTTCAGGTTTGATGAAATTTTAATTCCTATTCTTATGTCTTATCTTAGAAAAAAATTAGTTAGCAGTATATTCGCTTTCTACAAGAATTTCACCGTTGTAGAGGTAGCGGACAACAACTTTGCTGTTATCAATCTTGAGTTCCTCATTTAAGTCAGAAGCGATTCCTTCAAAGGTAGAAGCATAGGATTCCAATCTGGAAACAAGCTGATCCGTTACTGTGTCAAGCTCGGAATCATTGAAATTGTTTTCCTCAAAGGTGTATTCGTAAATTAAGGTGTTGCCTTCTGCAAGAAGTTCGATGGACATTCCGGTGCCTTCGACACTGTCCTTAGCATCCTGAATTATTTCCTGCATTTCATCGGTCTGGAAATATTCTTCCAGAGTAGCATTCTTGTTTCCGCCACATGCGGTCATAGCCAGCATCATAGCCATAACAAGAGCCATTGCAATTGTTCTTAAAGTCTTTTTCATGATTTTCTCCTCATAAGGGAAAGCAGGTTCTCTGCTTTCATGTTTATTTGTTATACAAATCCTAAGCTTATAGGTAAAATAGGGTTCTGTCAAGATAAAAGGATAAAGAGTTGTTAATAGTAACAAGATATAGTACTAAAATCCTATATATGTGTAGTGTATTTTACACAAAAATAATTCCAAATTATATCATTTTATGATAAAATATTCCAATAAATATTGTGATGAAAGGTAGTGTGTAAGAGTATGGCTAACGTACAAAATGAAACAAAAGCAACCGCAAAGGAGAAAGGCAGTATCTCGAATGACAAGGTAGGTTTTTTTCATTCCATGAGATTCCAGTTACTTCTGTTTTTAGTTATTGCACTGGTAGCTATGACAATAGTGAGTTTTATATCACTTGTACCGGGATTCCGGAAGATTTTAATTTCTAACACAGAGAATTATTTAACAGACAGCGCAGTTTTAACGGGACACGGTCTTGACCGCGAACTGGTACTCAGTACATGGGATGAAGTTATGGATACAGACGCACTTACAAAGGTAGTGGGAAATGTTAGTGTGAAGGGATTGGACTCCAGTTATTGTTATCTTGTGTCAGCAGATGGAACAATGCTTTATCATCCAACAGCAGATAAGATTGGGCAGCCGGTAGAAAATGAAGCAGTGAAATCATTACTTGCCGGATTAGAAAAAGGACAGCATCCGGATCCGGCTGTTATTAAATATGATTTTCATGGTACCATGAAGTATGCAGCATATTATATTGGAGAAAATTCAGATTTTATTGTGATTGTATCTGCGGATGAAGAGGAGTTTCTTGCAGGGGTAAACAACTTTGCAAAACAGGACATTGTTTATAGTGTCATTACTATATTAGTATTTATGGTAATCGGATTTGTAATGATTACATGGTTTATTAATCCGATTGTCCGGTTATCCAATCGTGTACATAGTCTTGCTGATATGGATTTCCGTGCAGACAATAAGTTGGCATTGCTCGGTAAATGTCGTGATGAGACAGGCTCCATGGCACGGGCCTTAACGCATATGAGACAGGAAATGGTAGAGGTTGTAAAGGGTATTACCGCACAGAGCAAAGAATTATTTGATGCTTCCAGCAGCATGAGTGAATCCGCAGCACATATCACGACATCTGTAAATGATGTGGAAAAAGCAATTTCCGAAATTGCACAGGGTGCAACTTCCCAGGCACAGGAAACTCAGACCGCAACCGAGAATGTTATTCTGATGGGCAACATGATTGAAGAAACCAATACGGAGATCGAAGAATTACGCAACAGTGCAAGAGGAATGCGTTCTTCCGCAGAGAAAGCACTGGACATTTTGAAACAGCTTAATGAGGTAAATAACCAGACCAAAGCTGCAATTGGCACCATTTATGAACAGACAAATACTACGAATGCTTCGGCATTGAAGATTAAGGAAGCAACTGACATCATTACCGATATCGCAGAGGAAACAAATCTCCTGTCCTTAAATGCTTCCATTGAAGCAGCACGTGCCGGAGAGCAGGGAAGAGGTTTTGCTGTTGTTGCATCCCAGATTCAGAAGCTGGCAGAACAATCCAATGAATCCGCAAGACAGATTGGTGATATTATTAATCAGCTGATGGCAGACTCCGAAAAGTCTGTGGATACCATGAAGGATGTTAAGGTGGTTATTGATAAACAGGATGAATATGTGGCCAATACAGAGGAATCCTTCCATGAAGTGAATGATGGTATTCAGAAATCTATTGATGGAATCCGTACGATTGCGGATAGGACAGAGCAGCTCGATCAGGCGAGAGTGAAGGTTGTCGATGTTGTACAGAATCTGACGGCTATTGCAGAAGAGAATGCGGCAGGTACCGAAGAAACCTCTGCATCTGTGGTAGAAGTGGGTAATACCATGACACAAATGGCAGAGGAAGCAAAGCTCTTAAGTGATATTGCGAATAAGATGGAAGAGAATGTAAGGGTATTTGTAGTAGATTAAAGAAAGATCTGTAAAAGATAGGATAAAAATAGAATGCAAGGGAGGCTCCATGAGGGGCCTCCCTTGCATTCTGCATATACTATTTCTTTTTCTGAATTACAATGAGCCATGTAGTTAAGATAATCAGAGCACCAAGACTCATATTGGAGCAGGCGATTCCATTAAAGAAGGCGCTGGTTCCGAGTTTTCCAAAGGCATTGATCAGGATTTTAAATGTCAGAGGATTCAGAATCCACATCCAGCCGGGAAGTATTGTTTTCTTTTTGGCAATGATGATAATAAAGGTTATAATATTAATAAAATAAAAGACAAAGAAAACGATAAAACAGGGAACGAGATATCCGGCCTGTTCATTTAAAAGAACAGAGAGGATATTTTCCTCAGTTGTTCCGGTTTCCAATGCTTTCTTCATTCCGGTTACCAGATAGCAGCAGATGATATGGATCGCACCGCCAAGTGCCACATAGCTGTAAACAGAAGCCCGGTACAGTCTGGCAAACATGCTGCTCTTTTCATCAAGCATCTGATACAGGACATAATATCCAAAGGCCGTAACCGGAATCCCTACATATCCAAAGAATCCGGCAAGACCAATTCTGGTATAGGAAACTTTTTGTGCAGCAATCAGATATTGCCCGATCGCTCCGGATGCTTCGGGGGTATCTACTCCAAGAAGCAGAATATCACCAATCATAGTCAGAATAGCACCGATGATTCCATACCATAATAATTTTGTAAGTTTTCTTTTCAATTGTTCGTTCATTTTTTCCCTCACTTTGCTCCATTTAAATAATGAATGACCTGATTTTCGCCATTAAATTTAGCACCTTTCCTATACATAAAATATTATATAAGAATTAGTTAGTTCGTGCTAACTATAATAGTTTAGCATAATTGTGGAAAAAAACAATAAAAATATGGGCTGTATCATAAACATAAGCCATGCCACCATTCATAGCCCTTACGGGCTATTTCATGGACGGCTGTCGCTGAATTATAAAAACCATAAACATAAGCCATGCCACCATTCATAGCCCTTACGGGCTATTTCATGGACGGCTGTCGCTGAATTATAAAAACCATAAACATAAGCCATGCCACCATTCATAGCCCTTACGGGCTATTTCATGGACGGCTGTCGCCGTATCATAAAAAGAAACACAGCCAATTGGTGAGTAAACTCCCCATTGACTGTGTTCCTTTTTATGGCATGGCTTGTAGCTTAACCAAAATATCTCTTGAGTAAGCCCTCAAATGCCTTTCCATGTCTTGCCTCGTCATAGAATGGAAATTAAAAACGTTGTATTTATGGTGTTTCTGGGCGGATAGAAAAAATTTTACACAGTGTTTTACACAGCTAGTGAGGAAATGTTTCAGAAAATTTTCTAAGTTTCAAATAGTCTGATTGTTTCATTTCCTTTGTTTCTCCATTACCAATATCAACCATTATAGTAGGTTCTTCCAGTGTGATAGTGTTGATATTGTTTAACAAGCGAAGTTTTGTTTCTGTTGTTGTGTTGATATAATACCGCATTGTTGTTTCATATTTCTTGTGTCCTGCACGTTTCATAGTTTCAATGACAGGGGTATTCATTTCGGCTAATTGCGACAGGTGGGTTTTCCGGAGACTATGGTATTTAAAATCTATTTCGGTTTCTGCTTTAATAATATTAGACCAGTATTTCATACTGTTAATAGTAAGCAATTCTCCATTAACCTTGCGGTTAATGAAGTCACCGCCTTGAATGGGTGTAACCTTTCCTTTTTTAGTCTTATCCAATACGATTTCAGTAGCTCTATAAGAAATAGCACTTTTACGCTTATTGTATAAGCGACACTCTTTTGCTAAATAGGTGTGTAATGTGTCTGGTATATCTATCACACGAACGCTTGCAAGTGTTTTGACAGGCTTTAAACAAAAGCTTCCATCCTCATATACCATTTGTTTGTTAATAGTAATTGTTTTGTCTTCCCAGTTTATATCTGTCCATCGCAGACCGAAACATTCGCCAATTCGTACACCTAGATAATATCCTAACAGAAATGCTGTATAAAGATTTCCATGGCTTTCGTCATTGCATCCACGCTTGAAAATGTCGTCCAGTTTAGCAATTTCCCAAAGTTGAAATGATGCTACTTCAAATTCGTCTTCTAAATCTTCTTGTGACATTTTAGGCATACGAATTTTAGTGCCTTTATCTTGAAACATACGATAGTATTTGTCGGGGTCAATCCATTCCTTGCGGTAGGCAATACCACCAATCAGAAAGAAGAATTTAATAAAACTCTCTACATAGTGGTAGCTTAAACCGCTGTCATACAGTTCTTGCAGAAATGTTTCAACATCTACAACGGTAAGTTCACTTAATTTGACTTTCTCAAACTTATCTTTGATATGATTTTTCCACAATGATTTCTGTTTAGTAACGGTTGCCTGTGCCTTTCCCTTGCTTTCCGTTGACAGGTATTCTTCCCATACTTTGCCAATCGTCACATCTGTAATGGACTTTTTGGTGGTTGGGGTTTTTAGTTCTACAAGTCGTTTAGTTCTGGCATCTACAGCCATTTTTTTACTTGTAAAAGGGTTTCCGCTCTCGTCCTTACGACAAGTAGTGTCAACCTTGTTGCCGTTGGCGTCTTTGCTCATGTAGATACGGTATGCCCAATTACCATTATCTAACTGAAAAACGCCTGTGTCATTTTTCTTTGCCATAAATACACCATCCTTTCTTTTTGATATAATCAGAATATCATACACAGTAAAAAATCACAATACAGTACATGAAATTAAACAAGAGGGATTATCAAATAAGTGCATTTGACAATCCCTCTTAATTCAAGTGCGCCCGGCGGCGCACGTTTCTAGCCGGTGAAAGTCCGGAATCCGCCCGGT
>CAVHRK010000098.1:0-6953 GCA_963638365.1 Anaerobutyricum sp. | reverse complement strand
GAAATGATAAGTGGTGCAGCGATTCTTTTGTTTGGTAAGAATCCACAGCTTTATTTACCGCGTGCAAGAATCCGCTTTATTCGTTTTGAGGGTACAGAAGAAAAAGTTGGTACAGAAATGAATGTTATCAAGGATGTTATGTTTGAAGGAACAATACTCAAAATGATTCAGGATTGTATTGCATACTTAGATACACAGATAAAAGAGAAAACATACTTGGGAAGTGATGGGTTATTTGTAACGGAAGAAGAGTATCCTAAGTTTGTGCGGCAGGAGATTATTGTGAATGCCGTTACACATAGGTCTTATAGCATAACCGGGACAGAAATACAGGTAAAAATGTTTGATGATCGTATTGTAGTAGAAAGTCCGGGAAAGCTTCCGGGGCTTGTTAAGGCTAGCAATATTCGTCATACACATTTTTCAAGGAACCCAAGAATTGCTGAATATTTAAAAGCATACAAATATGTTAAGGAATATGGCGAGGGTGTTGACCGTATGTGCACTGAATTAGAGAGTGCCGGATTACAGAATCCGGTTTATTATATTGATGCATTTATTCTAAAAACGATTATTTATAATGCAAGTGCTAAAAAATCGACTTTTGAATCTAAAAACCCGATTATTCAGACAGAAAACCCGATTATTGAAGAGGAAAACCCGATTATTCAAAATGGAAAGCTGACTATTGAGGAGATGAGATATGCACTTGCGAAGAAATCTTATAAATTGCCAACACAGGAAAATTTATTAAAAGTGTATGATGAAATTGATGCCAGACAAGTATTTGGTGCTTTGGAGATACAGCGGATACTTGATTGCTCGCCTACTACTTCGCGTGCAATTATGCTTAAATTGAGAGAGATTGAGGTTGTTGAGGCGGTAAAGGGTAATGGAAAGGGACGATATGTGTTTAAAGAGGAACTTGAGTAAATGGTGTATGCCAATCCTGCCGCTAATTTATGAAGGGCGAATCGAAAATTCAAAATGATGCTTTGCATCTTTGTTCGTTCATGCTATATTATTGTCATGGTACGAAGAAATGGCGAGATTCTGACGAACAATTTGGTATGAATGAGGATGATTTTTGTCAAAAACGTGATACGAATTTGCAGCATTTTTTCCGGGAAAAGTAGAAATAATAGGTAAAATACCTATAAAATGAGTCACAAAACAGTAAAAACCGTAATGTATAAGTTTCTAAACACGAGCAAATCAGACCGTGAAGGTGGACGTTGTCCGGCAAATTAAACGATGCTCCATCCGGCAGATTATTTTGAGCTGATTTGGGGTTCCTACAGTGATGTCCGTCACTTTAAAAGCAACTGTTTCATCAAATTGTTTTCCTGACAGAAAAACTCCCGCAAATTAATTGCGGGAGTCTTCTCAGTCGAGGGTGCTGTCATTGATTGCCTGCATCACGATGTCAGCTGTGATCTGGTTAGCTGACTGACTATGCCCGATTACAAGCGAAGCGTTGCAGAGCTTGCTGATCACGCGGGCTGTTCCATCAGAAGCATTCAGGATTGCTTCAATGGCTGCATCATCAAAAACAGGTGCTGTACAGCCTGCCTTTTGCAGTTTCCATTCCATGTAAGCACGGCCTTCTTCTTTTGAGTAGCCATCAACGTTGTAGTTCATGATGATACGCTGACGGAGCGGTTCATGGATGGAAAGCTGCAGCGTGTTATTCAGCTATGGCAGACCGACCAGAAGAATCACAGCCCGGTCCCGGGAGTCCATCTCAAAGTTGAATAGGATCTTCAGGTCGTTGAGAACAGCATTTTTGATATAGTTCGCTTCATCAATGATGATAACCGGAGTCTTCTTTTTATCCAGGGCAAGGCGGTTGATCTCCCCCTGGATGATGTGAAAGTTTTCAGTCTTTCGGTAGGATGACTGTGCACCCAGGGATGCGGCGAGATTCCGGTAAAAATCATTCACCGTAACGGTGGAAAGGCTGGTGTAAACCACCTTATACAGGGATGGGTTTAGTCCGGCGGATCAGGAACGGACCAGAGTTGTTTTTCCACGACCCGGAGCACCGGTAAGAAGACCGAAACCTTTGGTCCTGGCAAGGTAATTCAGACGGAATTTCGCCTCTTTATACTCGGAACCTTCAAAAAGAATCTCTTTGGAATTCTTTAAAAAAGGATTGAATTCCAGACCATAACGGGCAGTGAGTTCCATTAGTCTTCACCTCCTGCCAGACGCACTTTGTCCCGTTTGACCGTGGCATTGTCGTGCTTGTTGAGAAGGCGGATCGGAGTAAGGGAACCATCGGCTTCCACAATAAAGATGTCCTTCATGTCCGGTGTATAACGGAGGGTGATGCGCTGCTTTGCAAAACGGTAATTGACCTCATACTCCACCTGATCAATCACAATGACAGAGTCAGCGGATACCCGGCGCTCGATTTCGAGAAGAAACGAGGAATCGATTTGTTCATCCGGGAGGCGGCTGATCAGTTCCGGCTCTTGAAAGAAACGTTCCTGTGGAGACATTCCCTTCAACGAGGAATGCGGGCGCTGGTTATAGCTTCTGACAAAGGTCATGAGGCTCCCTCTGAGTTCTTCCAGTGTATGAAAATCCCTCATATCCAGGGATGCCATCCATTGATCTTTCAGGGTGCGGAACCATCTCTCAATCTTGGCTTTCTGTGTGGGTGTATAAGGTCTGCAATAGCTGATTACAGATCCGATCCGGGCAGCCAGAAGTTCCATCTGTCTGTTCTTATAGGCAGCACCGTTATCAAAGTTGAAAACCTTTGGTTTGTCATACTTGGAGACGGCTGATTTCATGACGGACATAAGATTTACGAATGTGTCGTTAAAGAAAGCATCCGCAGCAAGGATAAATCGGCTGGCATCATCAATCAGTGCGATCACATAAACACGATGCTTCTTCCCATCTCCGGTTTTCAGACAGGGACCGGCGCTGGAATCCCCGCACCATACCTCGTTGATATGTGGGCGTTCATAACGGCGCATATCCTGGTTGTTCGTCAGACGTTCCTGTAAGACGAGCTGGTTGATGAAACGGCATACCGTAGATTCTGAAAGTTGGCTGGAGCGGATGCTGCCGTTATCCTGGAGCTGTTTATAGATCGCAGCTGCAGACATCCGGGGATAATGATGCTTCAGATAAATGATCTGCTCTTTCAGGTCTTCGTCGATCTTCCGGCTTACACCGCAGTCAGACCGTCCGGTGGGAACCAAAGCATCAAACCCGGATTTCTTGTAAGAAAGGTACCATTTTTCCAGAGTTCCCGGAGAATAGTGCCGGACGGAACCGTCTGGTGCCTTGATTCCTTTTGCTGAAGCGGTACGAAAGTAAGCACTTAGGGATTCATAGTCTTCCCTGGGTGCCAGTAATGAGTGGAGCAATCGCTGAATAACGCATCAGAGCGACTGCCTGTTTCTTTTCCTGTTCCATAAGTCAGGCCTCCTTAGAGTTTTTCCTTATTGTAAGAAACAATAGAGGCACTGTTAGGTAAGGCTATGTGGTATAGGAAAAAAGCCTGTTGATCCGCCGGTGTATCTGCATGAACTGCGATGAATAATCCGAGAAACAGGAAAGGATCAGAGTGTCCAGTGGAAAGAGGCCAATCCTGAGAGAACGCAGTTTTTCTCTCCAGCAGAGCCTGTAGTTTTGGAGTATGGATTTGACGTTGTTTTCATCAATGGATGGATTGGTCTCACAGACCATGCTGACGCTGCGTCCTTCTTCGTAGTCATTGCAGATCCTTTGCTGGTCGGAAAGAGGAATCTGGGAGAAGGGAACCATGGAGGATAAAAGAAGTGCATGGGTAGTACCGCATTCGGAGCATTTCACCCGGCAGACACGGAGCCGGAGGGTTTCGGAGGGCAGCTTGACAGACCTCCAGTAGTATCCATGAACTGACAAACAGGCCGAATGGGAACAGGAACAGGTCAGCTGGTGAAACTGAAGGTCAAAAACAACAGAATCATAGAAAGATTGAGAAATCTGATTGCAATCTTTGACAAAAATGGTTATCATGGTCTTGTGAATAGACACAGGGTTACCTGTGTGTGTGCAGTAGCAGGCCAGACTTTTCCAGGGTGAGGCCTGCTATTTTTATGTAGCAATCAATATGATAACACAAAAGACACGGCATAAAGCAATCTGATGTAAAATCTATCAGAATAATTTATGCCATGCTTCTTTTTTATTTGATTGAATGTGGGATGGTTTAGGACCAGATAAAATGCGGGATAACAATTACATTGGTGAACCTTATTGGGGATGCGGACTTGGTACAAGCGCAGTAACACAAGTGTGCACATACATATTCGAAAATACTGACATAATTAGGATTTTTGCAGAACCATTTGCTTATAATGCAGCGTCCTGTAGAGTTGTTGAAAAGGCCGGTTTTCAATTTGAGGGACTTTTGAGGAGTAATGCTGTAAAGAATGGAAAAGTGATTGATATAAAGATGTACTCTTTGATTAAGGATTTGGAGTGAGTGAAAAGAATGGACTTAAGTAGAATTGAAAAGTTTATTAGGAAACAAAAAGTAAGTTTCATATGTTCTGTGGATGAGAATGGTTGTCCTAATGTAAAAGCAATGTTGAAACCCAGAAAAATGAATGGTTTGAAGGTATTTTATTTTTCCACAAATACATCATCACTTAGGGTGAAGCAGTTTCTAAACAACCCTAATGCCAGTATCTATTTTTATCGTAAGGGATTGATTAAATATACTGGTGTTATGTTAGTTGAAAAGATGGAAGTCTTAACAGACCAACAAACAAAGGATATGATTTGGAGAAAAGGCGATACCATGTTTTATAAAAAAGGTGTTACGGATCCGGATTATTGTGTTTTGAAATTTACTGCACAGAGTGGTAGATATTATTGTGATTTGAAGACGGAGAGTTTTAAGGTATAAATGGTAGGAATATATTTTAGTGGTACCGGCAATTCGAGATATGCAGTGGAAGTCTTTTGTAATGAATATGATGAAAAGGCTAAAGCAGTTTCTATAGAGGATGATAGCGTTATTGATGCTATAAAAAATGAAGAAATGTTTGTGTTTTCATATCCTGTGCAATATAGTACTGTGCCGAAAATACTGCGAGATTTTATAATTGAAAATAAAGAACTTTGGAAGAATAAGAAGGTTTTTGTTATTGCCACAATGGGATTGTTTAGTGGTGATGGGGCAGGGATTCTTGGGCGGCTTTTACAGCAATACGGAGCAGAAATAATAGGTGGATTGCATTTGAAAATGCCGGATAGCATAGGCGATGAAAAAGTGTTGAAGCGTTCGCTGGAAAAGAACAAGGAGTTTGTGAAGAAAGCGGAGCAGAAGATAAGTAAGTCGATTCGGCTTTTGAAAGCAGGGAAACCAACCCAGGAGGGAATTGGTATATTGTATCGCATGGCTGGTTTCTTTGGATAAAGATTGTATTTTGGACATAAGACAAAGCGCTATTCTGATAAATTGCGTGTGGATGAAGATAAGTGCATAGGGTGCGGCAAGTGTGAAAAGTTATGTCCTATGAATAATATCAAGATTGTCGATAAGAAAGTGGTGCAGAATAACCAGTGTACCATGTGTTATAGGTGCATCAATAATTGCCCGAAGCAAGCCATGACATTGCTTGGGAAAAAGGTTGTGGAGCAGAGTGTGATAGAGAAATATTTATGATGAGGAGAGTGTAAATGGTACTGTTAGTGGTGGATGCACAGAAATTGATAACCAATCCGGAGTTATATCATTTTGACACATTTGAAAATACTGTCAAAACATTAATTGAAGCTGCCAGAGAGAATAATGTTGAAGTTATTTATGTAAGACATGATGATGGCGAGGGAGCAGAGCTGACAAAGGGAACACCCGGTTTTGAGATATATGAAGGCTTTAGCCCATTGCAGGGTGAAAAGATTTTCGATAAGACTGTAAATAGTTCTTTTAAGGGGACGGGCCTGTTGGAATACCTGATGGAAAAGAATGTCCATACAGTGGCGGTTGTTGGATTGCAGACAGATTACTGTATTGATGCAACAATTAAGTGTGGATTTGAGCATGGTTTTAAAATGATTGTGCCGGAGCATGCGAATTCCATATTTGATAATGCTTTTATGACAGGAGAGCAGAGTTATAAGTATTATAACGAGTTTATGTGGAAGGGCAGATATGCGGAATGTATTTCTGTGGAGGAAACGATTGAGAGGATGAAGAGTAATTAATGGAGGTTAATCACAATGAATGATGAAAACAAAGGTTTTTCAAAATATTTGGTTATTTTTGTGGATATTCTTGGGAGTCAGGGGAGAACAGATTTTTCAGAGTTATATCATATAAACAAAATATTTCATGGAGAGTTTGAATCCAATCAAAAAAATAATTTGGAACATACGGTATATTTTAGGAAAACCTATACTTTTTCGGATTGTGCTTATATTGTTTATGGATTCAAAGAAGACATAGAAGATGAAAGAAAAAAGTTGGGGGAATTATTTAGGGTGGCATTATGCAACTGTGAACCGATATTTTTGAGATTTTTAAAGGAGAGAATTGTATTTAGGGGAGGAATATCTTATGGTGATGCGTATATTGATCTGAATAGAAGTATGTTTTTTGGTGAGGCAATAAATAAGGCGTATCAGCTGGAGTCAAAAAGTGCACTTCATCCGCGCATAGTTGTTGAACCTGAGGTTGCAGAAAAAGTTGAAGAAAGCATTTCACAAGCAAAGTATAAGATGTTGGCTCAAAATCCGGAGTATGTGTATTTAGTGGGAAGGCATTTAATGGTGACTATGCCAGAAACGGGAGAAGGAATTATAGAACGAGATGAAGATGGACAATACATATTTAATTATCTTCATTTTCCCGAAAATAATATCATTTGTTCTGATATGTATTCATCAGGAACGACATATTTAGAGGAATTGCTGAATTTTTGTTATGAGCAAATAGATAT
>CAVHRK010000097.1:0-79535 GCA_963638365.1 Anaerobutyricum sp. | reverse complement strand
CTACTCTACTTACCAGTTCCTTAACGTAAAAAATCATACGTTATATAGTGACAAGTTACGCATATCTGTGTTAAACTTATCTCGTATTGATTTGGCAACCGAAGAGGATAAGCAATATCAGCTGGATCACTGGGCGGCTCTCTTCAAAGCGAAGACATGGGAGGAATTACAAATGCTTGCACAACACAATAATTATTTTAAAGAAGCATCTGAGACAGTCTATGAACTGACACAGGAAGAACAGATCCGTCAGCAATGTCTTGCCCGCGAAGATTACAACCGGACCATGAAAGGGATTGAAAATAATTTTGCTGCCCAAAAACATGAAATTTCTACTCTAAAAAAGAATCTGGCAAATGCTAACCAACAGATCTCTGAGCAAAGCCAACAACTCTCTGAGCAGAGTCGGGAACTCTCTGAGAAAGACCAGCAGATCTCCGATTACCAGCAACACATTCAGGCTCTTGAAGCCCAGCTGGCCGAATATCAATCGAAAGAAAAGACATCTGCCCAATAGATAGCGAAAATTTATGCTGCAAACCACAGCCTATCTACCATCTATAATTTTTCCATAAAATAACTCTTATATCCTTCTCCATAAATTTCCGATGCACTTGATACGATCATAAAGGCATTCTCATCCTCCATGCGGACGATGTCCTCCATTTTCTGCATACTCTGTTTCCGGATGACGCACAGAATCACCTTCTTGTCTGTGTTCTGGTAGGCGCCCTTTCCTTCCAGATAAGTGACACCGGAATCAATCTCTGTGAGAATCCGCTCTGCAATCTGTTCGGAATGATCACTGATGATATAAAGAAGCTTCGCGCCGTCTGTTCCGTAAAGGATCAGGTCGAGAACCCTCGAAGTCACTACTTCCGCCAGGACACTGTAAAAAATCGCATTTAAGTTTCGGAATACAATACCACCAAAACCAATGACAATGGCATCTGCAAGCAGGAAAATCGTTCCCGTCTTAAGATAGGGGAATTTCTGCTTGATCACCTTTACGATAATATCCATCCCACCGGTTGTTGCCCTGCATTTAAAAGCAATTCCCATTCCGACCGCAATCAGGGCTCCGCCAAACAAGGCTCCCAGGATCGGATCGTTCGTTGCCGCTCCCTTTGTTGCAAACCAGTTGGAAAAACCGGAGATCAGAATAATCTCATACAGGGTAGATGCAATAAATTTCCACCCAAATTTCCAGAGTCCGAGAATCAGAATCGGTATATTTAACAGGAAAAATAACGTACCAATTTCAAGCGGAATCAACCGGTTTAAGGAAATACATAAGCCCGATACGCCACCCGGAGCAAAGTTATTCGCATCAATAAACGAAGTAATTCCACAACTATAAATAACAGACGCCACTGTAAGACCAAAATATTTCCAAACTAATTTTTTCATATCAAACCTCATTTACTTTCCCATATACATGGTAATTCAAAACAAACCACATACCTATTGTATGTGGTTCGCTTCATTTTACTCATGGAGGTGTGTCTCCATGAAATTATGTTCTGAATAGTTACAATGACTTTTAAATATTCGCACGTACAAGCTTCGGCTGGTATCCGTTCTGTTCCAGTGCCTCCATAATCTGTTTCTTATGCTCGGTTCCGAATGCTTCCAGCGTAATCCGGAGTTCTACAGCCGCACTACGGTTAATGGATACGAACTGGTTGTGCTCCAGTTTAATGACATTACCGTTCTGCTTGGCAATGACATCGGCTACATGGCTTAATTCGCCCGGCTTATCCGGAAGAAGTACCGATACCGTAAAAATGCGGTCTCTCATAATCAGTCCCTGCTGGACAACGGAAGACATCGTAATGACATCCATGTTACCACCACTTAAGATGGATACAATCTTCTTGCCCTTCACATCGAGATGCTTTAACGCTGCCACGGTAAGAAGTCCCGAATTCTCTACAACCATCTTATGATTCTCCACCATATCAAGGAATGCAACAACAAGCTCTTCATCCGGAACGGTGATGATGTCATCCAGATTTTTCTGTAAGTAAGGGAAAATCCTGGTTCCCGGTGTCTTTACCGCAGTACCGTCTGCGATAGTGCTGACATGATCAAGTGTCAGTACCTTTCCTGCTTTCACGGATTCCTGTAAGCAGTTTGCCCCCTCCGGCTCCACGCCGATCACCTTGATCTTCGGATTTAAAAGTTTCGCCAGTGTGGAAACACCCGTTGCCAGGCCGCCGCCGCCAACCGGTACTAAAATATAGTCAACCACCGGAAGCTCCTTGATAATTTCCATGGCAATGGTTCCCTGTCCGGTTGCAACCACCGGATCATCAAACGGATGAATGAAGGTATATCCGTTTTCCTTTGCCAGTTCATAAGCCTTCTCACAGGCCTCATCATAAACATCGCCATACAGAACTACTTCTGCACCATATCCCTTGGTACGGTTTACCTTGATCAGCGGTGTGGTTGTCGGCATCACAATGACCGCCTTTACACCAAAGCACTTCGCGGCATAAGCAACGCCCTGTGCATGGTTTCCTGCCGATGCGGTAATCAGTCCCTTCGCACGTTCTTCATCAGAAAGCGTGCTGATCTTATAATATGCGCCTCTTAATTTGTAGGCTCCGGTCAACTGCATGTTTTCCGGCTTAAAATAAACCTTGTTTCCGGTCTGTGCACTGTAAAAGTCACTATACACAAGTTTCGTTTCCTGTGTTACCTTTCTTACAATGTCAGAAGCCTCTTCAAATCGTTCAAGTGTCAGCATTTTCGTATCCATCTTCGTCGCCTTTCATCTCCAGAAGTCCGTCCACATATTCCTGTACATCAAACTTCCGTAAATCTTCTAGTTTTTCTCCAACGCCAATATATTTCACCGGAATGTCCAGCTCTGCATGAATTGCAACTGCAATTCCTCCCTTGGCCGTTCCGTCCATCTTGGTTAAAATAATACCGGTAAGATCAGCGGTTTCACCGAATTCTCTTGCCTGAACCAGTGCATTCTGTCCGGTTGTTCCATCGAGCACCACCAGATTTTCACGATGTGCATTGGGAAATTCCCGGTCAATAATCCGGTTCATCTTCTTTAATTCTTCCATCAGGTTCTTCTTATTATGGAGTCTTCCTGCGGTATCACAAAGCAGGATATCCACATTTCTCGCTTTTGCCGCACTGACCGCATCAAAAATCACACTGGAAGGATCGGCTCCCTGTGCACCGCTGATAATTTCCACACCGGCACGCTTCGCCCATTCATCCAACTGTTCCCCGGCCGCTGCACGAAAGGTATCCGCGGCTGCAACCAATACACGCTTCCCCTGCTTTTTATAAATGGCAGCCAGCTTACCAACCGAGGTGGTCTTGCCGACACCGTTCACACCGATCACCATAATCACGGACTGCTGATTCTCGAAGTCGTATGCGCCCTCAGGAACCTGCATCTGCTCTTTAATGCTTTCCTTTAAGAGTTCCTTACAGTCCTCAGTCTCCTTCACATGGCGTTCCTTCACCTGACGGCGAAGCTCGTCCATGACCTCTTCGGTCGCTGTGATTCCCATATCTCCCATAATGAGCGTTTCTTCGAGTTCTTCGTAAAAATCCTCATCAATGGCAGAATATCCACTGAATATACTTTTTAATCTGCTAAAAAATCCGGCCATTATTCACTCAGCTCCTTATCGATCAAATTGACGCTTACCAGAGTAGAAACACCCTTTTCCTGCATGGTAATACCGTATAACCGGTCTGCCTTTTCCATGGTTCCACGCCGGTGTGTAATCACAATGAACTGGGTATTCTTCGTAAGCTTATGTAAATACTTTGCAAACCGGGTAACGTTGTTCTCATCAAGGGCTGCTTCAATCTCGTCAAGCAGACAGAACGGGGACGGCTTCAGGTTCTGGATTGCAAACAACAGGGCAATTGCCGTAAGGGCCTTTTCTCCACCGGATAACTGCATCATGTTCTGCAGCTTCTTTCCGGGCGGCTGCGCAATGATCCGGATGCCCGCTTCGAGGATATCTTCATCCTCCATCAGCTCCAGTGTTCCCTTTCCACCACCAAATAATTCCTTGAATACCTTATCAAATTCCCGGCTGATCTCAGCGAACTTCTCCTGGAACTGCTTACGCATCGCCGTATCCAGTTCCACAATGATGCCTTCCAGTGTTTTCTCGGCTTCCACAAGATCGTCATGCTGTGTCTTTAAGAAGGTATAACGCTCCATGAGGTTCTTATAATCCTCAATCGCATTGACGTTGACATCACCCAACTTCTTAATCTGATCCTTTAAGGAACCGGTTTCCTTCTTCATGGCAGACAAATCGGTCATCGTTTCATCCCGCATGGAGGATGCATCGGATAACGTGATCTCATATTCATCCCACATGTAATTGATCTGACTTTCAATGTTCTCCTGAATCCGTTCCTTCTGGGAATTCAGACGGTATACTTCCTTATCAAGGCCTGTCATCTTCTCTGCCAGGGATTCGCGGTCTGTAAAGAAGTTCTTCTGTTTTGCAGACAGTTCTTCCTTATGGGCAATATCATCCTTCAGTTTCGTTTCCGTATCGGACTTCGTTGTGTGGGAGGCCTCAATGGTCTTCTCGATTTCCGTAATATTGTTCCGCTTCAGTTCAACCGCCTCTGTACTTTCCTTAAGGCTGTCTAAAACCTCCTGCAACTCTGCAGATAACCGTTCGATCTCACCGTCAATACGATCCACATTCTGCTGATGAAAGTTCTGCTGCTGCAGCATCTTCTCCACTTCCACATCCCATTCGGAAACATGTACGGACTGTTCGGACTCTTCCTTACGCTTTTCTTCCAGCTCTGCGGTAAAGCCCTTGATCTGCTGTTCCACATTCTTTTCAAGCAGCTCGGAATCCTGTAATTCCTGCTGGATTTCCTGCTTGCTCCGGTTGATCTCCTGAATCTGGTTCTCGATCTCGCGTTCTTCATTCTTTAATTCCACCGAACCTTCGGATGCTTCATTTTTACGCTCTTCTGCCTTAATGACATTCAGTCTTGCGGTATTCTGCTCAATAAACTTCTTCTGTAAGGCAGCCTTGTCTTCTTCAAGGCTTAAACGTAACTGATTACGCTCCTGCTTGGTCTTCTCGATGTCCTCTAACAGCTCATCTACCTGTTTTAAATATTTTTTCACCTTCTCGTTCAGTTCTTCGATTTCGCGCCGCCGTCCGAGGAGATTACTGTTATTCTTAAATGCACCACCGCTGATGGCACCGCCCGGTACTAGGAGTTCTCCTTCCAAAGTAACCATACGGATACCGTAATCGTATTTCCTTGCGATCTTTACGGCATTGTCTACATTATCCACAACGACAATTCTTCCCAACATGGCTTTCGCTACATTCTTATATTTCGCATCGAGATGAACAAGCTCATCTGCCATGCCGATCACACCCTTTTCCTTAAGGGACTCGGGATTTTTAAACTCCTGTGGCTTCGTAATACTCGTTAAAGGCAAAAAGGTGGCTCGTCCCGATCTCGTGTCCTTTAAGAAACGGATCATACGTTTCGCCGTTTCTTCATCGTCGGTTACGATATTCTGGATGTTACCGCCTAACGCCGTTTCAATCGCGGTTTCATACTTCTTATCTACTTTGATGATGTCGGCAACAACACCGATGATTCCCTTTTCCTGATCCTTGCGTTCCATGACCTTCTTGACACTTCCGCCGTATCCTTCATAACGCTCGGTCAGGTTCGTCAATGCCTCGAGCTTCGACTTCTCCTGATGGTAATTCACCTGGGTATCCCTAAGAAGCTGATCCTTCTTCGAAAGTTCCTCGCGGATCAGGGCAAGCTTTTCTTCCTTACTCTGCTGGGAATCATTCAAGGCACGGATCTGTTCGTTAATCTTCTCAAATTCTTCCTCCAGGGACTTAATTACGGCCTCCTGCTGGGCTTCATCGGACTTCACACGTAGGATCCGTGAGGTCAGCTCGGACTTCCGGATATTGATCTGCTCGGTCATACTGTCGTATCGTCCAAGCTTTGATTTAATCGTTGCCCTCGCATTCAGCGCATCAATGATCGTATTTTTACCGCTCTCAATTTCGTTATTTAATTCTTCAATCGCTTTCTGTACCGTAAGCAGCTTTTCTCTCGATTCATTACGGTTCTTCTCGATTTCGGCAACCTGTTCGTCAATCACCGATTTATCTTTCAGAATCCCTTCCTTATCCAGATTCCGGTCATCAATTTCCTTCTGAATGGCCTGTTGCCGTGAAAGAAAATGTTCTTCGTTGCTCTGCGCGGATTTGATCTGTTCCTTTAAGACATTGATCTCACCCTCTAACTTACCACGCATCACACTGGTATCGGTAATGGTATTCCGTTCCTGTTCAATGGTTTCATCAAGCTGTTCGATTTCTGCCTGAATCTTTTCGTATTCTTCCCTGATCTGCTCGTAACGCTTCGAGGTTTCCGCAAGATCATCGCTGGCAATCTGGTACTTTTCGTTTGCTGCGCTTAACTGCTCCTGTAAATGCTGATTTTCCAGAAGAAACAGATTCACGTCCAGTGTTTTCAGTTCTTCCTTCTTTTTCAGGTAGATCTTTGCCTTTTCCGACTGCTTCTCTAACGGTCCTACCTGCTTTTCCAGTTCGGAAAGAATATCGTTTACACGGACTAAATTCTGCTTTTCATCCTCTAACTTCTTCTGGGCTGCTACCTTACGCTTCTTAAACTTCACAATGCCGGCAGCTTCGTCAAAAAGCTCTCGGCGCTCTTCCGGCTTACCACTTAAAATCTTATCGATCTGGCCCTGTCCGATGATGGAATACCCTTCCTTACCGATACCGGTATCATAAAAGAGCTCATTCACATCCTTTAATCGGCACGGCGTTCCATTCAACAGATATTCACTTTCTCCGGAACGGTAGATTCGTCTGGCAACGGTAACTTCATCATAATCAATCGCCATCTGGTGATCCGAATTGTCAAAGGTAATTGCCACATAGGCATATCCCATTGGCTTACGAAGTTCTGTTCCCGAGAAAATGACATCCTGCATGGAAGCTCCACGCAGCTGCTTAATACGCTGTTCACCCAATACCCAGCGGACCGCATCGGCAACATTACTCTTACCGCTTCCGTTAGGGCCTACAATTCCGGTGATGCCATTATGAAACTGAAGCACAATTTTATTTGCAAAGGACTTAAATCCATGAATTTCTATACATTTTAAATACATTCCGTTAACAACCTATTCTGTAAATTTTCTTATAGGGATTTCTTCAACACCCCGTAAGCTGCCTGCTGTTCCGCAGATTTCTTGCTTTTACCGGTGCCGCTTCCCACACATTCCCCATCAATCAGTGCTTCGATCACAAAAACCTTATCATGATCCGGTCCGGATTCCGAAACCAGACGATAGGTCAGCTCCTTACCGGCCTTCTGTGTCCTCTCCTGTAAAATGGATTTACTGTCATAAAAAAGCTGCTTCGTCTCAAGATCAGACAGAATCCACTGGTGAACGTACCTTTTTGCCTCTTCAAAACCGCCATCCAGATAAATGGCTCCAAGTACTGCCTCCATGACATCCGAAACGATGGAATCTCTCTCTCTTCCTCCGGTTGCCTCTTCTCCCTTACCAAGAAGAATGTAATTCTGCAGGGAAATATCTCTTGCACAGTAGGCAAGTGCAGGCTCACAGACCATGGACGAACGGACTCTGGTAAGCTGTCCTTCCTTCCACTCCGGATAATGTTCGAAAAAGAACTGACTTGAAATCAGCTCTAACACCGCATCACCTAAGAACTCCAACCGTTCATAATTCGGATGTTTATTAATTTTCTGTTCGTTTGAAAAAGAGCTATGGGTCAAGGCCTGCAGCAATAACTTCTTGTCCTGGAACTCATAGCCGATTTTCTTTTCTAAACCACTAAAATCTTCATTTGGCAACATAACACTCTCCATTCAAAAATGATCCATCGGATCATTTTCTCATATGCATGGCAATATCGGAAAAAAGCCCTGTAAGGGCTTTTTTATCTGCAATATATGCAAAAGACCGGATCATCTTTAGTTGGTTGCAGCCTTGATCATATTCACTGCTTCTTCCACTGTTGTGATCTTCTCAGCTTCTTCTGCAGGAACTTCTATATCAAACTCCTCTTCAATTCCCATAATAATCTGAAAAACATCCAAAGAATCAGCTCCCAGATCGTCAAGGAACGTAGTGTCCATCGTAATTTCATCGGGATCAACGTTTAATACGTCTGCAATAATTTTTTTTAATTTTTCAAATTCCATAGTGATAATCCTTTCTAGTTCTCTTCCATAGTGATTTTTTCTTTTATTTTTTGATTAATATTCTGTTCTGAAAATGTGATGCATTGCAGAATAGAATTCTTAATTTCCACGGCCTTGGAACTGCCATGTGTCTTCACCACAAGACCCTTAAGTCCCAATAACGGTGCCCCACCATACTGCTCCAGGTCAAACGCCTTAAGCGTTTCCTTGAGTGCAGGCTTCACAAGAAGCGCACCGATTTTACTGCGCAGGGAAGACATCATGCCTTCCTTTACCTTATGGAGCAGGGATCTGCCAACACCCTCATACATCTTAAGGATGACATTACCGACAAATGCCTCACAGACAATGACATCGGCGGCGCCTGCCGGAATATCTCTCGCCTCCACGCTTCCGATAAAATGAATATCCGGACAGTTCTTTAAAAGCGGGTAGGTTTCCTTCACCAGTGCATTTCCCTTTTCTTCCTCCGCACCGATATTTACGATACCGACACGGGGATTCTGAATGCCCATAACACTTTCCATATATACAGAACCCATCTTGGCAAACTGTACGAGATGGGAAGGTCTTGCATCGACATTCGCACCACAGTCAATCAACAGTGCGCATCCCTTCTCCGTCGGAATCAACGGAGCAAGAGGCGGACGTTCCACACCTTTAATTCTTCCGACAATTACCTGTCCACCGACCAGTGTTGCACCGGTACTGCCTGCAGACACAAACGCATCACAGGTACCGTCCTTCACTAAATTCAGCGCTTTAACGATAGAAGAATCCTTCTTGCGGCGGATTGCCATAACCGGAGGCTCTGCAGTTTCAATGACCTCCGTTGCATTCACTACCTCAATCTGTTCTTCCGGATAGGTATATTTCTCAAGTTCCCTGCGGACAATCTCTTCCTGTCCGGTCAGGTATACCTTGACATGATCGTTTGCATGAACTGCATCGACAACGCCCTTTACGATTTCTACAGGGGCATTATCACCGCCCATAGCGTCTACTGCAACATTGATAAAATCAGCCATTTAGAAACCTCCGTCCATACCTTTCTTAAATATACTAGACCGTTTGGTAAAAATCAAGCCAAGTTTATGATTATTTCACTACGATATTAATAATACGTCCCGGTACATAAATTTCTTTTACAATGGTTCCGGTCAGCTTATCTGCAACAACTTCCTTACCCTTTGCGATCGCGGTATCCTTATCGACATCTGCCGGAAGCATTACGGTTGCTTTCACCTTACCATTAATCTGGATACCGATTTCTACGGTGTCCTCCTTAACAGCAGCTTCGTCATATTCCGGCCACTTCTCAAAAGCAATGGTTCCGGTATGTCCGAGTTTCTCCCAGAGTTCCTCACCGGTATGAGGACAGATACAGGAGAACATCTTAATGAAGCCTTCTGCATATTCACGGGGACATTTGCCCTTCGTTGCGGCATTCATAAAGATCATCATCTGTGCGATTGCGGTATTAAAACCTAAGGTTTCAAAATCGGAGGTAACCTTCTTAACCGTCTGATGATATACCTTCTTTAAGGATTCATCATTTTCCTCGGTAATATTCTCAGGTTCGGTAAAATACTTAAATACTCTTCCGATAAATCTTCTGGCACCTTCCACACCCTGCTGGCTCCACGGCTTGGATACCTCTAAAGGACCCATAAACATTTCATAAAGACGAAGGGTGTCGGCACCGAAGTCACGGACGATATCACTCGGATTTACAACAAATTCCGGGAAACGCTTGCCCATCTTGATTCCATTTTCACCTAAAATCATTCCCTGATGAACGAGTTTCTTAAACGGTTCTTTGACAGGAGAAAGACCCTTGTCATAAAGGAAGTGGTTCCAGATTCTTGAATACATCAAATGTCCAACTGCATGCTCCGGTCCTCCGACATAAAGGTCAACCGGCATCCAGTGCTTTAACAACTCCTGATTTGCAAATTCCTTATCATTATCGGGATCAATATAACGGAGATAATACCAGGAAGATCCTGCCGATCCGGGCATGGTAGAGGTCTCTCTCTTACCCTTTACTCCGTTATGATCGTACTGCTTCCATTCGGTTGCATTCTCAAGCGGAGCCTGTCCGTTGCGTCCCTTGTAATCCTCAAGTTCCGGAAGAACTAACGGGAGTTCATCATCATCCAGTACATGAATCTGTCCGTCTTCGGTATAAACCACCGGTACGGGCTCGCCCCAGTAACGCTGACGGGCAAAGATCCATTCACGGAAATGATAGTTGACAGTCTTCTTGGCTACGCCCATGGAAACAAGCTTATTGGTAATAGCTTCCTTGGCTTCTTCTACCGTAAGTCCGGTAAATTCTTCGGAATTGATCAGCTTGCAGCCCTTGCCAAGGTAATCCTGCTTTTCAAACGCATGCTCCGAAACGTCTGCCCCGTCAATAACCTGGATACGGGGAATGTTGTGTGCCACGGAATATTCAAAGTCTCTCTGGTCATGGGAAGGAACGGCCATAACAGCACCGGTTCCGTAATTTGCCAGTACGAAATCACCAATGTAAAGTGGAACCTCCTTACCGTTTACCGGATTGATACAGGTAACGCCCTTTAATTCACATCCGGACTTTGTTTTATTTAATTCGGTACGGTCCATATCGTTCTTCTTGATGGTTTCATCGATATAGGCCTGTACTTCCTCTTTGTTCTGAATTCTCGGCATTAAATCCTTTACGATCTGCCCGTCGGGAGCCAGTACCATAAAGGTAATACCATAAATGGTTTCAATACAGGTCGTGTAAATGGAGAACTCTCCACCGCCTACGATCTGGAACTTCACTTCCACACCTTCGGAACGTCCGATCCAGTGTCTCTGGATGTCCTTCGTGGATTCCGGCCAGTCGATTTCATTTAAGCCTTCCAGAAGCTTATCTGCAAAGGCCACCTGGTCAATTACCCACTGTTTCATGTTCTTGCGGATAACCGGATAGCCGCCACGCTCGGACTTGCCATCAATGACCTCATCATTGGAAAGAACGGTTCCCAGTTCCTCACACCAGTTTACCGGCATGTCAACAAGCTTTGCATAGCCGTCTAAATATAACTGCTTGAAAATCCACTGGGTCCATTTATAGAACTTCGGATCAGAGGTGGCAATCAT
Source organism: Anaerobutyricum sp. (assembly GCA_963638365.1). GTDB lineage: Bacteria > Bacillota > Clostridia > Lachnospirales > Lachnospiraceae > Suilimivivens. Next base: position 68,132 of record CAVHRK010000097.1, on the reverse strand, counting down.
CTTGGACCAGTCATAATCAAAGCCGAGTTCCTTTAACTGATTGGTAAAAGTCTCTATATTCTTTTCGGTGAAGCCTGCCGGATGATGACCGGTCGTTACAGCATACTGTTCTGCCGGAAGGCCGAAAGAATCATAGCCCATGGGATGAAGTACATTGTAGCCCTGCATTCTCTTCATTCTGGACATGATATCGGTTGCGGTATAGCCTTCGGGATGTCCGGCATGCAAACCGACTCCGGAAGGATAAGGGAACATATCTAAAGCATAATACTTGGGTTTGGAAAAGTCCCAGACATCGGTCTTGAATGTCTGATGCTCCTCCCAGTACTTCTGCCATTTGCTTTCAATTTCTCTGTGATTATAAGGGATTGCCATAGCGATTACCCAGCCTTTCTTTCATCGAACTCTTTGCTTCTATAAAAACCAACCTAAATTGTACCTATTCTGCCAGCAAATGTCAAGAAAAGGGGGATACCTTTTCGATATCCCCCGCCAAAACCCTGTTTCTGTTTCTTTTATGCTTCTTCACTACCCTCTGCAACCTTCGCTGCTCTCGCTGCCACTTCCTTCTCCTGTACATCCGAAGGACACTGTTCATAGCGTGAGAACTGATACTCGAATTCGCCTCTTCCTCCGGTCATGGAACGAAGATCGGTACAATATCCAAACAACTCCATCATCGGAACATCCGCTTCAATGATCTGCTTACCCTGTGCAGAAGGATTCATGCCGAGCACTCTTCCTCTTCTCTTATTGAGATCACCCATAATGTCACCGGTATAGCTGTCCGGAACGGTAACCTTTAAGGAGACAATCGGTTCAAGCAATACCGGATGTGCTTCCATGAAGCCCTTCTTAAATGCCTGGATCGTTGCCATCTTGAATGCCATTTCAGAGGAATCTACCGGATGATATGAACCATCATAAAGAACCGCTTTCACACCAACAACCGGATAAGCAGCCAGAGGCCCCTTCAATACGGATTCCTGAATTCCCTTCTCAACTGCCGGGAAGTAGTTCTTCGGAACGGCACCGCCTACAACCACCTGTTCAAACTCATACGGCTCTTCCAGATTACCCGAAGGACTAAAGCGCATCTTGACATGACCGTACTGTCCATGTCCGCCGGACTGCTTCTTATACTTATATTCCACGTCACTGGTTTTCTTGATTGTTTCACGGAATGCAACCTTCGGCTTACTTAATTCAATCTCTACCTTATAATCATTTAAGAGCTTGCTTGCAATCACCTCCAGATGCAGGTCACCCATACCGTAAAGCAGCATCTGCTTGTTCTCCGCATCGTTGACGTATTTCATCGTCAGGTCTTCATGCGAAATCTTCTGCAAAGCCTGCGACAGCTTATCGACATCTGCCTTATTCTTCGGTTTATATCTCATGTAAGTATAAGGAACGGGCATCTCCCATTTACCATACTTAATCGTGGTTGCTTTCGTGGAAAGACTGTTTCCAGTACGTGCTGCGGTCAGTTTCGCAAGTGCACCGATATCTCCGGCATGCAGCTCCTTCACTTCGATCGGCTTATTGCCCTGTAAAACATAAAGCTTGCCAACCTTCTCTTCAATAGCACGGTCTACATTGTAGATCATGTCATCCGACTTCAATACACCGGAATTTACTTTAATCAAAGAATATTTACCGATGAACGGATCTACGATGGTCTTCCATATGTAAGCTGATTTTGCCTTGGAGAAATCATAATCTGCATGATAAATGTCGTTCGTCTTCATATTGATTCCAGCAACGACACGGTTCTCCGGACTCGGGAAGTATTTAATGATATCATCAAGCAGGGTATAAACACCCTGACATAAAATATTGGATCCCATGGTCATCGGAACAATACTTCCGTCACAGACATTCGTCCGTAATGCAGCACGGATCTCTGCTTCGGAAAAGGTCTCTCCGCCAAAATAACGCTCCATCATTTCTTCACTGGTCTCAGCAACTGCCTCCATCAGCGTATCCCGGCAGATCTGTAAGTTTGCCTTATTGTACTCGGGAACCTCACATTCCACAACGTCCTTGCCCTGCCAGCGGTTACCGGTCTCGGTAATAACATTAACATAACCAACGAACTTCTCGTTCTCACGGATCGGCAGATGGAACGGTGCCATCTTCTTCCCAAACATCGCGGTCATGTCCTCTACTACCTGTCGGAAAGAAGCCTGATCCACATCCATATTGCTGACATAAATCATACGGGGCAGCTTATACTTCTCACAAAGCTCCCATGCCTTCTGGGTTCCGACCTCCACGCCGGACTTGCCATTCACTACGATAATGACTGCGCCTGCTGCACTGATCGCTTCCTCTACTTCCCCTGCGAAATCGAAAAATCCGGGTGTATCGAGAATATTGATCTTGTATCCTTCCCACTCAATGGGAATCACGGAAGTATTTATGGAAATCTTACGTTTGATTTCTTCTTTATCAAAATCACTTACGGTATTACCGTCATCGACTTTCCCCATCCGGGAGGTAATTCCGGACAGATATGCCATTGCTTCTGTCAAAGACGTTTTACCGCTTCCCCCATGTCCAATCAGAGCAACATTACGAATCTTATCTGTTGTGTAAATATTCATGCGTTTCCCTCCATTCTTTCAAATACCATGCATCTATTTTACTAAATTTTCTGATAATACACAAGTGTTTTTGGTGAATTTTCCTACACATTCTTTATTATTTATGTTCTGTAAGATAAAATATGCATAATAGACATGGTGAATGGAGTTCTGAATCATTACTATAATTTCTAATTTCCATATTGACTTATTGCTGAATCGGAATTAAAATTAGTACGTTGAAGTGTCATAGACTAAAGCGTCGAAGCGTCGAAGTGCTAAAGAATTGATATTTCTACAAAATAGCTCTGTAATATATTATACATTAAGAAAGGAAGTTATACCATGATTGTTGTTATGAAACCCAATGCCTCCGACCAAAGTATCGGAGCTGTTACCAGATATATCGAAGAAAACGGACTGCATGTCCACCTTTCCAAAGGGGATCAGGTCACCATCATCGGTGTGGTCGGTGACAAAACCCGTCTTTCCACCGATAACCTGACGATTTTCGATGGCGTGGACCGGATTCTACCGGTAACCGAAAGCTATAAATTAAGCAACATTAAGTTCCATCCGGAACCCAGTGTGGTGAAGGTCGGCAATACCGTTTTCGGCCCCGGCCACCTTACCGTTATCGCCGGTCCCTGTGCCGTAGAAAGCAATGACCAGCTTATGAAGATTGCCGTTGCCGTCAAGAAATCCGGAGCCAGCGTCCTTCGTGGCGGTGCTTACAAGCCGCGTACCTCACCCTATTCTTTCCAGGGACTGGAAGAGGACGGTCTGAAATACATGCAGGAGGCAGGACAGGCTACCGGACTTGCTACCGTATGTGAAGTGGTAAGCCAGGAAGCCATCGAGGCAGCCGTTAAATATGTGGATATGATCCAGATCGGCGCCCGGAACATGCAGAACTTCATTCTGTTAAAAGAAGCCGGCCAGTCCGGTCTTCCGGTTTTATTAAAAAGAGGCTTATGCGCCACCATCGATGAATGGCTGAACGCTGCCGAATACATTATGGATGCCGGCAACCCGAATGTCGTTTTGTGTGAACGCGGTATCCGTACTTATGAAACCGCTACCCGGAATACACTTGACTTAAGTGCCATTCCTGTATTAAGATCCAAGACACACCTTCCGGTTATTGTGGATCCTTCCCATGCCACCGGAGCGTATGCTTACGTTCCTCCTATGGCCAAGGCTGCTGTCGCAAGTGGTGCCGACGGACTGATCATTGAAGTGCATAACGATCCCGCCCATGCCCTCTCCGATGGTCCGCAGTCCCTGACCTTTGAACGTTTTGATACCTTAATGACAGAGCTTAAGCCTTTCGCTTCTCTTATGAACAGGAGTTTATCATGATCACAAATACCGATTTTCAGACCTTTGGATTTATCGGACTCGGACTGATCGGCGGTTCCATTGCCCGCGCCATTCGTGAAAAGTACCCCGCAAGCCGGATCCTTGTTTTTGATGCCGATCCCAATACCATGAAGCTTGCCCTGACAAGCGGGGTTGCATCCGAAACCACCGGTTCCATTAATGAAGCCTTTGCACAATGCGACTGCGTCTTCTTATGTGCACCGGTTTCCGATAATGCCCATAATTTATCCTTATTAAAAGAATTTACTCCCGATACCTGTCTGATTACCGATGTAGGCAGTGTTAAAACTCACATCCATAAACAGGTGGAGGAACTGCAGTTAGAAGATCGATTCATCGGCGGCCATCCTATGGCAGGCAGCGAGCGTGTCGGATTTATCAATTCCAAATCCCTGCTCTTGCAGAACGCTTACTATATTCTGACTCCCTGCAGCGGCGTTTCAAAAGAAACCGTATCGGCTTTCCGCGATCTCATCGAATCCATCGGTTCCGTACCGCTCCTGATGGATTACCAGAAGCACGATTTCATTACCGGTGCAGTAAGCCACCTTCCGCATGTAATATCCGCTTCTTTGGTAAATCTCATCAAGGCTGAGGATACCCCGGATGAACTGATGAAAACCATCGCAGCCGGAGGCTTTAAGGACATCACCCGGATTTCCTCCTCTTCTCCTGTGATGTGGCAGCAGATCTGTCTGACCAACAGGGAGAATATTTCGGTCTTACTGGATCATTATATTACGGCCCTACAGAAGGCCAAGAAGTTCATTGATGATTCTACGGAGCAGGAAATCTTCGACTTCTTTAAAGAAGCGCGTGATTACCGGGATTCCTTCGTCAATACTTCAAGCGGTCCGATCAAGAAGACCTATGCAATCCATGTGGAAATTGCCGATCAGCCCGGTGCTCTTGCATCCGTTGCCATGCTGCTTGCTGAAAATTCCATCAGCATTAAGAACATCGGCATTACCCATAACCGGGAACGTACCGATGGTGCTCTGCGCATCGAGGTTTATCAGGAAGAAAGCCTGAAGCAGGCCGAAGAACTGTTACAGAAAAACGGCTACCTCACCCATCTTCCCTAAAAAGAGAAAAAGAATTTATAGGCAGACAAATCCCCTGCACCTTATTTAAAAGGTACAGGGGACTTTTTATATCTTTGATGTTTTCTTATTGCAAATACCATTCCAAGAATCACCATACCGGTAATTCCACCCGCACAGTCAATCAGAACATCCTTCACGGTTGCATACCGGCCCGGCACGAAGTACTGATGAATTTCATCCAGGGATGCCGACAGCAACAGCTGCATCCCGATCAGGACTCTTCCGCTCCAGACCTTTCCCTTCCACCACAACAGAACCAGACTGTAGGAAAGCAGGCCGACGCAAAAGTATTCGGAAAAATGTGCCACTTTCCGTACGATCTTTTCCAGTTCCAGAGGGAAAAGATCCACGATAATCTCTGTCGTTGGTGTTCCGTCACTCTTCTGGAACAGGCTCAGGACCTTCAACAGAAATTCGGTCACTGCCGAGCTCTTCACCGAGGAATCCTCTGCCACATCCGATGACAGCAGAAAAATCATAATATACAAAAGCACCAGCAGGCAAACCGCTGTCACGGTATAAATCTTTTTCTTTCTCATTTTTCCCCTTGAGTCAGATTATTGATGGTATCATAAAGCTGGATTCTGGATGCTTCCATCTCCGGCATTCCAATGAAGATTGCTCCATAAACAAAGCCATCCGCATTCTTCTCAATACGCACGATTTCCAGAAAGGCATGCAGTACTTCCTGTGTCCAGATGCGCAGATGAGATTCATAAACAGCTCCGATCTCCAGCGGCTTAGTACAGGAAAATCCCACGCCGGACTTGGAAACATCCAGGATCTCAATCTCGACCTCTTCCTGCGTATCACGATCCAGTCTTTTAATAAATAAGGACGATGTTAATTTAATTCGGTTGTTCTTTCTTCTCTCTTCCATGGTAAACCCTCCATTAGTACTATCTTACTCACAAATCCTGTTTTTGTAAAGTATCCGTAAAGAAACAGGCATCCCCGAAAGAGAAAAAACGATATTTTTCGCGTACTGCTTCTTTGTAAGCTGCAAGAACATGTTCCCGTCCTGCCAGTGCACTCACCAGCATCACCAGTGTTGACTCCGGCAGATGGAAATTCGTAATCAGGCAGTCTAAAACCTTAAACCGGTATCCCGGATAAATAAAGATCTCGGTATTTCCACAGCATTCCTCCAGCCTTCCGTTTTCATCCGCGGCACTTTCAATCGTCCGGCAGCTTGTCGTTCCGACACAGATTACACGTCCGCCGTTTTCCTTCGTCTGATTGATGAGGTCTGCGGCTTCCTGCGTCACCTGATAATATTCCGAATGCATATGATGCTCTAACACATCATCCACCTTCACCGGGCGGAAGGTGCCAAGACCCACATGAAGCGTCACATACGCAAGCTTCACGCCTTTCTGCTCAATCTGTTGCAGCAGTTCCTTCGTAAAATGAAGTCCGGCCGTCGGTGCTGCGGCTGATCCGTCAAACTTCGCATACACGGTCTGGTAACGATTCTTGTCCTTTAACTTATGGGTAATGTAAGGAGGAAGCGGCATCTCGCCCAGCGAATCCAGAACCTCTTCCCAGATTCCCTCATAATAAAACTTCACAAGGCGGTTGCCCTCTTCCACTACATCCAGCACCTCTGCTTTCAGTCTTCCATCGCCAAAGACCACCTTTGCACCGGGACGCATCTTCTTTCCCGGCTTCACAAGGGTTTCCCACACGTCACCTTCTCTTCGTTTCAGCAAAAGGATCTCTACCGAAGCTCCGGTATCTTCCTTGGTTCCCATGAGACGCGCCGGTAATACTTTCGTATTGTTTAAAACAAGGCAGTCCCCCGGTTTCAGATAATCAATAATGTTCCGGAAAATTTCATGCTTCCATTCTCCGGTTTTCTTATCGACAATCAGCAATCGTGAAGAGGAGCGGTCCTCCAGCGGATCCTGGGCGATCAGCTCCTCCGGTAAATCAAAATTAAAATCCGATGTCTTCATTAGATGGTTGCTCCCTTTAAGAATGCCACATAACCGCGCTTTGTCTCATATACATCGGCCTTGCTTGTAGCTTCCCAGGGTGCATGCATATTTAATACCGCTACACCGCTGTCGATGACATTCATGCCATATAAAGCAAGAATATAGGCAATCGTACCGCCGCCGCCAAGATCTACACGGCCAAGCTCCGCAGTCTGGAAATGAATGTTTTCCTTCTCAAAGATGCTGCGGATATGTGCCAGATATTCTGCGTTGGCATCGTTGGATCCGGACTTTCCTCTGGCTCCGGTAAATTTATTGAAGACCATACCTCCGCCAAGATAAGCCACATTTTTCTTATCAAAGCTTGCTGCATAGGTCGGATCAAACGCACTGCTCACATCCGAAGAAAGCATGCAGGAGGACGCTAAGCATCTGCGTACATTCAGTTCGGAATACTCACCTAAGAGGTTCAGCACCTCGGCTACCATATTTTCAAAGAAATGGGACTGCATACCGGTTGCACCGACACTTCCGATTTCTTCTTTATCCACTAACAGACAGCAGGCGGTTCTTTCCACACTCTTCATTTCAAGCATTGCCTTTAAAGAAGTAAATGCACAGACTCTGTCATCCTGTCCGTAGCTTAAAATCATGCTGCGGTCGAATCCGGCTTCTCTTGCCTTTCCGGCAGGAACCACTTCAAGCTCTGCGGAAATGAAGTCCTCTTCGTCCATGTCATAGTTCTCTTTGAGGATATTGAGAATGCCCTTCTTTACGGCATCCTTGCCTGCGGATTCGCCCTTCTTCTCCTTCTCTTCCTTGGAGAACGTAAGCGGCTTATTTCCAACGATAATATCCAGCGCTTCTCCTTCGATCACCTTGGCTGCTTTCTTTTCCAGCTGTTCCTGTGCCAGGTGAATGAGCAGGTCCGAGATAAAGAATACCGGATCATCTTCATTTTCACCGATATTCAGCTCAATCGTCGTTCCGTCCTTCTTCACAACCACACCATGAATGGCAAGTGGGATCGTTACCCACTGATACTTCTTCACCCCGCCATAATAATGGGTATCAAGATAAGCAAATCCACCGTCTTCATATAACGGATTCTGCTTAATATCCAGACGCGGGGAATCAATGTGTGCACCGAGAATGTTCATTCCCTCTTCCATCTTCTTCTCACCGATATGGAATAATGCAACGGACTTGTTCATCCATACGGAATAAACCTTATCACCTTTTTTGAGCTTGCCGCCCTTTTTGATGATCTCCTGCAATTCCTTGTATCCGGCTTCTTCTGCCATATTTACAATATAGTCCACGCACTCCCTTTCCGTTTTGCATTCGGAAAGGAATTCGCGGTATTCTTCATTCAATGTCTCCAGTTCTTTTAACTGCTTTGTACTATAGGTTTCCCAGACATTTTTCTGTTCCATGATCTACCTCCGGTTTTTATCAGTATTACCAAATTATTACTATCCTATCACGCTTATGCTCTCAGATCGATATCCAGATCATTCTTCAGGGTTCTGCAGATTTTGTCTACGAACTTCTGGATAGCTTCTGCATCAAAGGCCTCTTCCTTCGGTGCAAAGGTGATGGTATAAGCCATACTCTTCTTGCCCTCCGGAATCTGTCCGCCTTCGTATACGTCAAACAGCTTGATCTCTTTGATGTATTTGTTCGCTCTGCGGATGCATTCCTCTACCTGTCCGTAGGTAATGTCTTTATTCATAACAAGTGCAAGGTCACGCTTCTCTTCGGAGAAACGGTTCAGAGACTCGAATACTCTCTTCTTGCCGTACCATGCAGACAGCTTGTCCAGATCCATTTCCAGAATAAAGGCACTGGTACGCATATTCAGTTCGTTCTGAATGTCGTACGCAAGCTTTCCGAAGTAGCCGATCATTTCTCCTTCACACAGCACGTCCACGGTCTGATAAGGATGCAGGAACGGCTTCTCGGAAGAAGTATAGGTAAAGGTTACATCCAGACTTTCTGCGATGGTATTGGCAATGCTCTTCATGGTATAGAAGCTTTCCTGGGTTCCGAAAATACCGATGCACAGGGTATCCTTTTCCTCGGGATACTCGGTTAACGGCAGGGACTTCGGAATGAACTTCTTTGTAACTTCAAACAATCTGCCGGAGAGAATACCATTCTTCTCATTTCTGGCAATGGCATTTACCATGGAAGGAGCCAGTGTTGTTCTCATTAAGGACAGATCCTGGTTAATCGGATTTAACAGCTTGATCGCATTGCGTTCTTCTGCGTCCTCGGGGAACTTCATCAGATCTAAGTCTGCCGGGGAGAAGAAGGAATAATGCATACATTCGTTGATGCCGATGGCACATAAGGTTCTCTTTAAGGCAAGTTCACCCTTCTGCTTCTTATTCAAACCGCCCATGGTCACCTGTGCGGTCGGAAGGAAGGTCGGCACGATATGATCGTATCCGTACATACGGATCACTTCCTCTGCCACATCCGGATAACGCTCTACATCGTTCTCTCCGTTCGGAAGCATATCTTCACGGTAAGCCGGTACATGGATCGTCAACTGGTCCCCGTCTACCGAAGGTGCAAAATCGAGATTCTTCATAATACGGACAATGTCTTCTTCCGGTACGGTGATGCCAAGCACGCCGTTTACCTTGGAGATGCTGACCTTCATTTCGGTCGGCTCAATGGAGTTGCCGGTATTGATATCTACATGTGTGGAAGAAACCTTACCACACTGTAATTCTTCAATCAGATGTAATGCTCTCTTCATACCAAGAACGGTTGAATACTCATCCACACCCTTTTCATAACGGGCACTGGCATCGGTACTCTTTCCAAGGCTTCTTGCGGTCTTTCTGACGCTGTCTCTTGCGAACTTCGCAGACTCAAAGATGACGCTCTCTGTGGTATCACGGATTTCAGAATTCAGTCCGCCCATGACACCTGCAAGTGCAACCGGCTTAACGCCATCGCAGATCACCAGATTGTCGGTAGTCATTTCATATTCCTGCTCATCTAAGGTAATGATCTTCTCTGCATCCTTTGCTCTTCTGACACAGATCTCGTTTCCTTCCAGAAAAGAACCGTCAAATGCATGCATCGGCTGTCCGATTTCCTTTAATACATAGTTCGTGATATCAACGACGTTGGAAATGGAGGACATGCCAACCAGGGCCAGACGTCTCTTCATCCACAGCGGAGACTCACCGATCTTTACATCATATACATAGTGGGCACTGTAACGTGGGCACAGATCCTGTGCTTCTACCGTTACCTTGAAACCATCCTTCTTTACGTCAGTTTCGGTATAGTCGGTTGCCGGCATCTTGAGCGGCTTGCCAAGCATTGCAGCCACTTCTCTTGCCATACCGAGAATGCTCTGGCAGTCCGGACGGTTTGCGGTAAGTGCAATATCAAAAATCCAGTCATCCAGTCCGGTGATCTTCTTTACATCATCGCCCGGATTGACGTCTTCGGGAAGTACCAGTAATCCGTTGTATTCAGACCCCGGATACAGATCCTCGGTAAGTCCCAGCTCGACACCGGAGCAAAGCATTCCGTTCGATTCATAGCCGCGGAGCTTGCCGTTCTTAATGGTCATCACACCTTCTACGGTCTTATGATCCTTCGCGGTTGCATAAACGGTTGCGCCGGGAAGGGCTAACGGGAACTTCCCGCCTGCACAGACATTGTCGGCACCACAGCATACCTGCATCGTGCCATGTGCGCCTGCGTTGACCTGACACACATGAAGATGGGTATCCGGAATCGGTTCACAGGATTCTACGAGTCCAACGACAATATTGCTGACATCCTTACCCAGTTCGTACTTTTCTTCTACTTCAAAACCGGCATCAAACAGCTTCTTCTCTAATTCATCCGGTGTTACATCCACATCTACATATTCTTTTAACCAGCTTAATGGTAATATCATAATCTATTTCCTCCTGACTATTTCTCGTTGATCTGCTCTAATACACGTAAATCGGAATTGAACAGCAGCTTGATGTTGTTGATACCGTATTTGAGCATGGCAATACGCTCCAGGCCCATACCAAAGGCAAAGCCGCTGTACTGCTCGGAATCAATACCGCAGTTTTCCAGTACGCGCTTATTCACAACGCCGGCACCTAAAATTTCAATCCAGCCGGTTCCCTTACAAAGGCTGCAGCCCTTGCCGCCGCATTCAAAGCAGCTTACATCGACTTCTACAGACGGCTCTGTGAACGGGAAATAGGAAGGACGAAGTCTTGTGGTTACGCCCTCACCAAAAATCTTCTGTACAAACACATCGAGCATACCCTTTAAGTCCCCGAGGGTAATTCCCTTATCTACAACCAGTCCCTCCATCTGGGAGAACATCGGGGAATGGGTGGCATCATCATCGGAACGGAATACTTTACCTGGAGATAAAATCTTAATCGGCGGCTGTTTCTTCTCCATGACATGAATCTGTCCTGCGGAGGTCTGGGTACGAAGCAGGAATTCCGGAGAAAGATAGAAGGTATCCTGCATATCTCTTGCGGGATGATCCTGCGGAGTATTCAATGCCGTAAAGTTATAATAATCGGTTTCGATTTCGCTTCCTTCATAGATTTCAAATCCCATTCCGGCGAAAATATCAATCAACTGGTTCCGCACAAGGGTAACCGGATGAAGATTTCCGATTTTCACAGGTTCCGCCGGGATCGTAAGGTCGATCTTTTCTCTTTCATATTTGTGCTGAAGCTCTAACTTCTTCATCTTCTCTTCCATGTCGGCGAACTTGTCAAAAGCCCATGTCTTTAATTCATTGACAGACTTGCCATAACCGGCACGCTCTTCCGGAGCAAGCTTGCCCATATCCTTCATGAGCTCGCTGATCTTACTCTTCTTGCCTTCCAGATAAACATTCTTGAATTCATACAATTCCTTGGAGTTCTTTAATTCCTTCAGTTCCCCTTCGATCTTCTCTTTCAGGGATGAAAGCTTGTCTGATAATACCTGATCCTGCATACGTTTTACCTCTCTTTATTTTTGCTTTTTGTTTTTCTTAAAAAATAAAATCCCCTGTATTCTTCTGAATACAAGGGACGAATTTATCCGCGGTACCACCCATGTTCCTGCCCATATCTTACGGACAGACACCTCTGAACACTTAACGCGTGCAACGTTCTGATCTACTACACAACGGATTCAATCAGAAAGCTCCGGTGGGAATTTCACTTCATGTCAGAACCTGAAGAAGCTCACAGCCGATGACTTCTTCTCTCTGCAGGTAAACATGTCACTACTATACACCTTCACAGCATTTCGATATTTCATATATTTCTTATTCTAGTCAATCTCCAATTCCTTGTCAACAAGTATTTTGTTCATATACGCCCCGATGAGGACCAGATTCATACACACATACAGCCAGATCAGCAAAATCACGATCGTGGTAAGGCTTCCGTACATACTGAATCCATTAAAATACGTCACATAAATGGAAAATCCAAAGGTTACCACCGTCCATCCTAAGGAGGCCAGTACTGCTCCCGGGAACTGATTGCGGAGTCTTCCACGTGGTCTTGGCAGATAGGCATAGAGACAGGCGAGAACCAGCGTAATAATCAGGAAGAAAAAAATATGCCTTCCACTGTTAAACGCCGTCATAAAGTTCGCAATGCCCGGAATCCTGCGGTCTAATAGATTCACGATCGACTCACCGAACACCATAATAAGCAGTGTCAGAATAATCACCAGAAGAATCAGTACCATATAAAAACTGGTTACAATCCGGAGAACAAAATAATTCCGCTTCTCTTCCACACCGTTGATGACATTCAATCCGCGAAGCAGAGCCAAGAGTCCTTTGCCTGCCGACCACAGGATCGCTACAATGGAGAAGGAAATGAGTCCCACCGACTGCTGATACACATCATTAATCACTGAAACGGCAAGCGGTTCCACCGAAGACGGTACAATCTCGATCACTACCCGCATAAAATCCGCTCTCGTAAGCGGAACGAACGGAATGATCGCGCACAGCAGCATCAAAGACGGGATCAGCGAAATAAACAGAAAAAAAGCAGAGCTTGCCGCATAAGCTGTCACGTTCTTCTTGGACAGTTCCATGCTTAACGATATGATTCGAATAATCTTTTTCTTCCTCATAAGCGGTTTCGTCTCCTCCGGCTTCTTTTCCCATATGTTCGCAATTTTACCATATTCAGTATTTTTTCGCAAGCTGGCAATCCCAATAGAACATGGCAAGAATCTCTTCATACGTCTTACCGGACTGCGCCATGGCCTTGGCTGCATTCTGCGACATGCCGACGCCATGCCCGAATCCGCCACCCGAAAGCGTAAATCCTGTGATACCCTTTTTTCCTTTTTGCAGATCTATTACAAAATAAGCACTTGGCAATATGGTGGAAAGTGCATAAGCCGATTCATCCTGCCGGATCACCTCGCCTCCCTGATTCAGGACATAGCGGATCTCATATTCTCCCTCTACGGAAATCTCTCCCTGATCGGTCGTAATCACCAATAGTTCCGCGCTTCCTCCTGCTGCACGCCTGATAATTTCCATGTCCTTCACTTTCTTAAAATCGTTGAAAGAAATTCCCCTCTCCTGCAGCTTCTTTTTCAAAAGATCCACATCGAGTTCCTTCACGGTATAGCTCCAACGATACCAAGGTTCTTCTTTCTCGTAATCTTCTTCATGAACCGTGGTGAGATATTCACGAAGTGCTTCTTCCTGTGTGAGATCGCTCAGATTATTATCTGTATCTTCATTGTTCTTTTGTGCTGAATTTTTCTGTGAATTATCCTGCGGATTTACAACCGGCTGTTCATTCTTCTCCTGCAATTCAGTTGTCTGCTCATTGATCTCTTGTAATTCATCTGTCTGCTTATCAATCTCCTGTAATTCATTTCTTTCATCTCGCGCAATATGTACGCTTCTTAAATAGGGAGCCGCGCTCTCCCCCTCCTCTTTCCAGATGCGGTCATCGGTCCCATAGCCGCAGGACGTGGAATAGTAATACGCAGTGATCGGTTTTCCGTCCTGCAGCAGCAGTTCTCCTTCGGTCTGCCGCACCGCATCGGTCGAGCTCTTCTTTTCCATAATATTGTTATAGACCTGATAATTCACGCTGTCATCCACATGCGCTCCCAGTTCCGGAAGTCCCGCATGTTCCAGATAGCCATAGGAATAGGTTCGTGCACACACAGCCTGGGCTTTCAGGCTTTCTGCTGGATAAGTGGATGGCATCTCACTTGGTACAACGGCATACAGATATTCTTCCAGCAACAGCTCATTAATTAATAAAAGTCCATCCTCCGTCTTATGAATCTCGAAGTTTCCACGATACGATGGCACTCCCTGATTCCGGTGCACCGATAGAAGATCCGTCTTTCCGGAGTTGGTCGGATTCACAACCTTTACCATTCCTTCTTTCAGATAATTCGTGTCCTGTGACAGGACGAGTTTCTTTCCCGCCGGAAGCGCTTCTTCCTTCTTTTCTCCATTTTCAAGATAAGACAATGTCAGCTCCTCCGAAGACTGCAGAATAATTTCCTTATGATACAGTCCCCGGTAATCACTCTGCTGAACAGCCACACGGATATACTCCATCTGTTCCTTCGGAAGAATCAGGAATGCACAGATCTTCCCATCCTTGATCAGATAATCCGTAAACGCATAACCAATCGGTATTTCATCGGTATTGCTGCTCCGTACCTCTTCCTTCTGGTAATAGCCTTCGCATACTTCCCCAAAGGGAATCGTTCCCTGCTCCTCTAACGTAACCGCCTGTTCTGTCACCTGCAATGTTTTTCCGCTGATGATTTCTCCATCCTCTTCATAGGAAACCAGTTCCTCTCCCCTAAAGCCAAGTGTCACGATCTGCTCGGATCCCTGCTTCTGCGTACTGGGGTGGTACAGCTCACATTCCCGGTAAAAGAACTGGATACCGCTCTCATCGGCCTCCTCAAGATAAGCTTCTGGGAACACCACCGGATCCGGCAGCTTTTCCCGGATGGCCAGTAATGTATTATCCATCCGGTAAGCAACAACATTTGTATAACTCAACTGCTCAAATCCATCGGAAACACAGGAATACACCTTTGCCTCCACGGTAAGAACCTGCCCCTTTGCAAGCTCCGGTTTATGTACGACTGCTTCCCCTCCAATAATCCCGATCGTTTCCCTGCAGATCTTCTGATCCAATTCATGATATGTAAGGAACTGGTCGAATGCCTCATACCAGTCTTCTTCTTTCGTATACTCCCCGATTTCCTGCCGGACCTCCTCCGGATCGGTTTGCAAAAGCTCTGCGCTCTTGTCTGTCAGGATCTGCATCTCTCCTGTAAAAACCATTTCTCCGACATATTCCGGTTCCGACCGGTCTTTATAAAAGAACAATAAAAAAGCAAGCAACGCTGCCAGCACGATAATGGTAATCAGTTTCCATCGGATCTGCATACGACGATTCATTCTTCTCTCTCCTTGAAATAAAGAGTTTGCTTTAGAAGAAATTCCAACGAACTTTCCTCTAAAGCAAGAAAAAGCAGCGCATCCGCGCTGCTTTTTCTTTAGAATAACCCCCAAAATGCTGTTTCCTGCCTTTTGACTCCTAGCAAGGCTAGGTGGGTGACCGCAGCCTTACTTTTGCCTTCCCTTCCAATCCTTATTGCTAAGTGAGGGCTTGACAGCCATAAGGTAATATAGGAATCCCGTTTAAAGTATCTGTAGGTTCAAAAATAACAAGAAACATGAACACATTTCAGGTTGTTTTTATTATATCCAAAACCCTGATAAAATACAACCTATTTTAATAGTTTTTGTATCTGAATCATGCCCCATCCCTGCTTGTTCCATGGCTCACCCAAATCTCTTGCGGTATGCAGTAATTTTGTTTTCGCTTCTTCATTTGAGATCTCCGGATTTTTCTGTAAAAGCAGGGCAAGACCTCCGGAAACAACCGGCGTTGCCATTGAAGTACCGCTCCGCGCAATATAGGGATTCTTCTTATAATTGGAATTGCACGAAATAATTTTCGTTCCGGGTGCAACCACATCCGGCTTTTTCATGGCATAAATACTCGGGCCTCTTCCGGAATGATCCTCACACAGATTTTTTGCTTTGCCAAAATAACCGCCCTCATTGCAGCCTACCGTGATGACATCCTTTCCCGCTCCGAGAAGCGAAATCGTCATAGGCTCCGGTCCGGAATTTCCGGCGGCACACACCACCACGATTCCACTTCTCCAAAGCTCCTCCATGCACCGCAGAAGCTCCTTCATCTTCTCCTCGTTCTTACATTCTGCAATTCCAACCGAAATATTCACAATCCGGATATTCCATTCCCGGCTGTTTTGGAGAATCCATTCCATCGCCTTTATCATATGCTCGATCCGGCCTTCGCCACGATTGTTTAATACCTTTCCGATCACCAGACGGCACCGTGGATGCATTCCACTGTAAATTCCACGTGACAGCCTGCCATTTCCGGCAACACAACCTGCCACATGCGTCCCATGTCCACTATCATCATAAGCTCCGGTCTGTTCATTTACAAAATCCCGGAACACCTGAATCTGCTCCTTCAAATCCGGATGTGGGCTGACACCGGTATCCAGTACTGCCACTCCGACCGCCGGATTCCGTCTTCCTGCATGCAGCACAGCCGCCTGCACCTCTTTCGTTAGTCCGATCTGACGCTTTACCCGATACATAATAAAAACTTCCGGCTTTTTCTTTATCATATGCCGGAAGTTTTGTTCGGTTTATTTTACATCATATCTTTATTTCTGATTTCTGATTTCATAAACCCGCGCACTGGCGTTTTTGCCCTGTCCTTTGTAAAAAAGAAAGACACAGGCAAGCGCTGCAAGTCCGAGCGCCAGAAACCACTTCGGATGAATCAGATCTCCGGTATCCGGAGTATTATCCTTGATGCCGCCGCGGATGATGGCCTTGCCGTTGCTGACCACTCCGGTTCCACCGAAGCCGTCATATTCATAAATGCCATAGGGCGAAAAATGACTGGTCGTAAAGCGGATCTTATTCTCTCCATTGCTTTCGACGATCTCATAATTGACCGCTTCCAACTGTCCATCGTCATCCAGGGTTACCACATGCATCTGATCGGTTGAAATGCCATCCGGAACCGACAGCTCTACCGTTGCAGTCTGCTTTCCAAGCTTATGAATCGGAACCGTATCGGTTGCATCCATCAGAGAAATTTCATACGCCTGCAATTTGGAAGGAGTACGTCCTCCATATAGTTCACCGTAAGCATCACTGATTTTTGCGGCTGCATCCTCCGATTCCCGGATATGAAGAATAAAGTCTTCCTCACTTCCCGGAATCGTAATGTCATGCATGACATCCGACGCCTTACTTACGCCCTGATTCTGTGCAAGCAAGTTTCCCTGCTCATCATAAATATTTCCCTGATATCCATAAATACCATCCTGCAGAATTGTATTTTCAAAATCAGAAACACCCGTCGGTAGGATCACTTTATTTAAGTTTCCGGAAAATGCATAGGTCCGGTCTTCTTTATTCAATGCACGGGAAGAATCCGTTCCATAGGTCAGCTTCGGAAGTGTCGTTCCTTCCATGGTGACCGTATCGGTTCCGCCGATTAAATCATATGCGGCAATTCCGATTTCTTCTACCGAAGAAGGTATTGTCACATTGGATAAGGCACACCCTTGGAATGCTCCGGCTCCGATTGATTTCACATTCTTTCCCCCATTTACCGTGGTCAGATTGTGACAGTCTTTAAATGCATCCTCGCCAATCGTTTCTACCGTATCCGGCAGATTCACGGCCGTAATTCCCATATGGTCCCGGAACACGCCGTCGCTGATCTGCTTTACACCTCCCGGAATATTGACGATACTGTCGGATCCTAAATATCCGATCAGAATACCATCTCCCGCTACCACAAACGGATAGGCTGCGGAATGATTGTTCTCTAAGAACGGTGTTTTGGCAAATGCATAATCATCGATCTCCGTTACGGTAGACGGAATCTGCACGGACTGCAGGTTATCACAATGATAAAAGGCACCATAACCGATCTTCGTTACTCCCTCCGGAATCACAATCGATTCAAGTCCGCTTCTTGCAAAAGCAAAATCACCGATTTCTGTAATTCCTTCCGGGATTTCATAGGAAGTAAGATCTGCATTCTGATAATAAGCCTGGGATGCGATCTTGTCCTGTACGATGGTATATTTCGGGAATCCTTTTCCCTTCTCGGCATTGTCTGCAAGCAGGTTCCCGATGTTCTCATCGGAAGTGCTCTGTGAAGGGGCATCACCCTGGGACTGATCCTCTCCTCCAAGCTGTGATAAGTCAAGTGAAGCGTTCTGTACCGGCATGCCCTGCTGTACATTCGCCTTGCCATTATCAATGAAAACCAGCGCCCGGCCTGTCACAATACTGGACTGTCCAAGCAATACCTGATTCTCTACGGTTTCAGAAGTAGTAGTCATCGTTGGAACCGGTGTCGGATCTGTATTGCTCTCCACATCTGTAGTTTCCGGCTGGTTCGTTGTCGCTTCTGTCTGCTCCGGACTTGCCGTAGCTGCGGAACCGTTCTGTGACTGATTCGTACCGGTAAGGTTCTGCGGCTGTACGGTCTGTGCCTGCTGCACATCGGCATATTCCACCTGTTCTACCGGTGTCTTCTGCATAGTCTGTGCATAATTCCAGGCATAGGAACCCTCTTTCGCATCCAAATTCACATAGGGACAGCCGTCAAATGCCGTATCCTGAATATTGGTTACAGATTCCGGAACCTCCACATGCTGTAAGCTCACACAGTCTTCAAACGCCTTGGCTCCGATGCTCTGCGTTGGCAGATGAATCGAAACATCCGTCAGATTACTGCAATTGGAAAATGCATAAGAAGGAACCTCATAAAGGCCGCTTCCCAACTGTACCTTCTTTAATGAATCATTGCCCCAGAAAGCATATGCCATAATCGTCTTCACATCATTGGTCAGATTTAAGGATTCCTTCTGCGATGACGGCAGAAGAAAATACAGGGTTGCATGATCCTTTCCATACAGAATGCCATCTTCCATAAATAAATAGGGATTGGAATCCGATACCTTAAAATCCGTCAGTGCCTTATCCCCTGCAAAAACACCGCTTCCAAGCTTCTTTACGCCGGAGCCGACCGACACATGGGTAAGGGCTGTGTCATTGCTGAATGCGCCCGCATCAATCTGTTCCACGCCATCTCCGATGTTCACGGTACGCAGATAATCACAGTTTGCAAAGGCACCGTTCTCAATCTGCTTTACTTTCCCATCAATATTAACTTTCACAATATTGTTATTGTTGGCAAAAGCTTCTTCTCCGATGATCTGTACATCATCCGGAATAGACACGACTTCTGCCGTGCCTGAATATCGAAGCAGCTTATTTCCTTCCATTTGAAAATCAGATGCAGTGCCTGCCGCCTCCGCATCTGATACTGGTACCTGGGTTACTGCTACTGCAGTCAGCAATAGCAGCACCCCGATTGTTTTTGAAATCTTTTTATTCATACCATCCACCTTATGCCGTTCTGGTCTTAGGCACTCTCCGGTCTCTCTTGAAGAACAGGATCAGGGAGAGGCTGGCAAGTCCTAATGCAAGGAACCACTTCGGATGAATCGGATCTCCGGTCTTCGGAGTTGCATCAATTGTTCCTGCGGTCAGATTTGCGGTATCTACATAAATCACATAGGGTGAAAAATGTGTTGCGGTAAAGTTCACACAGGGAACACCATCTACAGTTGTAAATCTGGTATTCAGATCTTCAATGGTTCCTCCCAATGTGGATGCCACTTTATTATTTCCTGCGTACTGTGCCAGATCGTCCGGCAGCGGTAACGTAATATTTACAGAAATTCCCGAAGTATCTGCAATCTTGGTTCTTCCCGTGGAATCATACAGACTGATGTCCATCGGTAAGTACTTCACCCTGCTGATGTCTCCGAATTTGGCCTGTAATGCCTGTACGGCCAGATCATTTGCGGTCTGGTCTTCGGTTACCTTAACCACGAAGTTATCGGTAGATCCTGCCACGGTCGCACCTGCAAGGTTCGTATTGGAAATACCAGGTTTCGTTACTTCTACGGTCGTTCCGCTGTTGCGGTTCGAATTGCTTCCGCTATTTCCGTTTGAGCCGGAATTTCCATTGGAACTGTTCGATCCACTGTTTCCACCTGTACTCGAGGAGGTTCCGTTTCCGGTCTTGTAGGTTGCGGTAATCGCAACATTAGCTGCCGGCATGGTAAAGGTTGTTGAGGTTGCTTCTGCATTTGCAAATCCAACGCCTGCTGTGGATGTTGTCCACTTATCAAACACCTTGCCAACACCCATGTCATATGCATTCAATGCGACGATCGCACCTGCCGGATAGCTTCCGCTTCCGCTGCCACCGGATACGCTTACGGTATACTTCTTGGTATCATCACCATTATTACTGTTATTGCCATTGTTTCCAGCCGTTGAGGACGGGGAAGGGGATGCACTTGTTGAAGCACTTCCGCTCGGTGATGCACTCGCGCTTGCGGAGTTCTTCTCGTAGGAAGCAACAATCGTCAAATCGGTTGTTACCTTGGAGAATACGGACTTATCCGGATACCAGCCGGTAAAAGTATATCCCGTTCTTGCCGGTACGGCCGGTTCTACTGCCGCTTCTCCATCATTGACCTTCTGAACACTGATTGCCGTCATCTGATTATTTTCATAAGCATAGAACGTAACGGTATGTCTGCTCTGATCTCCCGAATTATCCGTATACTTTGCAATAACTGTCAGGTCCTTGGAAACATCATGATAATCCGGCGTCCAGCCAGCAAAGGTAAATCCTTCTCTGGTAGGATCTGTTGGAGGTGGCGTTGCGCTCTTTCCCTCTTCAATATACTGCGGATTAGTAAATCCGGTCTGTGAAATTACGGTTCCATCCCAGTCTAAGAACTCTACTTTATAAATATTACTTCCAAAACTCGGCCATACATCGGTATCTTTGGAAATATTGGTATAATCGGTCCATCCACTGAACATATAACCTTCATGTGTCGGTGTTTCAGTCGGAGGAACTGCATCTTCTCCATCACGTACCTTTACCTTATAGAACAGTGTCTTGGTGGATGTATCCGGATAATCCGGGTAATCCCAGAAGAATACGGTATGCTCTACATAAACCTTTCCATATTCCGGATTAATATAACTGTATTCTTTCGCATAACGATCTGCGGTTGTTCCCTGTACACATTCAAAGGTGATAGTCTGCTGCTTTTCACTGTTCTTAAAAGCATCCTTCTCTATGTATGCCTGATTACCAGGAATCGTAAGTACACGGATTCCACTGTTCTGGAAAGATTCTGCCTCAATATTCTTAACCGTATCCGGTAAAATAACCGTATTCAGATCCTCTGCATCATAAAATGCTTTTTCCGGGATATCGCTCACCGTTGTATCGGATAAATCTACCTTTCCGATACTGTCGCAATTCATGAAGGCTTCTTCCTGAATTTCGGTAACCCCGGATAATTCATCCGGTCCTACGGTATAAGAGCCAACCGTATCTCCACGGCTCTCCAGACATTCCAACAGGATCTTACCGCTTCCTGTCGGCTGATACAATACTCCATCCTGATAAGATAAGTTGTCACCAAGACAGGTAATCGTATTCAAATTCGTACATCCACGGAACGGACGTTTTCCAACATCCACTATATTGCTTCCGAGAGTTACCTGCTCGAGAGCATCACAATTCTGTTCCGTTGTAACATGCCCATTAGAAGAATCAATATTCTCTACTGCTCCAAACGCATAATCACCAATCTTACTTGCCTTGATGATGGAAACATTCTTAAGTGAACTACAACCAGTAAAGGTAAACGGTTCAATTTCATCTACACCATTTAATACAATAGAATTAATCATGGTATCCGGTGTCATTCCCGATACTGGAGTTGCTTCTCCATTGGAATCTGCTTTATAGCCAGAGAACAATCCAGGTTTCAGGCTGTCCACATTCGTAGGAACAACAACATTTAAGGCTGCATTAATAATCTGCATCTGTTCTTCTGTCGGAGGATCAGAGGAATTAGCCGCAATATATTTATCATATGCTCCCTTAATTGTTTCCACATAATTATCAACAACGTCTTCATCCGTTTCATCTACATATGGCAAGGCTTTTACCCATTCTCTGAGTTTCGTAACATCCCCATATAACTCATATCTCGGATAACTCTGCATCTGGGCACTTCCAGTATTCGTAGTAAAGTCATAAACATACTTTACTTCCATATTGGTAGGGAATCCACTATGGCAGGTAATCCATGACTTATTCTGACTTTGATTGTTGATGGTATTCTCCGGAGTCATTGCATAAATGAATGGAACGGTATCTTCTCCATTGTCATTCATCATTGCACCTACAAAGGTAAGTTCCGGATCCTTGTCTGTAATTGTATGTCCGCAGGAAACCACCTGTGTCCGGAATGCATCCGTACCAATATACTGTATGGTAGAAGCATCATCAAAGCTGACTGTTTCCAGATTATGGCTACCCTTAAATGCACCATCTTCAATCCGTACCACGGTTTCCGGAATCGTGACGCGTTTAATTGTACATGCATCGTTAAAACATCCCGTACCAATAGAAGCAATTCCGTAAGGTCCGATGGTCTTCGGAATCACCACATTAACCGGTTTACCTTCCAGCCAGATCTTAATTAACTGGTTCTGATCATTTACCTGATAGGTAATGGAAGAGGTTCCGTTTTCTTCCTTAATTACAATTTCATACACTTCTTTGTCAAAGTACTTATAAGCAATCTGATTATCATTTGCTGTTTTATGAAGTGGTGAACGACCATTGCGGTCATTCGTATCGGTATCTGCTCCCCAGAAATAAAAACTCTCTGGAACAGTATTTTTAAAATTATCAAACGTTAATCCACTATTTGTATCATCAACAAAGTTCATGGACTTATTGGGCACCTTCACAAACTGAAGATTAGAACATCCTTCAAAAACACCAATCTGTAAATCTTCTTCTGCATACTGTGTCGGGAAGGTCAATGAGCTTAAGGAACTACAATTCTTAAATGCCGAATTACCAATGGTCTGTAACATGGTATCCAGTTCGCTGCCACCACACAGATCTATCGTCTGTAAACGGGTACAGCCTTCAAAGCAGGAATCGCCAATAGCTTTTAATCCAATCGGAATTGTGATACTCGTCAATGCCGTACAATTATAAAATGCATCTTTGCCCAACGCCTGAATATTGGAGTTTGCCGGGATATCACAGTTGCTTAAACGGATACAGTTTGCAAAAGCTCCGTTTCCAACGGTCTGCAGATTATTTCCAAAGGAA
Organism: Anaerobutyricum sp.; assembly: GCA_963638365.1. Lineage (GTDB taxonomy): Bacteria > Bacillota > Clostridia > Lachnospirales > Lachnospiraceae > Suilimivivens. Next base: position 44,739 of record CAVHRK010000097.1, on the reverse strand, counting down.
ACGCTCTGTAATGTTGCGCACCCCTGGAACGCATAATCACTGATACCGGAAAGATTGGATCCAATCTGTAAATTCGTAATATTGGAATTATTTGCAAAAACTCCATCATCCGGTTTTTCCCTGTATTTTCCCGGACGCACCTTCCAACTTGCAACATACTGAACTCCCGTAGTAGTATCTGTAACAATTTCCGCATCTACAAACTGTTGACCAATATACTTCACAATCGCATCAATACGGTAATGAGCCTGTGAAGACGGGTGAATTAACGTACCATTCGGCTGCGTAGTTGTCACACTGTCCTTCACCTGATAATACAATTCTGTATCATCCAGATCTCCCCAGATGGATCTCTGCTCGTAATAGCATGGCTTCTGATTCGTTACCATAATTGCTTCTACCGGATAATCCACCTGAACGGTATGTTGATTTCCTTCTTCATCTGTTTCTATTTCATCGTTACGATAAACCAGTGTGCTTCCATCCGAACCATAATATAATTGATTCCGGTTAACAATGATGGATTCTCCTGTCTGGGAGCCATCAGGTATCACCTCATGTCCATAATCCCCATACTTTACTCCAGGAACCCGGTAAAGTGGAACATCTGCGTCATCCGTTGCCTGTTCATACACATCATAAAACATAAATTCATCATTCTGTGTAACCAGACAGAAATAACCATCCGAAGAGGTCTGTTTATATTTCTTAAACGCTTCCATCGTATCCGGAATCGTCAACGAACTCTCAGCCAATGCATTTGCGTTATAATTCAGAATAACCGCATATTTGTTACCACCGCCATCCGGATCGACATAGGCAAACTGAAACCGGCCATCACCGGAAGTATACACGATGGAACTGTCCGGCACATAAGGAATGGTGTTCTTCGTTGCTGCCTGTATGGACGATGCCGGGCTTCCTTTCACGCTTTCTTCTGTTTTATTATCATCCCAGACCCAGACTTTTCTTTCCGGCTCTGACTTAACAGTCGGCTCTGCATTTACTCCCGTCACCGGAATCGCAGCAACTACAATAGCGGAAACCATCAGCAGTGCGCCGATTGTTTTCCGGATCTGTCTTCTTAATCTTCTGTTTTTCTTTTTTGCAACTTTTGTCATTGAAAAAACCAAGCCTTTCTTTTACAATGCATTCTTTATCATGAACAGATTTATTTACGAACTGTTTAGCTTATCCGCTTCGCTACCACAACGAAACGCCCGTCCGTCTGGGAGCTGTCACAGGTAGATAACGTCAGGAGGCTGTCGCCGAATTCTGCTGTCACACCGGTATCGTATAAGCTCAATGCACTCATTTCCTGCATATAGGAATTGAATTCTGTTTCAGAATTTGCCTCAATGAACTGATAATACTTGAAAACAATATCATCCTCATTATAAACCTGTGAACGGAACACATACATCACCTGATACTGTGCCTTTTCATAGATTGTATCAAACGTGATGATAGAATGCTTCTCGCCATAGGATTCCTTGGCATATTTCTGCAGATTACCGAACATGTTACCCGATTTCATATGATGTCCGTAGACAATCATATTCGTGGAACGGGGATACACACTGCAGTTATAATCCAGAAAAATGCTTCCATTCTTGTCATATTCCTGGTTGTAATTGTGATCCAGATAATAAGTATTATCCGAAGTCTGCATGACAGGGTAATCTATATTTGTATCGTCAATTTTGAGCCATCCGATTAGCTTTTTATTCTTATTATATAAAGTTTCATACTCCGGAAGGATATCCGGAAGCCGGACGGCTGATTTATGTAAGGAAAAGGTATTCTGTTCCTGCTGTGCCCCGGAGCTTAACACGTCGCTTCCCTTAAGGGAGGCCAACTGGTCATAGTCCATGTTGGTCCGTGCACTGAAATAATAATATATGAAAAAGTATCCGAGGCTCGCTGCTGCAACAATGGATGCCAGAATCATAATTCTTTTCCGCATCTTCTCTGCTTTCTGCAGTTCCTTAATTGCTTCCTTTTCAATTACCGCCTGGTACTTTGCATTATTCTTCGTATTCCCTGCGTCTGCTCTTGCAGCTTTTCTGCCTGCAGAAGCAGTTTCTCTTATTCCCTTCTGGGGAACCCTGCTTCCGCTCTTCTTAAGAGAATGTTTCTTCTCTTTCTTCTGTGCGGAAGGATTCTTCTTTATCTGCTCCATCTTTTCATAGACCTCATCATCAAAATGAGTTCCAATGATGGTTTCGAACCGGTAGACTCCGGCCTGCATCTCATTGAACAGGCCTTCTAACTGCTTTTTATTATTGAAATCCACATGTGCCCTGATCTCGTCAATCTTCTTCTGATCCCTCAGAGCTGCCTCATAATCTGCCCTGGTACGAAAACGCACGCCCCCCACTGACAGGTTTTCTGAAGTCATGGCATACTACTCCTTTATAAAAACATATACATTTATTTTAGCTACATCTAGAAAGATATGCAAGTGTTTTTCTACATATAGAAGATTTTTGCACATAGGAGATTTTCCCTATACACAAAATACTACATGCCAGACATAACAAAGGACCGTGTCTTCCACGGCCCTTTCCTCTTAAACAGCATTACCCTTATTTCGTCTCTTCATATGCCTGCCGTACTGCCTTGCATAACTGGTCAGCACAGGAGGTCGGCTTGAATCCACAGGTGTTTCCGAGCAGCTTGCTTTCGATGTAGTCCACGGTACATCCATCCACCAGCTTGGAAACGGCTTTCAGATTTCCGTTACAGCCTCCGATAAATTCCACATTGGAGATCACATCTCCATCAATATCAAAATTAATCTGCATTGCACACACGCCTGACGGCTTATAACTGTATCTCATACTCTCTTACTCCTTTTAAATCATATTCCATACTCTTATAACACGGTAAGAATGATGTTCAGTACCCACAAGACAATGCTGAGCACGCAGGCAATGATACCAAGTATCCTGCCTGCTTTCGCCATTCCGGCTTTCGTGGAACCAAGTCCGAGACGGCCACGCATTACTGCAAGTACACCACAGCAAAGTCCGGCAATCGGAACAATCAGTCCGGTAAGACATCCCAGGATACCAAATATGAGCGATATGGTTGCTGCTGAGGTGTTATTCACCGTTGTAACCGGAACCGCCCCTGCATTCATTGTGCCGTCCGCCATACCGGCTGCACCAGCCATCTGATCCGTCGGAATCTCCTGCTGCATCAGGGTATAAAGCTGCTCAAGGCTCTGCTTAAACGGCTTCTTCTGCAGACATCCTACGAATCCCGTCAGACCCATTTCACCACCGAACATTCCTTTTAACCACGCTTCTACATGCAGAACGCCGTTGATATAGCTCCAGGTCATGAACTTATAGCCCTCCAGCATCGGATCCCCGGCACGGTATACGGGCTGCCCCTTCCATTCTGCTGTGGAAAAGCCATTCTTGCTCAGGTAATCGTTCATCATAAACTGGACAAAATCCGCCGGTTTGTTAAGTGGTAAATCATTTGTGTATCTTGACATGTTATCCTCCCTCATCTTGTTGCATTGCCTTGGTGCAACATCCTTCTTCTCTTAATAAAAATAACATAAAAATTTTTATGGTGCAACTGAAACACATCCAAGCTTTCCTACATATGATATAGCATAAATAAAACAAATACCCTTGGAGGTAACTTATGAGCGATTTAACAGCAACATCCTGCGGATGCGGAACAAACAACAACAATAACGGATGTGGATGCAGCATTCTCTGGATTATCCTTCTTCTGTCCTTCTGCGGTAATGGCAACGGATGTGGAACCAGTCTGTTTAATAACGATTCTGACTGTGGATGCAGTATTCTCTGGATCATCCTTCTTCTGTCCTTCTGCGGATGCGGCAACGGCCTCGGTACTAACAACAACTCCGGCTGTGGCTGTGGATGCTAATTTCTCATTTCTCTTCACCCTTTCTTCAGAAGTAGGCTCTGCGGAGCCTACTTTTCTGCATAAAGAAAGAAGCTTTGCGCATAAAATGAACTATCACGAAGCAAAGGAGTCTGTATGGAGCAAAAGGACACCAGTCAAATTTCAGCCTTCGATACGCTGTTTTCCAATAATCATATTCAGATGCTGAAGGTTCTTCTGCCTTATATGGACAATCAGTTTCAAAAATATCTTGCCATTTACATCAAATTTCAGGAGCTGCAGGTTGCCCTTAACTTTGTGCGGAAGCGTCCTTATCCCCTGTGCGGCTGTATGATCCGTCCGGATGACACGGATCCTGCCCAGGTGGTAAAGCGTCTTCTTCCTCTGTGCACAAAGGAAGAAAAAGAGCAGCTAAATCAAATTCTGAAAGTTTTGCAGTCCATGTCACAATACCAGGAAATGATGCATACCATGGAGCTGATGAAGGATTTCATGCCGGAAGGTGATTCTTCTTCTCCTTCGAGCATGACGGATATGCTGATGGGAATGCTCACTCCTGAGCAGAAGCAGATGTTCGATCTGTTCTCTGCCATGGGCGATTCCTGATTTTCTGAAATAATAACCAATTTTTTTAAAGGAGGATACCCCTTATGACGAATGAATGGATGAACGATCCCTCTTTACAGGGAATTGCTCCCTACAAGCTGCAATTTTTGCAGGCGTTGATTTTTGAAAGTGCTTCACTTTCCAAGGAACAGATGATGCCGTTTCTCATGGCAGTCATGAAGCGTGGAAAAGAAAAAAACATTAACTTCACGGATCAGGAATTCCAATCCATTGTTAATGTTCTTAAAAAGCATGCTTCCCCGGAAGAACTCGCCAAAATGGAAAAGCTTATGAGTTTTCGGAAATAAAGGTAATAAAGGCATCGAGCGGAATGGGCTTTGAATAGTAATATCCCTGCAAATAGTCACAGCCCATTTCCTGCAGAGCCTGCGACTGTTCCTTCGTCTCCACACCCTCTGCGACAATATCCATATTCAGAGATTTAATCATATTGATGGAATGCTTCAAGGTACTTAAGGCACGATCATTTTCCATCGCATACCAGACAATGCTCTTATCCATCTTCACAATATGGAATGGATAAGTAATGACATTGGTAATGTTCGAATATCCGGTTCCATAATCGTCCATGGAGAAGGTGACACCCTTTTTACGCAGGAACTCAATGTTGTTCCGCAGTGTCTCCTTGGAAACGGTTACCGCGGTCTCTGTAATCTCCAGATTGATGAAGGAATACGGCACATGGTATTCATCCATGATTGCAAGTAATGTCTTATGTAAATTCTCCTGCATGCACTGTGCCACAGAAAGATTGACTTCAATATATTCCAGCCCATACTGCTCCAGCTTCTTTTCGGAAATTGCCTTACATACCGAACGGAATACGAATTCTCCTATCTTAAAAATCATTCCATTTTTCTCTGCAAGCGGAATAAAATCCTCTGGGCTGATAAATCCCAGTTCCTCATCATGCAGCCGGATCAGCGCTTCTGCAGAATTGAAGCACTGGTCCTTCACCGAATAAATCGGCTGGTAATAAATCTCGAATTCTTCGTTGGCAATCGCACGCTGTAAAATATGGGTAATCTTATTTTCCCTCTTACGGTTCTCTAAATTTTTCTCACTTGCAAGACGGCGTCCTTCCACCTCTTCATCCACAACAAAATTCAGGGAATAATCAATGATATCGACGATTTCTGCCATACGGCTGGCATCCCGTGGATAAAGCAGTTCAAAGTTCGATACCGAAAGCGTAATGTCCACATCATCTAAGGTGACGGTCTTCTGTAACTCCAGACGGATCCAGTCAATTGATACATTATCGATTCCTGCCGCGTTCTCAGTAAATGCCACAAGCTGTCCCTCATTTAAGCAGAACAGATTGACATGCGGAATCTTTTTATCCAACGCTTCAACAGCCTGCTTCATGACCGCACTGCTCTTTTCAACCCCGAGAATATCCCGGACAAGACGGTAATTGTCAATGTTAAAAATCTCCACTTCGAAGCTCTTATTCTTCTCCATGGTTTTCTTCATCATCTTAACAAAGCCCTTCCGGTTATAGATTCCAAGCAGGGCCTCCATATCATCATCCGGATTCTCTAAAGACAGGTACGCCAACAGGATCGACACAGAAACGCAAAACTGCAAAATCAGAATATGGGACATATCCGCCTGCACCAGGATTCCTCCCATGCATAAAGCCGTATACACCCAGACAACGGCACGCTGTGCCCGTACCAGCTTCTTGCGGTAATGAATAATCATATACCAGGAAAAGAGCATGTAATATACGGACACGCCATACAAAAACGGAAAGATCCTTCCATGCTGATAACCATTCACGTAATCATACGTGAAAATCAGTCCGGTCCATGGTGTTCCCAGAATCAGCACTGCCGAAATAAGGTAAGGCACAAACAAAAGCACACGGTTCCACACCGTCCACTCCTTCTTATCCTTAACAAGACTCAGCAGATATAAATTGTACACTACAGGAATGAGATTAAAAGAAAGCAGATATAACATATTTAATGCATACTCTGCCGCCACCGGAAAAGGATGCGCATAGGCATATACCGTAACCCCATCCAGGAAATCCGATCCAAAAGACAGCCACAAAAGCGCCGCAAATATATTCGTTGACATCGTCCGGATGCTCTTCTTACAGTAAAAGTAAATCAGTAAGATGCCCATCAGGAATGCCGCTGCAACATCATAATGAATATTGTAAGCCATTCTCCACCCCCAGGTATGACCTGATCTTTCATAAGATAGGACTATCGTATCGTATTGATAAGGTTTTTTCAACTATATCGGCATGTAAAAAGGCTTCCCGATTACGGGAAGCCTTGACTTTCGGATTAATCCTGAGCGATGATCTCTTTCTTGTTGTAGGATCCGCAGTTCTTGCAGACTCTGTGAGGCATCATGAGTGCTCCACACTTGCTGCACTTAACTAATCCAGGTACGCTCATTTTCCAGTTAGCTCTTCTCTTATCTCTTCTAGCTTTAGAAGATTTATTCTTAGGACAGATAGACATCTTTACACCTCCTTATTAAACGCATCGTAAATATCTTTGATAGCTGCCATTCTAGGATCCGGTACGAACTGGTCGCACCCACAATCGCCTTCATTCAGGTTCTTTCCACACACCTTGCAAATCCCCTTACAATCCGGCTTACACAGGATCTTCGTCGGCATATTAAAACTTATCTCACTTTCTATGAAAGCATCTACGTCAAACTCGTATCCGACCATGAAACTCCGTTCATCTGCGTCTTCTGATTGCTCTGTCGCTTCCGGGGATGCCAGTTCATACTCCATTGGAACATGTACCGTTGTTCTCACCGGCTGCAGACATCGATCACAGGGAATTTCCAAATCAAGCTCCATAGTCCCCGTAAGCAGGATCCTGTTGTTTCCAATATTCTGAAACGTAATCTCTGCATCCGTTTTGGAAAGGATTGGATACTCAAAACCAAAATATTCAACCGTTCCGGGTTCATACGTAAAGCTTTCTCTTCTGACTTTTCCCTCAGAAGTAAAAACATCTGTCAGATTGATCAACATATCTTACTCCCTTAAAGTGGGTGTCATGCCATAGCAAACATACTATCGCACACTCCAACAATTATAGCGATGGTCCCTGACTTTGTCAAGGGGCTCTTTTTATTTTTCTAAAACTATTTCTGAACCAGTGCTGCCGTTTCTCTTGCAATGGCAAGTTCTTCGTTCGTAGGAATCACTAAAATCTTCGTACGGCTGTCTTTCGTGGAAACAATGAGGGCTTCGCCGCGCTTCTCGTTCTCCTCTTCATTCAGGGTCACGCCAAGGTATCCGAAGTACTTACAGATCAGGCTTCTGACAAAACCGCTGTTCTCACCAACGCCTGCGGTAAAGCAGATTGCATCCACTCCGTTCATGGCTGCCGCATAAGCACCAACATACTTTGCAACACGGTAACAGAACGCATCTACGGCACGGACACAGTTTTCTTTATCTTCCACATAGCCTTCTTCCAGATCACGGAAGTCGGAGGAGTAATCCTCGGACAGGCCATAAATTCCGGATTCCTTATTCAGGATATTTAAAACCTCATGAACATCTTTGTTTTCTTTGTTGCAGATGAATTCTACGATCGCAGGATCCAGATCACCGGAACGGGTTCCCATGATCAGACCCTCCAACGGGGTAAGTCCCATCGAAGTATCTACGCACTTGCCATTCTTTACTGCGGATACGCTGGCACCGTTTCCAAGGTGGCACACGATCAGTTTCAGGCTCTCATAATCCTGTCCTAAAAGCTCTGCAGCTTTCTTTGATACATAGGAATGGCTGGTTCCGTGGAAACCGTAACGGCGGATCTTGTAATCCTCGTAATAATGATACGGAAGTCCGTAAAGGTAAGCCTCCTCCGGCATGGTCTGATGGAATGCGGTATCGAATACGGCTACCATCGGGGTGTCCTTCATGAGCTGCTGGCAGGCACGGATGCCGATCAGGTTGGCAGGATTATGTAATGGAGCAAGATCATTACACTCTTCAATTGCCTTTAATACTTCTTCGGTAATCACGGTAGAACTTGCAAACTTCTCTCCACCGTGCACAATACGGTGTCCGACTGCTCCGATCTCACCAAGATCCTTCACAACACCGGTCTTTTCATCGGTCAGTGCAGAAAGCACCATCTGGATTGCAGCGGTATGATCCGGCATCGGAGCCTCTGTAATCTGCTTCTCTCCGCCCTTCGGGGTATAAACCATACGGCTTCCCTCAATCGCAATACGCTCACATAAGCCCTTTGCAATGACTTCTTCTGTTTCCGAATTAATCAACTGGAACTTCAAAGAAGAACTTCCACAGTTAATGACTAAAATATTCATTCTTCCAATCCTCTCTCTGTTAAACTGTTAAGATAACTGTGCCTGTACGGCGGTCAGTGCCACAACACCGACGATATCCTGCCAGGAACATCCTCTGGACAGGTCGTTTACCGGCTTTGCAATTCCCTGAAGCATCGGTCCGTAGGCTTCGGCCTTTCCTAAACGCTGTACCAGCTTATAACCGATATTACCGCAGTCCAGATTCGGGAAAATCAGGACATTTGCTTTGCCTGCAACTTCACTTCCGGGGGCCTTGGACTTCGCAATGGAAGGAACAAGGGCCGCATCCGGCTGCATCTCACCATCGATGCAGAGTCCCGGGTACTGCTCATGGGCAATTCTGGTGGCCTCTACCACTTTATCTACTAACGGATGCTTCGCACTTCCCTTCGTGGAATGGGAAAGCATCGCAATGATCGGCTTGGCTCCGACAAGGCTCTTAAAGCTTCTTGCGGAAGAATCGGCAATAGCGGCAAGCTCTTCTGCGGTAGGATCCTGATTCAGACCACAGTCTGCAAACAGGAAGGTTCCGTTCTCTCCATATTCGCAGTCCGGTACACACATCAGGAAGAAACCGGATACCAGTTTGACGCCGGGCGCAGTCTTCAGAATCTGTAAGGCCGGACGAAGGGTATCTGCGGTCGCGTGGCATGCACCGGCTACCATTCCGTCTGCATCATTGGCCTTAACCATAATAACGCCGAAGGTCAGCGGATCGCTTAACAGGATCTCTCTTGCCTTCTCTACGGTCATTCCTTTATTCTTACGGGTTTCATATAATAATTGTACATAATCTTCCAGCTTCTCACAAAGGAGCGGATTCACAATCTTCACTCCGGTCAGATCAATCTCGAGCCACGTTGCCCCGTCCATGATCTTCTCGGCATCACCAATCATAATGATATTGGCAATTCCTTCCTGAATAATCTGGGCCGCTGCAATCAGCGTCCTCTTATCCGTTGTCTCCGGAAGGACAATCGTCTTCTTGTCCATTCTTGCTTTGTCTTTAATAATATCAATGTACGACATCACACTGTCTCCTTTCACAGCTTATGTAAAAATAATAGCCCATTCTGCCTTTTCCGACAAGTCCCCACATGTAAAAACTTTGTGCAATTTTCGAAACATTTTCGCCTCTTTTTTAAATTGCTGATCCCACCTTCCCTATGATATAGTGGGTAAAAAGGAGTACACTATGAAAACAGCCGCAGTAATTGCCGAATACAACCCTTTTCACAAGGGACATGAATATCATTTATTAAAAACCCGTGCCATGGCGGAGGCCGATTATATCATCGTTGTCATGAGCGGGAACTTCGTACAGCGCGGAGCACCGGCTCTGATGAACAAATATCTCCGTGCCAAAATGGCTCTTGCAGGGGGCGCCGATATCGTGATGGAACTGCCCTCCCGCTATGCCCTTTCGAGTGCGGAAGGGTTTGCCGAAGGGGCCGTTTCCCTGATCGACCGTCTTCGCGTGGTCGACCTGCTTTCTTTCGGAAGCGAATGTGGAAATGCCACACAGCTTTCCTACTATGCACAAAAACAGCTTACCTTGGAGCAGGATCCGGAATACCGTAAAGTGCTCGCTTCCTGTCAGAAACAGGGGCTTTCCTACCCGGCTGCCGTCCAGAATGCCATGCAGGATCATTCCGGCACCATGTTTTTGCCGAATAACATCCTCGGGATTGAGTACTGTAAGTCGTTGATCCGCCGCCACAGCTCCATTACACCGGTTTCGATTCTGCGAAACGGAGAAGGCTATCACAGCCCACAGCTTTCTGCAGATTCCGACAGCTATTCTTCTGCCTCTGCACTCCGCAAGGCAGCCACATCACACGGGAATTCTCTGGATTCTCTCCTCAAAGATACCCTCTTTGTCTCCCAGATTCCGGCACAGGTACTCCCGATCTGGAAGTCGGATCCGGACATCCATTATGGAATCTCCGAAGCAGATTTTTCCCTGCTTCTGCATTATAAACTGCTCTCCGACCAGGCAGATGGCTACTCCTGCTTCGAAGACTGCAGTGAAGATCTTTCCTTGAAGATTGCGAAGTATCTTCCGGAATACCGTGATTTCACCAGCTTTTGCCAGCTATTGAAGTCCAGGGATCTCACCTATACCCGGATCAGCCGTGTCTTGATGCACATTCTACTCGATCTGCGAAAGACCCAGGCCTTTCTTAAGGACTCTGACGCTTGTTTACAGATTCCCTACGCAAGGCTCCTTGGCTTCCGTAAGAGTGCTTCCCCTCTTTTAAACCGGATCAAGAAGGAAAGCGAGATTCCGCTGATTGCAAAGCCTGCCGATGCCCCTTCCCTGTTATCCGGAGATGGATTAGCGCTGTTTAAGGAAGATGTCCGCATCGCTCATACTTACGAAGCCGTTGCTTCCAGCAAAAATCAGACACTATTACACAATGAATACCAGCAGTCGCCGATTGTCTGGTAAAGAAATGGAGGTATTTCATGAAACCGTTTATGGATCAGGATTTCTTATTACATAGCGAAACTGCACAAAAGCTTTACCACGAGGCAGCGGAAACGATGCCGGTTCTGGATTATCACTGCCATATCAGTCCGAAGGAAATCGCGGAGGATCGTCATTTTGACAACATCACCTCGCTGTGGCTTGGCGGCGATCATTATAAGTGGCGTTTCATGCGCGCCTGCGGTGTGGAGGAACTCTTCATTACCGGCGATGCTCCGGATAAGGAGAAATTCTTCAAATGGGCAGAAGTTCTTGGCAAAGCGGTCGGCAATCCCCTTTATCACTGGAGCCATCTGGAATTGCAGCGTTACTTTGACTACCACGGCATTCTGAATAAAGATACTGCGGAGCAGGTCTGGAACCTCTGTAACGAAAAGCTTGCGGATCCTTCCATGAGTGCCCGTTCCATCATCGAACGCTCCCACGTTACCCTGCTTTGCACCACGGATGATCCGGTGGATACCCTCGAATATCATATGCAGCTTGCAGAAGATGAAAGCTTCCCGGTTCAGGTTCTTCCGGCATGGCGTCCGGACCGTGCCGTTTCCATCGGAAAACCGGATTTCCCGGATTACATTCATACTCTTGCAGAGGTTTCCGGGATTCCGATTACCACCTTTGAGGATCTGAAAAAAGCTCTCTCCATCCGGATGGATTATTTTGCCCAAAGAGGGTGTCTTGTCAGTGACCATGGACTGCCTTATGTCATGTTCTCTCCTGCTTCTGATTCCCTTATTGAGGAAATCTTTGCAAAGCGGATGCAGGGACAAATGGTGGATACACAGGAGGAACTGCAATATGAAACGGCACTCCTTCTTTTCCTCGGACGGGAATACCAGCACCGCAACTGGGTGATGCAGCTTCACTATGGAGTACGCCGTGACAACAATCACAAGATGTTTGTCCGCATCGGTGCCGATACCGGCTTTGACAGCATCGGGGATTCTGCTCCGGTTTCCACACTGGCGGAGTTCTTAAACGCTCTGTGTGAAACCGATGAACTTCCGAAAACCATCCTCTACAGTCTTAATCCACACGACAATGAAGCGATTGACTGTATCATGGGATGCTTTCAGGATTCGACTGCGGTATCGAAGCTGCAGCACGGAAGTGCCTGGTGGTTTAACGATCACAAGAACGGTATGCGGAACCAGTTATTATCTCTGGCTGCCTCCGGCAACCTGTCCGGCTTTGTCGGAATGCTGACCGACTCCCGGAGTTTCATCTCTTACACGAGACATGAATACTTCCGCCGGATTCTTTGTAATCTGCTTGGTGAACTGGTGGAAAACGGAGAATTTCCGGATGACCTTGCAACCTTAAAAGAAATCGTGAAAGATATTTCCTACCGGAATGCGGTCCGCTATTTCGGATTTGATCTTCCGGTGGATGAAACCATTGAAAAGTAGATACCTTTTATTTATCAAGGCATAAAATCAGCCGGTGCATCGTATGGTATGCACCGGCTTTTCTATCATCACTTTCATTACTTTCTGGAAATGCTCAATTCAGATCTGCCCTCTGGCTATCGCTGTACCCGTCCGGAAGCATCTCCTCCTGCCAGGGTTTCCACTTCCTTCCGGGATACCAGATTAAAGTCCCCCGGAATCGTATGCTTTAATGCAGAAGCCGCTACCGCAAACTCCAATGCATCCTGAAATTTCTTACCATCCAGCAATCCGCAGATCACACCGGCTGCAAAGGAATCTCCACCACCTACGCGGTCCACAATCGGACGGATCTGATACTCTCTGGAATGATAGAACTCCTTCGTATCCCTTGCATACATGCACGCCGACCATCCGTTATCGGAAGCCGAATGGCTCACACGTAAGGAAGAAACACAATATTCAAATCCAAACTTTTCTACCATCTGTTCAAAAATCGAACGATATCCGGCAAGCTCGAGATTTCCGCTTACCACATCGGTCTGCGCCGGTTTAAAGCCAAGTACGAGTTCCGCATCCTCTTCGTTTCCAATGCAGACATCCACATATTTCATGAGGCCTGTCATGACACGCTGTGCCTTTTCGGACGTCCACAGCTTCTTACGGAAATTCAGATCCACCGAAACCTTCACACCATGCTTCTTGGCTGCAATCAGCGCTTTCTCGGTAAGCTCTGCCGCCGAGTCCGAGATAGCCGGGGTGATTCCGGTAAAATGGAACCAGTCCGCATCCGCAAAGATCGTATCAAAATCAAACTCCTGCTCCGTTGCGGTGGAAATCGAGGAATGGGCACGGTCATACACCACTTTGGACGGACGCATGGCAGAACCGGATTCCAGATAATAGATGCCAAGGCGTTCCCCACAGCGTGCAATGTACTTTGTTCCCACATTGTACTTACGCAATGCAGCTACGGCGCATTCCCCGATCTCGTTGTCGGGTACGGCCGTCACATATTCGGTATCGTATCCATAATTGGCAAGGGATACGGCAACATTCGCCTCTCCACCGCCATAATTAATATCAAATTCATCTGCCTGAATAAACTTTTCAAAATTCGGGGTCGACAGCCGGAGCATGATTTCCCCCATCGTAACTACTTTTGACATGAACGGATTTCCTCCTTCTTCTGTACGGCCTGACGGCTTAATTCCGCAATCCGGTCAAATGCACCTGCCTGAATCAGATCCTTCTTCACCATCCAGCTTCCTCCACAGGCAAATACCTTTGGAAAGCTTAAATAGTCCTCCATATTGGCAAGGCTGATTCCACCTGTTGGCATGAAACGGACATTGCCGTAGGGTGCACTCATTGCCTGAATCATCTTGATACCGCCTGCCGCTTCTGCCGGGAAAAACTTCACTTCCGTAAGTCCCAGACTCAATGCCAGTTCGATTTCCGACGGAGTCATGATTCCGGGAATCACCGGGATCTCCTTTTCCTGACAATGCTTTACGGTTACCGGATTTAATCCCGGGCTTACGATAAACTTCGCACCTGCTGCAACCGCACGGTCTGCCTGTTCGGTGGTCAGTACCGTTCCCGCCCCGACCAGCATTTCCGGATATTCTTCACTCATCTTCCGGATCGTCTCTTCTGCGGCAGCCGTCCGGAACGTCACCTCCGCACAGGAAATTCCACCCTTTAATAATGCTTCCGCCAAAGGTGCCGCATCTGCTGCATCCTCTAATGCAATGACCGGAACAATCCCGATCCGGCTCATTTGTTCAAAAACTGGATTCATGCTTCCATCCTCCATTTCTTCTGCTGTCTTTAGTATAGCTTTTTTACTGGAGGATGTCTTTTCAAATCCATTACAAAAGATTACAAATCTTGTTCTGATTGTTCTTCTGCCACAACCTGATTCCGCCCGTTCTGTTTTCCGATATAAAGCCGCCGGTCCGCACCACTCACCATGCTGTCAATATTAGGGAACTGTTCTCCGGCTTCCACAATACCAAAGGTCATTGTCACATGAACTTCAATCTCCTCTTTATAGGAAATGGAATGTGCATCCAGTTCGTGGATAAATTCATTCATAACTTCTTCGACTTCATCCATATGGGATTCCGGGAACACCAGCAGAAATTCCTCACCGCCCCAGCGTACCGCATAGCCCTTGTCGCGCATGAAGTACTTCATCCTCTTTGCAATTTCGGTCAGCACCACATCTCCGCAGTCATGCCCATAAGTATCATTGACCCGCTTAAAGAAATCAATATCTCCAAGTGCCACACAGTAGCCGATGCCACGCTTCGTATAGTCCTCATAGGTCTGCTGCAGCTTCTTTTCTCCACTGCGGCGGTTGTTGAGTCCGGTTAAGGTGTCCTCTTCCACAAGCTCCCGCAAAGACTTCTGCATACGGACAGCATTTCTTCCCATTTCACCCAGCTCATCCTCACGCTTCAGGACCTCATAGTCCAACGCGTCATGGAGATATCCTTTGGCAATATTTGCCATATATGTCTCAATCTTCTTGATCGTATCGACAAGTCCTGCCGTATAGTGGATGGTCACAAGGGCAACCAGAATCATAACAAGAATTGCAATCACAACCATCGGCGTAATGGAACTGCGAATCAGCCGCTCCACATTTGCGGAGGGCTGTGCAACGAAAATCATTCCGATGCAGCTTCCATCCTCTGCAAACAGTGGCGCATAATAGGCAAAATATCGTTCATCCTCTACCATAACGGACGAATAAAACATATCATCGGCCTGATCCAATACATCCCGCTTTACGACAGGACTTACCTGCGTCCCGACTACCCGCTCTCCCTTAAGATTTACAAGAGTGGTTGCCACCCGGATATCCTGATAAAAAAGTGTAATATCCACATTCGCAACCTTTTTCACCGAATCAATCAGCTCATAGTCGCCATTAAAGACATGATCGCCCTTCATAAAATAAATCGCATCTTCCGTTTCTTCCACATGATATGCTCCGGGGTACAGTTCATCAATGGTCACCTGAATCGTATTGCAAAGATCCATTAAACCTCCCTGCGCCTCGTGATACATGGATGTCGCGAACCGGTTGGCACTGAATATGGTAATGACAAGTCCCATAAGGATAATGGGAAGCAGATTCATCGCCAGAAACGTGCCTTGCAGTTTTGTCACTTTCAGCTTTTTCATTCTGTTCTCCCGGGAAATTCCCCTGTTTCTTTATTGTATCTCGTGAAGATAAATCTGTGCACGGTTCTGAATAATCTGTGCAACTTCACTTGCATTCTTCTGTCCGTTAAAATAAGGTTCCGCTTCTTCGGTAATGATGTTAATCAGCGTATCATCATACCTGCCGACATTCTTAAACGACTTGAGGTTCTCCATAAAGTGATCCACCTCTTCCTGCGTCATCGGATCAATCGTAATCTCTACATCATCAATATAGATCACATCATCATAATACTCCTTATTTCCATTTTCATCCAGATAATAAGGACGATCCATAGCTTCCACGGCACGTTTCTCCAACACTTTCATGCTGAGCGGGAATCCGGGTGCATCATTCTGATAGTCTTCCGTCAGATAATACCGCAGGAACTGCCATGCGGCATCCTGATTCTTCGACTTTGCAGAAATTGCGAACTGCATGCTTGGCACGATGATGGAACCATCCTGATCTGCGGAAGGGAATCCGATCATCGTAATCGGTTCTCCGAAGCTTCCCTTCTCCGTATAATTGAAATTACGGAAATCACTCAGATACATCTGCTGGGTAATGACTTTTCCGCTTCTCCACAGGCTGTCATAGGAATTCCAGTATTCATCGGTATAATAATCATCCGACATCTCTACCGGGAAACGTTTCAGGAATTCGAGTAAATTCAAGAAGCCTTCGTTGTTAAAGTCGCAGTCCCCTGTACTGTAATTGACAAACTGGCTGCCGGCAAAGTTCATACACATATTCAGCATTTCACTTCTGGTTGCCCCTGCAATAAACTCGGTTCCTTCCGGCTTCGAATCCCACAGGGCCATTGCCTCTTCTACGGTCCAACCACGCTCTTCCCCGACATCGGAGGTCTTTGCGACCATTGTCCTTATGGAATAGGTCGGCACCAGACGATACAGCTTTCCGTCCGTGGAAAATGCTTCGATGACATTCGGCATCAGATCATTCACATCGATCTCTTCATCCTTTTCCATCATCGGAAGGAGATCTTCGAACAGGCCTTTACTGATATAGCTGTCGGCAGGCATGGAATCATCCAGTAAGATGATATCCGGTATTTTACCGGATACAATATCCGTATTCATTTTGGAAATACCTTCCTCGTACTCGCCTGTTTCCGAGGAATAATCAATCAGACTGATCCGGTAGGTATCGTTCTTTTTGTTAAATTCAATGACACGGCTCTTCACGTTCCAGTCGGTGCTTGCCATGGCCAGGGTAATCACCTGACGGTCCTTGACATCCTTCGGATCCACCTTGGTGAATTTCGAAATTCCATCCTGCCAGTCGGACGCACTGGAATACGAACCGTAGAACTCGGTATCACTGATCGGAATAATATTATTGATCTGCCATACATCAATATCGGAATCCACATAGCTCATCAGCTTTGTAACGGTGGTATCTCCAAGGTTATATCCATAGACCGCATAGTTATCAGACACATAGAAGTCATACCCGGAACCCGGATAAAAGCTGAAACTATAGCTGTTACTTGGAAGTTCCGTGCCCGTTCCGATCGTACCGTTTACAAGGTCTACCGGATAAATCTTCATGCCGGTATCCCCATAGGTAACGGCTGCATATTTCCCGTCTCTGCCCCGGACAATCGATGCACCATCGAGCACATTTTCGGTATCCTGTTTCACGACATTGCCAACCATGTTTCCGTTCTTATCAAATTTTAAAATGCTGCTTCCACAGACAAGATACAGAGCATCATCCTCTGCATACAGACCGTTCATATAAAGCCAGCCCTGCTGCTCCTCGATCTGCTTTATCTCCGGAATTTCATTCAAACTGACGCTGAACACCGTTTCGTCATCCAGCGTTTTCTGCTCTAAGTAATACAGATCCTCGCTGTCAGCACTGCCGTCATCGTATACATACACGTTACGCAGGCAGTACAGATTTCCCTGTGAATCTGCTGCAAATGAATTAAAAGACTGATCCGGTGCGCCCTGAAGCTCATGTCCTTCCCCAAAGGTCCCATCCTCCAGAATTTCGTAGAAAATCAGGGAAGAATAGCTTTCCGTTTCGACGTAGTCATCGTCGGCCGCATCATCTGCTACCGGCTGGTCTCCAACCGCCATATCTTCTGCTATAGCTTCCTCCGTGCTGGTTTCTGCTTCAGCCTCTTCCGTTGCTGTATCGGTATTTTCTGCTGTATCATATAAAATCCATTTTTCCTGTGCATCGGCTGTTACATCCTCTGCATCGGCTTCTTTTTCAACATTTTCCATGCCTTCGATATCGGTTCTTGGCATTACAGAGCTGTCCATTTCACGCCATTCATAGCTGTAGCCATAGACCTTATCCCCAATCCGGATCAGTCCGCTGGGGGCTGTGTCACCTCCGTTATAGGAAATAACCTCCTGCTTATACACATAGTCCTTGGATGCTGCCTGTTGCTGCAGATCATCCTTTCCTTTCTTTCCACATCCGGAAAGACACCCAATGGCAAGTGTTACAACCAATAACGATGCAATTACCTTTTTCATAATTGTCCTCCTTTCCTCCCGGGAATCAGAAATTCTCCCATTTTTCCTTTTCCCGCCTGCTCTTCTTTCGAAGACCATCTTTTATATCTATGATACGGTTCCCTAAATCTTTCCAGGTAAACATCCGATGCCTCCATTTCCAGATCAAAAAGACAATCAGGATCGTCCCCGGAATGAGTAAAAACAAAAACTGAAAAATCAAAATCAATGCACACACATCTTCATAGCCGCGCGCCACATTCTCCCAGAATGGAAACCGGATTGCGGCATTCTGCATGGAACGTGTACCAAATTCCAGAATCACCGGAATCAGAGACTCCACCTTGAACCGTGTCGTATTCTCCACAACCACCATGTCACTCTCTGCCACGCCAAGCTGTTCCTTCACGGCATTATAGACAAAATGCTTGACCGGATTGGGAGCAAGTACTTCATAATTGCTGATGCCCACTGTCGTTCCGTAAGCCTGCAGGGAATCATCCGACAAGTATACGGTTGTCTTATTTAGCCCGGCACTCTTCGCAAATTTACTGTTGTCACGCTCGATCACTCCGGCTACATAATGTGGCACACCGCCGATCATCACACTTTTTCCGACAATATCATTGGAGCCGAACAATTGCCATGCACCCTCGGTATCCAATATAATGCTGTCCTGCATCAGATCCTCACCGGTAAAGTATCCACCTGACAGGAGCTTTACCGGATGAAACAGGAAGTAGTCACCCCCGATTCCAATGGCATTGGCATCGGTAAGTTTTCCCTTTTCACTGATCACGGTCACGGTTCCCATGGCACTATAACCATCTACCACCAGACGCCGGTCATTCTCCTCACTATATTCATCGGCAGGAAGTGTCTCTTTCAACATCTGTTCGAGCTTCTTTTCAAAGCCTGTAAACTCCATATCGGTAAGCTTCACCTGATCCGTGAAATAACAGCTTACCTGTACACTTTTTCCATCCTTATCCCATCGCTGTGCAGCTCTCTGGTCGGATAACTGACTGGTGAGATGATGCGACCAAATGGTCAAAGCGAGAAATAACAACAGAGAAATAATCGTAATCAGGCTAAATACAATCTGCTTTATTGTGAAATTTGAGAAAAAACGTTTAAGCCTTATTCCCACTGTAAGTTCCTTTCCTCATCTACCCTGCATTTTCTTATCCTTTATTGCATCCTCATCAGGAATTATTGGCAAGACGAACCTGCTTTCCTGCTTCTACCGGCTTCGTGGAGGTCGTAATAACATATTCGTATCCGTAAAGCGGTGCGGAAATTGCAGAGTTATTATCATCCGAAGCCAGTACTTCTACACCAACTCTGGTTGCAATATAACGGTTTCCTAACGGGCTGCTCTTGGATTCCACCGTCAGAATAAACTTACCATCGTTATCTTCCCGAATGGCACTGTTCGGTACAACCAGCTCATATTCCTGACTGCGTTGTCCTACAGAAATGCTTAAGGACTGATCTGCCTCAATGGTCGATCCGCTTACATCAAATACCAGAAGCTTATTGGTTCCAGGCTTATCCGGATCCGGCTTGATCGCAGACAGCATTACCCTTGCATCATCATAATACCAGGAATTCTGTAATTCTGCCATATCGCCGATCTGTACCTTCTTCGCCTGTTCATTCGTTACGGATATGGAAAGGGTAAAGCCCTTGCCCTCCGGCTGGATTACTGCCATGACATCCTCCGGCTTCGTGGTTTCACCGGCTACATACTTCACGCTTGAGATTGTTCCCGCTACCGGTGCTTTTACCGCCGAACCCATGGACTTTTCTTTCAGCTTTTCAATCTCTGCCCGCTTTGCCTGAATATCTTTATTCGTCTTGGACAGATCCAGTTCCGCATTGATGTCTGCTGCAAGCGAAGTCTGTTCTTCCTTTAATAAGTCATAGACCGCCTGTGCATTCTTCAATGCTGCATTCGCATCCGCCAAACGGTTCTGCCATGCCACACTCGTCTGACTGTTGGCATTGTTAATCTCTAAAATATTACGGTTTGCCTGATTCAGGCGGTTCTGTGCATCCTGTACACCGCCATCGGAGGATGCTGTAATTGCCTGTACTTCGGCAAGCTGCTTCTGGAGGTTCGCCAAGTCTGCTTTTTTTCTTGACAATAAAGTCTGATTATTGGCATATAGATTATTAACATCTTTCGCGTTTTGCTCTATATTATCAATCAACATATGAGTAGCATTATAATCTGCAATTAATGTCTGATACTCTTCCTTATCCTTCATTTCCTCATATATAGCATTATATTTAGCCTCTATAGTTGCAAGCTCTGAGTTTTCCGGGAGTTTATCAGACTTTTTAAGTGCATCCAGCATTGAATTCACAGTCTGCCTTAAACTTTCAACAGCTTTCTGTCTCTGCCCATCATAGCTTGTTGATGATGAAGTGGAAGTATTATTACCACTACCGGTACCAGTAGTAGTCCCACTTCCAGCCGAAGCTTCTGCATTGCTAAGCAGCTTCTCCAGATCCGAGATCTGTGAAGTCAGTTCGGTAATCTGTGCATTCAGGCTTGCAATCGTCGCTGCCTTATCCTTTTCAAACCGGTTCTGTGCCTCGGTCAGATCTGCCGTTGCCAGATCCCGGTTCAATTCATCATTCTTGGTACTCACACCTGCATTATTCGTGTCCTTCGTGCTCTGCAAGGTGAGGTCATCCACATTCTTCTGACATTCCTCCACACGCTTCTTTGCAGCTTCCAAACGGTTCTGCATATCGGTTACCTTGGCCTGTAACTGGCTGAAGCTGTCAATATTTCCGTTGGCAACCTTCGTAATGATCTCAGGAGAAACATTGGCTCCGAACAGCCCCTTCATATAGTTCAGTTCCAGATCCTCCAGTTCCTTTTCTGCCTGCGTCAGCTCATCACTCTCGGCATCTTCCAGATAATAGATCACCTGATCCTTTTCTACGGTATCGCCCTGCTTTACCGCTACACTGGTAATGACACGGGACTCCTTCGCAATGACATTATACGGATCGGAAGCCTCGATCTTACCGGTTCCACGCACCTTTGCCGTGATCGTTCCTGTCTGTACATACTGCGTTGCCACTTCCGGCAGGGAGTAATTCATAATCGTATTGGAAAAAAACGTCAACAGCAACATAATCGTTAAGAATATAATTGCTGCGTTCTTCACCCATTCTCTTCTTTTCGTTGTGTTCTTCTCTTCCATAGTTTCTCTCCTCATCCAGCACTATCCCTTGATTCCACCCTGATATGTGATTCCTTCTACCAGATAATCCTCTCCGTAAAGGAACACCAGAATGGGCGGCACCATGTAAATTGTTGCAACAGCAAATGCAAGTCCGATTTCCCCCGAATTAATCTTCGATAAAAATACGGACAACGGATGCTTATTGGAATCCGACAACAGGATCAACGGCTGTTCCACCATATTCCAATAATCAATAAAAATCAAAATTGCGATGGAGCACATCGCTCCCTTACAAAGCGGCATACAGATCTTTGTAAAAATCTGCCACTCGCCTGCACCGTCAATCTGCGCTGCCTCCATCACGGAAACCGGAATTCGCCGCATGTACTTTGTCAGCAGAAATACTGCAAACGGCGAGAAAATTCCCGGCAGCCAGATTGCCCAGTTGGTATCTAAAATATGCAGCCAGTCCGAAACCAGATAGTTCGGAACCAGCGTTACCTGATACGGCATCAGCATTAAAATAATATAAATAAAGAAAATCAATTCCTTGATCCGTCCCCGGTATCTCGAAAATCCGAACGATGCCCCTGCCGCTACCAATAACTGAAAGACTACAATCGGTACAACCAGAATGACCGAATTCCAAAATTTCAGCAGATAATCCGGGCTCTTAAACAGAACCGTCACATACTGGCTGAACGATACCATATCCGGAATAAATTTCAAATTTACCTTAGAAGAAATAAATACCTTGCCGCCCGAATCCGTTGTAGCAAACACCTGTCCGTAATTGGCAGCAATCTCTGATGAAGACATAAACGAATTCGTAATCGTTAAGACAATCGGCATCAGGAACAACACTGCAAAGCATCCCGCCACCATCGTTCCCAACAGAATCCGTATCATCAGTCGGGTATTTTTGATTTTCTTCCTGCGTTTTACCCGGCGGTTCCAAAGCTCCGCAGGATCCTTTCGTTCCAAGCTCATCCTTCCACATCCTTTCCAAAATAATTCTCGGTAAGGAAAAGGATACCGATGATAATAACCATCACAACCGCCATCATAATGGCCGCCGCAGACATTTTCTGATAATCCAGCTTACTGAACGTATTGTTCATAAAGTGCTGGAGCATATACATCGTCGGGTAAGGATAATCTCCCTTTAACAGATAGATTTCCCTGAATACCTTAAAAGAATTAATCAATGACATAATTGTTACAAACAAAATGGTCGAGGACAGATACCGGAGCTTAATATGCCAGAAAATCTGCAGCGGCGTTGCACTCTCCAATACTGCAACCTCTAAGATATCCTTCGGAATACTGCTCAATGCGGACATAAATAAAATCATGTTATAACCCAGATTTTTCCAAAGAAACAACACAATAATGACCACCTGCGCATAATCCGAATTCAGCCAGTCGATCTTGTCCTTCCCAAACCACCCGATGATCTCATTCATCATTCCGTTATAATGAAACAACACCTGCCAGATCAGTACCACCGAAGCAATCGGCACCATCATCGGACTTAAAAAAAAGGTCCTGAACTGGCTTTTAAACGGAATTTTGCTCTCCATCAGAATTGCCAGAAGGAGCGATAACACGACCGCCAGCGGCATCGCAATCGCCGAAAATGTCATGGTGTTAAATGCTGCCTGACGGAATGCCGCATTCTCAAATACCATTTTAAAATTATCAAAGCCTACAAACTCAGCATTAATTGGATTATCAATGACCGAATAGTAAATCACAATAAAAAAAGGCAGGACAAAAAACAGCAATACTCCCAGAATACTGGGAAGCAGAAAGCCATTGGCCATCCACTTCCCCCTATTCTTACGACTACTGGTTTTGCCTGCTCTGATTCCGGTGGGATTTCCCGCTCCTTTTTTTCCTGTATGCTTAGCGATTTTCATTGACATAAACCTGAATTCTGTTCTGAATGACATTTGCAACATCGGAAGCAGATTTCTGTCCCTTGAAGAACGGCTCCGTTTCCTCTGAAATAATGTTAA
Organism: Anaerobutyricum sp.; assembly: GCA_963638365.1. Classification (GTDB taxonomy): domain Bacteria; phylum Bacillota; class Clostridia; order Lachnospirales; family Lachnospiraceae; genus Suilimivivens. Next base: position 21,071 of record CAVHRK010000097.1, on the reverse strand, counting down.
TCAGTTCTTCATCTACATTGTTCTGCCTTTTCTTTGCGGAAGCAATTAAGGCCTTCACCTGGTCAATGTCTTCCTGTTTGGCAGCATAAATATCCATTTCAAAATCGTTACCATAACTCCAGGTGGTCTTTGGCTGTTCCACCTTTTCGTCATTTTCATCGGTATAGTACTCCGGTGTCATATCCTTTTCAAACTGAAGTTCCAGCGCGGATTTCAGAATCGGGAATCCACTCCATCCCCAGCCGTCTACCAGACTGTTCTGATAGTCTTCCGTAAGCAGTGTCTGTAAAAACGCCCACGCTGCTTCCTTATTCTTAGACTTGGAAGAAATGGCAATGCAGCCACCGATCGCACTGATCAGATTTCCTTCGCGGTCCTTATTGGGATATCCCACATAAGTGGGTTTTTCTCCCATCAGGCCTTCCATCATCTGGCATTCCTCTACGGAACTGACCGATTCTGTCATCAAAAGCAATTTGTTGCTCCGAAGTCTGGATGCTTCTCCTTCTTCCTCGGCCTCATCGTTATACTGCTCCGGAAGGGTTTTCGTATATTCCAGAATTCTTGCAAATTCCGGACCGTCAAAGGAACACTTTCCAGTCTCCCAGTCGATAAACTCATCCATATTATTATATACCAGAAGGTACAGCATATATTGCTGGGAAGCATAGGAAAATACCTCGCTGTCCTTGTGCTGATCGATAAAGTCCAGCATTTCCGAAAGGGTCCATCCGGAAATATCTCCCAGAACAGAGCTCTTACCAACCATGGTATAAATTGAAAATTCCGTTGTGAATCCATATAGCTTTCCATCCAGCTCGTAGGCTTCCAGCACATTCTCAACGTAATCTTCCTTCTTTAAGCCACTCTTTTTCATATAAGGATAAAGATCTTCAAAAGTACCCTTTTCTGCATAAAGGGTGTAATTCAGATTGGAAAAGTCAATCAGATCTGGGCCGCTTCCCGATGCCACATCGGCATTGAACTGGGTAAGTCCCGATTCCCAGTCATCCTGCCCATAAGTCTTCACGGAAATATGGTACTTGTCGCTGCTCTTATTAAAATCGATCACGGCACTCTTCACATTATCGTCAAGCCAGAGTGTTCCGAGCGTTACTTCTTCCTTCTGTGCAACCTCTGAGGATTTCTTCTTTTCCAGAAGCAGAAGCTCTGTTTCATTCTCATTGCCATCATAGTTTGAGGTAATAACCCAGATTCTTCCGTCCGGCAATTCTCCGAAGTAACTTACATTATTGCCGTTCACATCGGCATCCAGCCAGTCAAAAAGCTTCGTGAAGGTTCCTGCTGCCACATCGGCTGCATAAACCGTATTCTGATCATCCACCAGAAAGTCGCAGCTGATACCGGTCATACATGCATCAATATTTATCAGTTCTTTATCAAATTTCAGCGGATCCGACAGTGCCTTCTTCGCAAGGTCGATCTTCAGGATTTCCGTACTGGTATTTCCATAACGGGATACGTAAATCTCTCCATCCTTTGATGCAAACATCTGGTTGATGTAATTGGAAAGAGAAATGTCTGCAATCATCTGTAAATCGCCGGAAAGCACATAAATACAGGATTCATTGCTGTTAAAGAAATAGCTGTTTCCCTGTCCGTCAATATAAAAGCTTCCAAAATAGGAATCCTTCGCGACACCGCTGTCTTCCGTAATCTCCTTCTGCTCGGTAATCTCTCCACTCTCCGGATCCATATACCAGATGGAATAGCTGCTGGATCCATCCTGATACTCACCGTTCTCATCCAGTGTATAAGTCGATTCATACATCAGCAGGGCAATCTTACCATCCGGCGTTACCTGCATAGCAGAAACAGAAGCCTCCCCAAAGTCCGGGGAAATCAGTTCAGATTCCTTCGTTTCAAAATTATACTTTGTAATACCGCGCTCATTTTTACCCGTTTCCTCATCCCAGGTTTCGGTATAATAAAAGATTTGATTTTCATAGGTCACGGCAGAGCCGATATAATCGGTGCTTCCAAGATCAAAATACTGCGGTACATACACATATTCCGGTCTTTCTGCAACTGCTTCCTCTGACTTCTTACCACCGCAGCCTGTGAGCAGTCCTAAGGATAAAAGCATAAGTACTGCAGGAATTAATGTTTTCCTCTTTTTGTTTAATTTCATTCCACACCTCATAATCTTGTATTGTCAAACTATATTGTATACAAACTATAGCATATTTCCCCCTGCAAGACAATGTGGGGATTCTTAAGATTATCTTAAACCACTTGGTCGTTTTCTTTAGTTCTTAAAACTGTGAATCGGTGCAGGAATCCGTCCTCCGCGGTTCACAAAAGCTTCGCAGGAGAAGCCGTTTACCGGCATAATCGGTGCGTGTCCAAGAAGGCCTCCGAATTCCACGTTCTCGCCAACGCCCTTTCCGATCACTGGAATGATGCGGACTGCTGTTGTCTTCTGGTTAATCATACCGATGGCCATTTCATCCGCAATGATTCCGGAAATGGTTGTATTCGGGGTATCTCCCGGAATGGCAATCATATCAAGTCCGACTGAACATACGCAGGTCATGGCTTCTAACTTTTCGATGGTAAGTGCTCCGGCATCTACTGCATCGATCATTCCCTGATCTTCACTGACCGGAATAAATGCACCGCTCAATCCTCCGACATAGGAGGATGCCATAACGCCGCCCTTTTTCACCTGATCGTTTAATAAGGCAAGAGCTGCGGTCGTTCCCGGTGCTCCGGCATGCTCTAATCCGATTTCACACAGAATGTCGGCTACGGAATCTCCGATGGCCGGAGTCGGTGCCAGAGACAGATCGACAATACCGAACGGAACATTAAGACGCCTGGAAGCTTCCTGTGCGACAAGCTGTCCGACTCTGGTTACCTTAAAGGCGGTCTTCTTAATGGTTTCACACAGAACCTCAAAGTTCTTTCCGCGTACCTTTGTCAGGGCGGTCTTTACAACACCAGGACCGCTGACGCCAACATTAATGATCTTGTCTGCTTCGGTTACTCCGTGGAATGCACCCGCCATGAACGGGTTATCATCCGGTGCATTGCACAGGACAACCAGCTTCGTACATCCCAGAGAATCCTTGTGCTTTGTTAAAACCGCTGTTTCCTTGATCACTTCTCCCATCAGCTTCACTGCATCCATATTGATACCGGTTTTGGTAGAACCTAAGTTTACGGAAGACATGATGCGTTCCGTCTGGGAAAGTGCCATCGGAATGGAACGGATTAAAAGTTCCTCCGCCGGTGTCATTCCCTTTGCCACCAATGCGGAATATCCTCCGATAAAGTTCACGCCGACATCCTTGGCCACACGGTCTAAGGTCTTTGCGATCTCTACAAAATCTTCTTTGGTTTTGCATGCTGCCCCGCCAATCAGTCCGATCGGTGTTACGGAAATACGCTTATTTACAATAGGAATTCCAAATTCCTTGGAAATTTCTTCACCGGTCTTTACCAGATCCTTGGCTGCATCATAAATCTTCTGATAAATCTTGTCATTAAGACGTTGTAAATCCGAATCAATACAGTCTAACAGACTGATTCCCAGTGTAATGGTACGGACATCAAGATTCTCCTTGTCGATCATTTCATTCGTTTCTACTACTTCGCGTAAGTTAATCATGCTTCTGCTCCCTTAATCGTTCCCTTTATTATTTACATTTCTTTATTCATTCATTTGGAGACTAGATACGATGCATCTTGTCAAAAATTTCCTCCTTCTGACATTTGATCTCAACACCAATTTCGTCTCCGAGAGCCTTTAACTCATCTGCCACATCCCCGAACTGTTTCGGGCATTCTTTCGTATCCACGATCATCATCATGTTAAAGAAGCCCTGTACAATTGTCTGGGAAATATCTTCGATATTGATCTGATTCCCGGCCAGATATGTGCAGACCTTTGCGATAATACCTACGGTATCTTTTCCTACTACGGTAATAATTGTTTTTTTCATAATGCTCTCCTTAATGATATATATTTTTTTATTGTACTTTTCTTTATCCCTGCAATCAGGCAATATGGATCACCGGGGACACTTCATTCCGGGGTGCCACAAACATCGGAAAATCCAGATTCTTTCCCTGCTCCACAGTAACCTCAATCCGTACCGCTTCGTAAGCCAGTTCCGGCATGTTATTTTCCTTGCTCAAATGTCCCAGCACAACCGCCTGTAAATTATCATGAATCAGGGAACAGAGTAACTGTCCTGCCCGCTCATTTGACAAGTGTCCGCGATCTCCTAAGATTCTCTGCTTTAAGGGATACGGATACGGCCCGACCTGCAGCATATGAATGTCATGGTTTGCTTCCAAAAGCAGGGCATCCATTCCTCTTAAGGACTCAATCGTATAGTCGTTATACGTTCCAAGATCGGTTACAATTGCGATCCGTTTCTTTCCATGCTGGATCCGGTACGCAACCGGCTCTGCTGCATCATGTGAAATCTTCATCGGATTGCAGACCATATCTTTAATTATAATTTTTTCATCCGCGCGGACGGGATGAAACAGCTCCTCGGGGATTTTCCCGACAGAAGACATATCCTGAATTGCCCGGATTGTTCCCTTCGTTGCATAGATCGGTGTACCGTATTTTCTGGCTAAAACTCCAAGTCCTGCAATATGATCGGAATGTTCATGGGTAATGAGAATCCCATCAATATCCCTCATGGAAACTCCCAGTTCATTTAAGCCTGCTTCTGTTTTCTTTCCGCTGATTCCCACATCCACAAGCAGATGGGTGGTATCCGTTCCTGCGTAAATACAGTTTCCACTGCTTCCGCTGGCAACACTGCACAATCTCACGTTCGTTCCTCCTTAGTTGCTCCAATAAATGTCGATCACATCGCCATCATGAAGCGTTTGCATATATTGTGCCGGTTTGCCGTTTAAACTTGTCACAATATTTTTGCCCTTCGGTCTTGTCAGATCGAAGTCGATTTTATCAAAGACATCCACAAATACATAGGATGGTTTTCCGCTTAAAGTCACCGGTGAACGGTTTACCACAACAATAATCGTTGTCGGTCCGTCCGGTTTCTTTTCTTCGCCAGAAGTTTCTGCGGAAGTTTCCTCTGCCGTTTCCTTCGAAGAATTTGCTTTTGCGCTTCCTGCTGTACTTTCTTCTGTCTCTTCTTCTGTTACTTCCTCATTGAGTTCTCCGTGAGCCCCGCTTCCGGTCTCATTCTCCAGATCAAAGTTCACCGTAAAATTCTCATAAACGGGAGTATCCCATTCTGCACTCTGGTGATTTACGAAAACTTCCCGGTCGGGTGTCAGGGAAAGATCCATGAATTCTGCAATCTGCTGTACCGTATAGTAATTCAGCATTTCGATTTCATCGTTCTCCTGAATTTCATAATAGGAAGACTGCAATGTTCCATTCACCTGTGCAAATTTCGGAATCTCAACCTTATTGCCGTTAATGACAACACTGATACTTTCTGTTGCCTCCGGCAGATCTCCGATTGCAGCCTTTGCCGCATCCCCAGCGGTGGATTCCGTTACCACGATAATATCGTTTTCGCGCACCGTGGTATTTAAGTCTACGATCTTTCCATTGACTTCTACGATAGCTGCCTCGCCGCGCAGTCCGCGTACCATCCGCTGCTTTCCGTTCACCTGGAAGGTAAGTGCTTTGCCCCGCTTCGGGAACAGTCCATCCTTCGGGAACTGTGCCTGCAATGCCACATCAGCAACCGTCAGATTGTTATTGTCGTACATCTTAATCCTGCTGCCATTAAAGCTTACAAAGATAAAGTTGTTATTCTGTTCATAGTAATTCATGCAGATACCGACCGGCGTAACTAATAAGCTGTCCTTCTTAATATCCTCCCGGAAGACCACATTCTGCATAACCTCTTCTCCCCGGAGGGCAACACGCTCCTTGGCAATGCCAAGCTTTTCGGCAACCGCCTCGGCATAGCCTGCCATCTTACCGCCGCCGCCGACAATAAAGACCGCACTTACCGGCTTTCCGCCGTTTAATTCCATAATCTTGTCTGCCACCTGTGTGGACATATCTTCAATCACCGGTGCCAGAATCTCATTTACCTCTTCGCTGCGGATCGTCTGTGGAAGAAGCATGATATCCATATAAGAAACGGTATCGCTCTTTCCGGCCTCCCGCTTAATCCGCTCTGCCTCCGCGAAGTCCACCAGACAATGCTTCGCAATCGTCTCTGTCAATATATCTCCGGCAACCGGAATCATTCCATATGCAATGATACAGCCATCATTCGTAATGGAAATATCACTTGTTCCGGCTCCAACGTCAATCAATGCAATATTCAGCATCCGGAACCGTTCCGGAATGGCAAGCTGGATAGCTGCAATCGGCTCAAGGGTTAAGCTTGCTACCTCCAATCCTGCAATCTCTACCGCTTTATACAGACCGTCCACGACATCATCCGGAAGGAACGTGGCAATCAGATCCACACCGATGTTTCTTCCCTTATGTTCCTCCAGGTTTCCCATCGGATATCCATTCAGATAAAAACGTACCACGGAGTGTCCGACACAGTAGAATTTCACATCGCTGTCTTTTTCTTCGTTTAAAAATTCCCGATAAGCCTTCTCCACACCTGAAGAAACCAGACGGTAAATATCATCCTTGGAAATCTCCTGTTCATTTTGGAACTGGATTTCTTCATGGGTTGTCACCGTACGAAGCACACGTCCTGCTGCCGCAATACAGACCCCTTTCAGCTTTTCCCCGATGGCCTCCTCCAACTCCTGTTTCACCATACGGATGGTATCACCCACCTTCTGGATATCATGAATCTGTCCATCCAGCATGGCACGGGTATCGTGTTCCTTAACCCGCTGTGCCACAACAATGAACTGATTCTGATTCCGGTAGCCTACCGTTCCCACAATACTTCTGGTTCCAATATCCAGACCAAACACATATGTACTTGCATTTCTTTTTTCTTCGATCACAGATACTCCCTTACCTTCCTGTCGATTTGTTCAAAACTGTCTTCCAGCTCTCCACTGTTATCAATCACAAAATGACATGCCCTCCGGTATTCTTCCTCCGAAAGCTGCGACTGCATAATTGCATCAATCTTTTCATCCGAATAGTTCCGGGCTTCCTTTAACCTCTTACGTCTTACTTCTTCTGCCGCATAAATATACCACATTTCATCCACGACATCGAGATATCCGCACTCGATCAGGAGGGCTGCTTCGATAAACAGAAAATCAATCTGCTGTAAGCTCCTTTGCAGCTCAATTTCACTTAAAATATACTGCCGCACCGCCGGATGAATGATCCCGTTCACGGTTTCAAGCAGAGAATCATCTGCAAAAATCTCCTCTGCCATACGCTTCTTATTAATCGTTCCATCCTCATTTAAGATGGCCGGAGTCAACAGTTCCACAAGCTCTGCATAGCATTCCTGCCCCGGCTCCTCTACGTGATGTGCCGCCTCATCCGCAAGAATGATCTCACAGTTATAATGAATGCGGATGTATTCCAAAAGTGCCGTTTTGCCGGATCCTACGCCTCCGGTAATTCCAATCACCTTCATAAGCTACTCCTTTATCTATGTTCCTCTCTATTTCGCCTCATACCAGTTATGACCTACATGAAGATCAATTTCCAGTTCCACGGCAAGGGATGAAGCATGTACCATTTCTTCTTCAAGAATCTGCCTTACCTGCTCTTCTTCCTCCAGTACCGTTTCAATCAGAAGTTCATCGTGTACCTGCAAAATCAGCTTCGACTTCAGGCCTTCCTTCTTAAGACGTTCATAAACACGGATCATGGCAATCTTGATAATATCTGCTGCCGTTCCCTGAATCGGTGAATTCATGGCAACACGTTCGCCAAAGGAACGCTGCATGAAATTACTGCTGAAAAGCTCGGGAACCGGTCTTCTTCTTCCATACAGGGTAACCGCATAGCCGTTCTTCTTCGCATCCTCTACGAGAGAATCAATAAACTGCTTAACCTGCGGATAAGTTTCAAAATACTGTTCAATATAGGCTGCCGCCTCTTTTCTCGATATACTTAAGTCCTCACTTAAGCCAAACGAACTGATTCCGTATACAATACCGAAGTTTACAGCCTTGGCATTTCTTCTCTGTAAGTCGGTCACTTCCTCAAAGGGAATGTGGAACACCTGGGAAGCGGTCGTCCGGTGGATATCCGCATGGGACCGGTACGCCTCAATCAGACGCTCGTCCCCAGACATGGAGGCCAGTACCCTTAACTCGATCTGGGAATAGTCCGCATCCATAAAGCAACAGCCATCCTTCGGGATAAAAACCTTACGGATCTGTCTGCCAAGTTCCATCCGGATCGGGATATTCTGTAAATTCGGCTCGGTAGAACTGATTCTTCCGGTTGCCGTGATCGTCTGGTTAAAGGTCGAATGAATCCGGTTTTCATCCTCAATATAGGCAGCCAGACCGTCTGCATAGGTGGACTTTAATTTAGTAAGTCCCCGGTACTCCAGGATATGCTTTACGACCGGATATTCTCCGGATAATTTTTCAAGGACATCGGCTGCGGTGGAATAGCCGGTTTTCGTCTTCTTCCCCCCCGGAAGTCCCATCTTTTCAAACAGGATCTCACCCAGCTGTTTCGGGGAATTGATGTTGAATTCACATCCCGCCTCGTTGTAAATCTCCTGCTCCAGTTCGGTGATTTTACCCGAAAGAGACTCTCCGTAATCCTTCAACGCTTCCGGATTCACACGGATTCCTTCTTCCTCCATGGAATAAAGCACCAGGGTAAGCGGCATCTCGATTTCACGCATCAGGCGGTCCATCCGGGTCTCTTCCAGCTTCTGCTGCAGCACGCTAGCTGCCTGTACGCACACATAAGCTTCAAAGCAGCAGTATTTCAAAAACTCTTCCGGTTTTTCATTCAGCGCATCCTTCAGGGACAGCTTGCCAAATGCCTGGCTTTTCTCTGGAAGCATCAGGTTCAGATATTCATTTGCAATATCCTCTACGCTATAATCGTTTTTAAGCGGATTCAGCAGGTAGGCAGCCAGAATCACATCAAAGAACCGGTCGGTATCCTGTGCCTGCAGATAAGCATATTCACTTTTGATATCCGCAGTTGCGATCCGGCACTGTGCACCAAGAAGCTCTATTTTTTCTTTCAGGTAATCTTCGGTAAAAAAACCCTGCTTCGGAACAAGGAAGCTGCCTTCTTCCGGAAGATGGAGTGCCACACCGAGCAGCTCTCCGTGTCGTCCGGGTTCCTTCACTACTTTTAAACCAATCTGCCGGTCCCTGCAGGACAATGTCTTCGTAAAAAGCGCTTCGGCCTCTGCAAGGTCTTCTACCAGATGAAAGGTCGCAGAAATTTCTTCATTGGAAACACCTTTTTCAAATTTATTCAGTAAGTTCTTAAACTCTAACTTCTTAAATAATACATAGGAATCCTCATTAAAGAAGTTCCCCACCTTTGCCTCCTCAAAGGTATAAGCAATGGGACTGTCAATCTTAATCGTTGCAAGCTCCTTACTTAAATAGGCAAGATCCTTATTCTGGATCAGGGATTCCTTAATGGACTTCTTCGTCACCTCGTTAATATGCTCATAAATCCCATCTAAGGAACCAAACTGTACCATCAGATCGGTTGCTGTTTTCTCCCCTACCTTGGGAACACCCGGAATGTTATCTGCGGTATCTCCCATCAATGCCTTTAAGTCGATAAACTGGATCGGATTCACCTGATACTTTGCTTCCACATCGGCTGCGTAGTAATCCTCGATTTCGGTCTTACCGCCCTTTGTCTTCGGGATACGGATCTTGATCTTATCCGTTGCAATCTGTAAAAGATCCCGGTCACCGGAAACCAGGGAAACATCAATTCCTTCAGCTTCCGCACGCTTGGCAAGCGTACCTAATAGGTCATCTGCCTCATAACCTGCCTGTTCGATGATCCGGATTTCCATTGCCTGCAGAACTTCCTTCATTACGGGAACCTGCTCGCGCAGTTCCTCCGGCATGGGCTTTCTGGTTCCTTTATATTCTTGAAACATTTCATGCCGGAAGGTCGGTGCCTTGACATCAAAGGCCACCGTCAGATAATCCGGAGATTCTTCATCCAGAATTTTGAATAAAATATTTAAGAATCCATAAATGGCGTTCGTATGAAGACCGGCTGCATTCGTCAGATCCGGTACTCCATAAAACGCCCTGTTCAAAATACTATGTCCATCTACCAGTACAAGCTTACTCATTCTTTCTTACCCTCATACCATCATTTTAAAAATACAAACAGGGCTGCTACCGTGATTGCCTCTACCGCTACCAGTCCTTCCAGAATATATAATAACATATGCACATTTTCGCGCCAGTGCAGGTGACGTTCTGCAGTTGCAATGCGCTCTGACAATTCCTTCTGCAAGTCAAATACCGCCCCGTTTTCAAGGCGCGCAAGTCCCTCACTTACCAAAAACTCTATCGTAAGCTCTTCCTTGCAGTCTGTGCAGTTTTCGATATGCTCCATGAAGTCCCGCAGTTCTTCCGTGGTCAGATCATCGGCTAAGAACTGGGGAATCATCTTTTCTACCTGCTTACAATCCATGTCTCTGTTCCCTATGGTTATGATCCATGATTCTGATTTCAAATTTTATGAAATCAACTCTCTTTATTATACTTTGAGAAGTACGTTCCTACAAGGTCAAATGTCTACTTTACTCTTTTTCTCTGCAAAAGCTTAGTTCTGAAGTTCTCTTCTTGCAAGTTCTAAGCATCCCATAATTCCCTGATCGTCATGCAGACTTGCCGGTACAATAAAGTGGTCAATATCCTCTAATTCTTCGGTCTGGATGTATCCTGCCACCATTTCCAGAACCTTTTCACGGATCAACGGAAAAAGCTGCTCCTGGTGCATAACACCACCGCCTAAGATTACCATTTCGGGTGATACTACCATGATATAATTACAAATTGCCTGTGCAATATAATAAGCCTCGAGATCCCAGACTTCCTTGTTATCTGCAAGTTCTACGCCCTTCCTGCCCCAGCGTCTCTCAATCGCAGGACCTGCTGCCATACCTTCAAAACAGGTCTTATGATAAACACAGAAGCCCTCATAATGATCATCCTTGCGCGGGATCATCAGCATATGTCCTGCCTCCGGATGGAGCATGCCGTGCACCAGGTTTCCTTCGGAAATAATTCCTGCCCCGATACCGGTTCCGATGGTGATGTACATTACGCTCCTTTTACCCTTAGCCTGCCCAAAGGTTGCTTCTCCCAATACCGACCCGTTCACATCCGTATCAAAGCCTACCGGACACTGTAGAGCCTCTTTAAAGCGTTGTACTATAGGCGTATTTCTCCATGCAAGCTTCGGCGTACTGGTAATGTAGCCGTATTTCTCACTTGCTTTATCCAGTTCTACCGGACCAAAGCATGCAATGCCAAGTGCATCAATGTTTTTATCCTTAAAATATTCGATCATTTTAGGTATAGTGATTTCCGGCGTTTCGGTAGGAATTGAAATCTGCTCAAAGATCTCTCCCTGTTCATTTCCGATCGCGCATACCATCTTCGTTCCGCCTGCTTCCAGTGCACCTAATCTCATATTGTTTCTCCCTCCAAAGTCATTCGTTTTTAGCCCATAAAAGTATACCATTTTTTTCTTGAATTTTAAATAGGGATATGATAATATAATATTCGTCTGAAAAATGCCGGCATGTCGGAATGGCAGACGAGGCAGACTCAAAATCTGTTGTGGGCAACCACGTGTGGGTTCAAGTCCCACTGCCGGCACTCCTTAAGAAACAATCCCGGTAAAACTGCCGGGATCTTTTTACTTCAATTCCAGACATTCTCTTAAGCAATTGCTTATGTCTTATGCCTATGGCTTTTTATCGTTCTATGACAACATAATACTTTACAAAACTACGCTTTTCATCTATTATGTCATTAAGGTAAGTGCTTTATTGCTATATTTACATAGACTTCCAGTATATTACAATGTTCTTATTGCATACAATAAATTGGAGTCTATAGAGAAAGGGTGATATATATGGCAACAAAGAGTATTCTTAAAAATGTAGACATTAAGGATAGGAAGCTTGGAAAGTCATTAGTTATCGCACTTGAAAATGCTTCCCAGAAACGTGCCAAAGATGTTCAACTCAGCAGGACCTACGAAGATGTCAGAGGAGATAAGCTGAGAAGCATTCTGGGAAAATGAGTGGATATATAGGTATTAACCTAAAAGATATATTAAACGATGACTCCTTGGGAGAGAGCGTAGCCAAAAACGTTCTCTCCTCTTTTTCTTGTCCGTTAAATCCTGATGTTGAGTATTTCTTACGACACACGGCTATTGAATTTTCGAAACAAAGCATTTCAAGCACCTACCTGATTATGGCATCCTACAAAGATAAATACGTTCTTTGTGGTTACTTTTCCCTTGCAAATAAAGTTTTCTGTATTGAAAAAGATAGTTTACCCAACAGAAACTGGAAGCGCCGTATGGCTAAATTCGGTCAGTTTGACAAAGCCGTTCAACGGTATACCATTTCTGCACCTTTAATTGGGCAGCTTGGTAAAAATTATGCAAATGGTTATGACAAACTAATTACTGGTGACGAACTGCTTAAACTGACATTAGACAAAGTTAGGGAAATGCAATATATCGTTGGCGGTAAAATTGTTTATCTTGAATGTGAGCAGAAAGAAAAGCTTATTGATTTCTATCAGAGCAATGGTTTTGTAAATTTTGGAACGCGTGCCTTAGATCGGGATGAAACAGATAAACTCTCTGGCGAATCTCTGGTTCAAATGCTTCGCTATATGTAAAAAAGAGTGTGTAAAGGACTACTTTACACACTCTTTTCCATAATCTTCCATATTCTATGAACTTATCACCTTAGAACTTAATCTTCGAATAAATATCCAGTCCGTCAAACGTTGCAAAATAATCCTTGGGGGTCTCGGCACGGCGGATCAGCTTCACGCTTCCGTCCTCTTTCAAAAGCAGCTCTGCACATTTCAGCTTTCCATTATAATTGTATCCCATTGCGAAACCATGTGCACCTGCATCGTGGATCACCAGATAATCTCCGATCTCTATCTCCGGAAGCATACGGTCAATGGCAAATTTATCATTATTTTCACACAGGGAGCCGGTCACATCGTACTTGTGGTCACAGGGAGCATCCTCCTTGCCAAGTACCGTAATATGATGATAAGCTCCGTACATCGCAGGACGCATCAGATTGACTGCACAGGCATCCACTCCGATATACTCCTTGTAGGTATGTTTCTCATGGATAGCCTTCGTAACAAGCTGTCCGTAAGGTCCCATCATAAATCGTCCCATTTCGGTATAAATTGCAATATCACCCATTCCTGCCGGAACCAGAATTTCTTCATAAACCTTACGTACACCCTCACCAATCACACGGATGTCATTCGGTGTCTGATCCGGCTTGTAAGGGATTCCCACGCCACCGGAAAGGTTAATGAATTTAATATCTGCTCCGGTCTCTTTTTCGAGACGTACTGCCAGTTCGAACAGCTGACGCGCAAGCTCCGGATAGTATTCATTCGTTACGGTATTACTTGCCAGAAATGCATGCATACCGAAATTCTTCACACCCTTCTCCTTCAGGATACGATATCCCTCAAACATCTGCTCAGTAGTAAATCCATACTTGGAATCTCCCGGATTGTCCATGATTCCATTGCTCAGTTCAAAAATTCCACCGGGGTTAAAACGACAGCTCATCGTTTCCGGAAGCTTTCCTAAAATTCCTTCTACAAAGTCAATATGGGTAATGTCGTCCAGATTGATGATCGCTCCTAATTTAGCTGCATAAGCAAATTCTTCTGCCGGTGTGTCATTCGAGGAAAACATGATGTTTTCACCGGTAATCCCCATTGCCTCACTCAGCATAAGCTCTGTCTTGGAGGAACAGTCACAGCCGCAGCCATACTCTCTTAAAATCTCAATCAGATACGGATTAGGTGTTGCCTTTACTGCGAAATATTCACGAAAACCCGGATTCCATGCAAATGCTTCCTTCACAGCTTTCGCATTCTCACGGATTCCCTTTTCATCATAAAGATAAAATGGAGTAGGGAACTCCTGATTAATTTCCTGTGCTCTTTCTTTACTGATAAATGGTACTTTTTTCATAAGTTTATCCTCTCTCCTCATTTATTTCAATCAGCTTCATTTCATTGCGAAGCATCTCTTTAAACACTTCAATAAAATTCGCCTGTGCCGTATACAGGCAGGTATCGGATTTGCTCTTATTGATTTCTCCGGTCAGCGCATACCCGGAATCGGTAATGAGATGCACGACATTCCCACGGCTTTCACTGTGATATACCCTGGCATGCTCTTTCAGCACTTCGGAATACAGTTCTCCGTCCGTAATCAGTACGATCTTAATCTGACGCTTTACTAAAGACAAAAGTTCTTCTTCCAGAGCATTCACATATTCTGCCTTTGCTGCAATATATACCCGCATTTCCGTATGTTCCAGCATAAAACGCATCTTGCTGCGGATATTGGAATATCCCTCAACGGTAATATAGCCGGTCGAGGATTTCTTCACCTCCGGGATATGCTCACACAGATAGGTTCTTGCATTTTGCAGATCCCTCACCTTATGATCACAGAATTCTTCAATGGAAGCAGCCACATAACGGTTTGCACTTCCCTGCACCAGGAATGCTGCCCCTTTGTCGGTTAGATCAGACAAACCACTGTAGACATTGGATCTGGAAATTCCCGTCATCTTCGCCACTTCATAACCGGTCAACTCTCCGTTCTGATAAAGGCAAAGGTAAATATTGGCTTCCTGCCTGGTCAGTCCGAACTGAACCAGCTTATCCAAAATCAAATTTTCTTCCATCATACACCTGTTTCTTTATTCAAATAAATAAGCTGTACTATAGTGTTTCTTTTCAGGAACACTATAGTACAGCTTCGCTTTGTTGTCAAGTAGTCAGACTTTAGATATTCTCAATCTGCCAGTCAATCGGAGTCAGGCCATGGCTCACCAGAAATTCATTGGTCTGGCTGAAATGTTTGCAGCCAAAAAATCCACGGTAAGCAGATAACGGACTTGGATGAGGTGCCTTTAAAATCAGGTGCTTCGGATTCGTAAGCATCGGAATCTTACGCTGTGCGGGGCTTCCCCACAGTAGATACACAATCGGGCGGTCCTGGGCATTCACTGCCTGAATAATGGCATCGGTGAACTGCTCCCATCCTCTTCCCTGATGGGAGTTCGCCTGATGGGCACGGACTGTCAAAACGGTATTTAACATCAATACGCCCTGCTTGGCCCATTTTTCCAGATAACCGTTATTCGGAATATAACAGCCACAGTCATCATGCAATTCTTTATAAATATTCTGTAAGGAAGGGGGGATTTCCTTCTGATCCGGCAGTACGGAGAAACAGAGTCCGTGTGCCTGATGTGCATTATGATAAGGATCCTGTCCCAGAATCATCACCTTTACCTCACTTAACGGGGTCAGATGAAAGGCATTAAAAATATCATCCGCAGGGGGATAAATCACATGGGTATGATATTCCTCCTTTACAAACTGGTATAACTCTCTGTAATACGGCTTCTTGAACTCACCACCGATGGCATCCAGCCAGTCATTTTGTATCATTGCCATAATTTTCCTACTCCCTTATTATATTACAATCGCACGCTCACACCGCGCTCTCTTAAATATTCCTTTACATCCCGGATTTCCAGTTCACGAAAATGGAATAAAGAGGCTGCAAGCGCCGCTTCTGCCTTGCCCTCTGTCAATGCTTCATAGAAGTGCTCCATCGTTCCGGCACCGCCCGATGCAATAACAGGAATGCCGACGCTCTCTGCTACAGCTTTCGTTAGTGCAAGATCATATCCTGCTTTCGTTCCGTCACAGTCCATACTGGTCAAAAGGATTTCACCGGCTCCTAATTGTTCCGCTTTCACGGCCCATTCCACCGCATCAATTCCCATATCCACCCTGCCGCCATTTTTAAAGATATTCCAGCCGGAACCATCTTCCCTGCTCTTGGCATCAATGGCAACTACCACACACTGGCTTCCAAACTTATCGGCCGCTTCACGGATTAATGCCGGATTCATAATCGCTGCCGAATTGACTGCTACCTTGTCCGCACCTTCCCGAAGAATCATTTTGAAATCTTCTACCGTACGGATTCCACCGCCGACCGTGAACGGAATAAATACATTCTCCGCAACGCGGCGCACCATATCCGCCTTAATCTCTCTGGCATCGGAGGATGCCGTAATATCTAAGAAAACCAGTTCGTCTGCACCTGCCGCATCATAGATCTTCGCAACTTCGATCGGATCTCCGGCATCCCGCAGATTCACAAAGTTGGTTCCTTTGACTACCCGGCCATTATTCACATCCAGACAAGGGATAATCCGTTTCGTATGCATCTTACTTTCCCTCCCTGCAAATGGTAATAAAGTTCTTCAAAATATGTAGTCCGACCTCCGAGCTCTTTTCCGGATGGAACTGACAGGCAAAGATATTGTCATGTTCTACCGCCGCATGAATCAGTGTTCCATATTCTGTCGTAGCCGCTACATCATCGCTATTCCCTGCTTTCAGATAATAGGAATGCACGAAGTACACATAAGACTCCTCTTCAATCCCCTGAAAAAGGCGGCTCTCCTTCGGAAAGTGCAGGGAATTCCATCCAATATGTGGAACCTTCAGCTTCCCATCGTCCGGAATCCGTACAATCTCACCCGGTAACAGTGCCAGTCCCTGTACGCCCGGCGTTTCATCACTCTTTTCAAACATCAGCTGCAATCCCAGACAGATTCCAAGAAATGGGATCTTCCGCTCCACAACCTCATGAATCACCGGTTCCAGTTCATATCCACGAATCCTTGCCATGGCATCTCCAAAGGATCCTACTCCCGGAAGGATCACACCGTCTGCACGTATGATCTTCTCTGAATCTCTCGTAATTACTGCTTCTTCTCCCAGAAACTGAATCGTCTTTTCCACGCTCTTAATATTCCCGGCATCATAATCGATTATTGCTACCATACATTGTCTCCCATATCAATAAAAGCTTCTTCATCCGGAAGCACATCCTCCGGAACAGCAGGCGTTTCCTCTACCGGTTCCTCTCCCGGAAGATAAAACTCCGTTCCATGAAGCAGGGAATCCAGCTTTCTTGTATAAGTCTCATTATCATAGCCGTTAATTTCAACCGCTTCTTCTGCCGATACCCCATAATCGTTCTGTAAAATAGTACAGATCTGCTGATAGATTGCTGTCAGTTCATTCAATGCACCGCTCTTATCGGAACCTGCAAGTTCAAGATACAGATCTACTCCCTGGAAAAGTGCATCCAGTGCCTCCATGTCCTCGCCCAGTGCCATCCTGTTATGATAAGAATCCAGCTTATGCTGCAAAGAAAGAACCTCTGTTGCACGCTGATACATGATCGCATCGCTGCTTCCCAGCTTTTTGTTATTCAATTGTTCATAAACAGTCTGATAATCACCTGCGTAAAAGGCACTTCTTGCCTCTGTTTTATCTGCATATTCCGGAAGAAAACTACTTAAAAAGGTGATTGCAGCAATCAATGTTGCACAGAATGCAACAAGTACAATTGCCGTCCTTCTGGTTAGAATCTTTGGTTCCGGCGGACGCTTTTCTTTTTCTTTCTTTTCCTTCTTTTCTTTTTTCTTCTTTTTCTTTGAGGAAGTCTCTTCGGAGTTCTCGCCTTCTTCTCCCTCTGTTCCTTCTGCTCCGGCAACCTTGTCTGCCTTTTTACTCTTTTTCTTTTTGTCCTTCTTCTTTTTCTTCTTATCCGTGTCTTCCGCATCCAGTTCTTTGATGATTTCAGCATTTTCACCGGTGGCATTCTCTGCTCCCTTATCTACCTCATCCTCAATTTCTTCTGCTTCTTCCGTTAAGAACTGCCAGATTCTTGCAAAAAGTCCCGGCTTCTTTTCCTGCCCGGCCTCTGCATCCTTATCCCGTATGCTGTCTAATGCATCATCAAGGGAAACCTCTGTGCCCTCATCAGTCATAAAGTTGACTTCATTCGCTGCTTCTCCGGATTCCTGACCTGCTTCTCCTGTCGCTTCCCCGTTTTCCTCCGGAGTTGCCTTGGACTTTCCAAATAATTTCTTCCGGGGCTTTTTTTCTTTCTTTTCTTTTTTAGCCCTTTTCTCTTTTTTCTTTTTCGCCTTGGGATCCTCTATCGAATCCTCCACACCATCCTGCTCTTCCGTAGAAGAGGTGCTTTCTGAAGGCGCTTCCTTGATTCCCTCCAGAAGAGCTAACATATCGGCACTACTGGTATCCAGACTTTCGTTGTTATCGACCTTTTTTAACATCTCATTGATATCGGAAAGATCTTCATCCGTACCCGCCATCTGATCAAGAAGTCCTGTAACATCCTCCTTAGACTGATCATTCTCCAGTGTCTTATTTTCATCTGCTGCATGATTTTCCGCCTCAGTTACCTGCGGTTCCGGATCCTGCTCTGCATCCTGATCCTTCATGGACATCAGCAACTCATCCAGATCTGACTTCCAAGCTTCCTTCTGTTCAGATTCTGCAGCATCCTCAGACGTTTCTGCAGGCTCCACTGGGTTCCAACCAGAATCATCGGTGCTTCCGGCATGCATTACTTCGGCATTTTCCTGTTCCATCTCCTCTGCGGTATCGCCAGGCGTCGCTTCACCTGCCTGATCTGCCCTGGACTCTTCTGCCGGCTCCTCAATCAGTTCCTCAGGTTCCACATCAATCACCGGTTCTTCCGGCTTTTCGATCGGCTCTTCCACGGGTACTCCAATGACTTCTTCCTCCCCGGCGTCTACAACCTCCTCCGGTTTCCCGGAATCTTCTGCCATATCAGCAGAACGGTCCGGCTCTATATGCTCTAAATCCTCTAACATGCTGCTAAGATCCTCTGTGGAAAAATCAGACGTTTTGCTTTCTGCCTTATTCATATCCTGCATTGCCTCTTCCATGGATCTTGGTTCATTATCCATCATGGATTTCAGCAAATCATCTAAGTATTGTTCTTCTGATCCCATATCTGTCCCCTCCAGTTCATACAGAGATAGTTTATCATACTAATATTATTTCGACAATTCCTTTAAGAAGTCTGCCGGATTTTGACAGATCCCCTCTGCTTTTCCTGCAATTTCTTCCGTAATCTGGTACAAAGAGCTATGTACACGATACATGTACGCTTTATTATTAATAAAAGTCGTCTTCTCAAATGGCCAGCGGATCACCGTCGGATACGCCATACCAACCCCCAGCTCCAATACACAAAGTTCCCTGTTCAACGTTCCCTGTAACCATTTCATATACAAAGACCACTGGGAAAGATAACCATCCTCCACATAATTTTCTGTTTCCACATGATTAAACACAAGAGGCTTTCCACTCTGCGGACAAACAGGAAGATGCAGTTCCGTCTCCGAAATCTGTCCTGTAATAAGGGCTTCCATTTCTGTTTCCAAATCCGGATAAAGTTCTCTCACCGGATAAAGTTCCGTATGTTCTCCATCCTCACACTGAAATCTTCGCAGATCACCACATGGTGTAACCACCCGGTTCAAATCCAGTTCGGAATCCCTGATACTTCCATCCTGGCATAAAGAAACAATAAAATAATTCTTATGTTCTAATATTCTGGCAAGATTCTGATAAATCTCCTTATTCCCCTTTAATTCATTCTGTAAAAAATAGTATAACAGATACGGATGAACGGCAGCATTTTCTACTTTTTCACATGCAGCCCGATACTCCGGTGATTTTTTGACTCTACGATAAAAATCCAGTTCTTCGCCCAATCCCACTAAAACCATCTGTGAATCAGCAATTTTTTCTATTATATTCGTCATAAACCCATTCCTTACTTATCCGATATGAACAAAGAGTTCGCTTATGAACTCTTCGCAAACAAACAGTATCACAAAAAAGGAGCCGATCATCTCGGCTCCTCATTCTCTTACTTCTTCACTAAATCATCAATAATTCGAACCAGGTTTGCAATCTCCGGTTTGGATAACTGCGCATCCGCACCAAGTGCTTCGCCCTTCTTTTTCATTTCTTCATTTACCAGTGATGAAAAGATGACAACCGGAATATCTTTCGTTGCATCATCGGATTTAATTAACTTCGTCAAACGATGTCCATCCATCAATGGCATTTCAATATCGGTGATGACACATTGTACATGATCCTTTAATGTACCATCTGCCTTACAGGTTTGAATCACATCATATGCTTCCTGCCCATTCTGTGTATGGATCAGATTATCATATCCTGCTTTCTTTAAGGAATCGACAATCAGCTTGTTTAATAATACGGAATCCTCTGCGATCAAAATCGGCACATTACTTCTCTGACGCACTCCCAGGCCCTCAATCTCACTTACCTTAAGTCCTGTCTCCGGATTAATATCGGAAACAATCTTCTCGAAATCGAGAATAATAACCAGGCGGTTGTCCAGCTTCACAATACCGGTTGAAATACTATCCTCGGATGTTGAAACGGTAGCTCCCGGCTTAATGATCTGTTCCCAGGAAATTCTATGTATTCCCTTTACTGCATCGACATGAAATGCAATATCAAGCATGTTGAAATTCGTGATAATAAATAAACCACCCTCTTCGGATACCCCTCTCTGCAGACAATTCTTTAAATCGATTGCTGTAATCATGGTATCTCTCGGCATGAAAATACCTTCAATGCTCGGATGTGAATTCGGTACGGGAGTAACCTTCTGATAAGGAATAATTTCCTTAATCTTTGCTACATTAATTCCGTATGCGTTTCCATCCAGTTCAAACTCCAATACTTCAAGTTCATTCGTTCCATTTTCAAGAAGAATTTTTGTATCCATATATACCACCTCATTCTTAAGACCTTCTGTAAACCAAATTATAGCATAGATTCAATTATCAGACAACTATATTTTCCATATAGTGCTCCACAAAAAAAGAGTTTACAAATGTAAACTCCATAAAATTCTTTTAAATTTTGTTTATACCTTCAAAACCGATACCGAACCTTTTCCATCTATCTCCAAG
>CAVHRK010000096.1:0-20590 GCA_963638365.1 Anaerobutyricum sp. | reverse complement strand
TTGAAGGTCGCTTTCAAAATGTGAAACTCGTTTACAAAACGGGAAACTCGGGTGAGTATTGAGCACTATGGAGCTCTGAGAGATTTCTGACAGTATTTCACGTAGAAAAACGGCTGATTCACGCAAAAAAAATAATCAATTGCAATTTTCGATATAATAAATCTATATGTCCGGTGCAGATTATACGACAAATTTCGCCGACATTCTTAATCCATCCATTCCTAAATGATATCAATATCAATGACGGAATAAAGCGTGAAAAGGAAAAAATAACATGAAAATACAAAAATCCGTTGACTTACTCCGTCGGGATCATGCAGTAATTGCTAAAGGACAGCATCTATTACATTTCCCGATTGCGGTAGACCGGACAGATGGGGATGTTGTTATTGATGTGGATGGCAATTCATATATCGACTTCCTCTCAAGCGCATCCTCTCTCAATCTGGGCGGTTCCCACCCGGATCTGAATGAGGCTGTAATTGCACAAATGAAAAAATGCGTTCAGTATTGTACCTGTTACACGCTGAATGAGCCCATGGTAGAGTATGCGGAGCGTCTGTCCTCTGTATATCCGGGCGGAATCCCTGTAAAGGTCTGCTTTAGTAACAGTGGATCAGATGCAAATGATCTGGCGATTCGCTTTGCGAGAGCATATACAGGAAGAACGAACATCATCAGCTTTTCCCATTCGTATCATGGAAATACCTATGCAACCTCAGGTATTTCTGCCAGTTGTGCAGGTGAGAATGGATGTACCCTTTCTTCCATGCAGCAAGTCCGGTATTTTCAGTATTTTTATGAGGAAGAACCGGAGTCTTCCGGTCAAAACTATATGGAAGAAATAGAACAGGCTTTTGCAACAGATCTCCCCCCGGAAACGGTGGCGGCAGTATTTATCGAGCCGATTCAGGGTGACGGAGGGATGCGACCGGCAGCAAAAGACTTTATCCGTCAGCTTTACCGGCTTTGTCAAAAGCATGGGATTCTTTTCATTGTTGACGAGGTTCAGCAGGGTTTCTTCCGTAGCGGACATTGGTTTAGCATCGAGCACTATGGTATCATTCCTGATGGAATTGTTCTGGGAAAATCGGCAGGTGCCGGGTTCCCGTTGGGTGTTTTTCTGGCGCGGACGGAGATTATGGAATCTTTACCGGCTTCTCTTTGCGCCTGCACTCTGGCAGGTGCCCATCTGGTCTGCGCTGCCGGTATTGCACAGTTCGACTATATGTGCAGGGAGGAGTTTCAGAGGCACCTGGAAGAAAACAGTTGGCAGTTGGCAGACCTTACTGCGGAGCTGGTGAAGTACAGGAAAAACAACATACAGTTAAAGAGATCCGGGGTGGGAATGTCCTATGGTATCCATGTACTGGACGGACAGACAGGAGATCCTGATCCGTTTACCGCGTACAAGATTGCTTTCCGGTGCTTTGAAACAGGACTGTTGTTGATTACGGTATCAGGGAATGTCCTTCGGATTCAGCCGCCATTAACCATCTGTAAGGAATATCTGACGGAAGGATTTCGGATCCTGGAATGTGCCATAGAGGATATTGCCTCCGGGTATGTATCAGAGGATATGCTTCAGTTCTATCCGGACTGGCATTCTAAATCGGACAAGAGATGAAGGGAGAAGAGAAATCCATGGGCTATACCTATCATAGAAATGAAGCGATTATACATAGTAAGACCAGGGAGTTTTTTGGCATTGGGGCTGTTGTGACGGCCTCTACCTATCTGGTTCTCGTTGTGGATTTTATGTTGATTGGCCGGATTTTGGGCGCAGACGCAGTAGCAGCTGCCGGCCTTTGTGACAGTTTTGTGGATGTAGCGGAATTTCCCGGTTTCGTCATGTCCTCTGCGGGAGCGATTGCGGCAGCACTTTTACTGGGCAAACGAAAATTCCGGGAGGCGAACGAGGTATTCACACTGTCCTTTTTGCTCACCCTGACAGGTGGCCTGCTCTGCTGGTGTCTGTTGCCGTTCTGTGGGCTTTTTAGCAGTATTTTAACCAATAACAGCACCATTGCCGGTGATGTGGAACGATATATGTTCTTTACGATAGCTGCTTCGCCGTTTGTCGGAATCAATCTGGTTCTGTCCAGCTTTGCAATCATGGATAATCATTCCAGACTGGCTATGGGCAATGTGGTGGTCTCCAATGTAGTGAATATCGTTTTGGACATCATCTTTATGAAGTTCTTACATATGGGAGTGGCTGGGGCTGCTGCCGCTTCCCTATTGGGAAATGTGGCGGGAATCCTGGTTGGTCTTCCGTACTTTTTTTCCAAAAGGCGTACATTCCGTTTTGCTCTTTCGGCAGGGGATCTGAGGGAAGCATACCGTGAGCTTATGAAATCTTCATCTTCCTTTGTAGCAGACAAGGCCTCCAGAGTTGTTTCCAGTCTGATTGTTAATATGCTGCTGATGTATTTTGTCGGCAATATCGGTGTGGCATTATATGCGGTATACGGCAGATTGAAATTTATCCTGCGTCTTCTGGCAGGTGGTGCGCTGCAGACCATTTCCAATCTGGGCAGTCTGCTCTATGGAGAACGGGACTTCTTCGGACTCCGGAAGATGATGTTCCTTCTGTTCCGGTATACCTATACCATGGTTGCCGCCATTATTGGAGGCTTGTTCTTTTTTTCCGCACCATATCTGCGTTCTTACGGCATCGACCCGGCAATACCGGCGGACACCTTGTTGGCGTTTCGGATCATGTTGTTTAGTCTGCCATTCCTCTGGCTTAATGATCTGCTCACCCGGTTCTATCCAAGCATTCAGCGTCAGGAATTATCCGTAATATTACTGGCACTACAGAATGTGGTGTTCAAGATCCTGATTCTGTTTGCGGGTGTTGCAGCAATTGTAAAGTGGAATCTGAACAGTCTGACAGTTGTGGCAATCTGGTGTTTTTTGGTAGAATTTCTGTCACCGGCGGTTACTCTGCTTTGGGAACAATGGAAATACGGAAATATGGCGATTTTTGGCAGAAAGGACCAGACAGAGCCGGACTGCCATACTTTTTCGATTACCGGCAGGCCGGAAAGTGTCGCGGATATTCATAGGGAAATCGACAATTTCTGCCAGCAGAACGGGATTTCCCGTAACAAAGGAAATCTTCTGGCAATTGCCTTTGAGGAAGCTGTTCTGAATGTGATCAATCATAACGGGCATGTAGACATGATCGATATCTGTCTGCTTTTGGAGGATGGAAACCTCATTGTCCGAATCCGGGATAATGGAGCTCCTTTTGATCCTCTGGGCTTTGTGGACGAGGAGGACATTCTCCAGATGAACAACATCAAACTGTTGGAAAAGCTTACGGACCAGAAAACATATACGAGGATTATGAACATGAACAATACCGTGTTATCCATTCGACTGGAGGCTGCAGAAAATGCGTGAACAACTCACACTTCTTTCGCAGAAATATCCGGCCGTTTCTGATATACTCCGGCGGAAGGGTGATGTATCCCTGAGGGATTATCTGGAGAGCTGCTGTCACCGGTCCCTGCCCGGTATTCTTCCTGCGCAGGATTTGCTAAATGAGGTTCGGGACTATCTTTTGCCCTTCTTTGGAGAAGAAACTGTGGGGAAGGCTGTTGAAACTATTGGACGGTACCGGTGTCTGTCCACAGCAAACCATCACCATCCGGCTTTTGAATATATGACAGTCCAGGATACCATACTCTATGCTGAGTGGCTGCGACTGCAGGGAGCTGATGGGAATGTAATCCCATTCCTTGCTGCTTCCAATGTAAATCTGACCAATACCGTTTATCCCAGAGGGATGGTGGTATATGACTGTACTTTGCCGGAGGGACGTTTGCGGCTTCCTCTGTATCACTGGAAGCTGAAGCGTCCCTGCGTAGCCGCATTGGAAGGAATTTCTCCTGAGATGACAAAGAAAACCATCGATCGATTGGGGCAGGAGGTCTGCCATGGTGCTATTTCCTCTTCCATGGCTGATGTGCTGGAAAATATTTGCAGGGAGATTTTGCTTTCCGATCAGGTTCAGCGATTGAAAACTTTACGGGAACAGACTACGGTGATCAATGCCATGCTTTCCCAAAGATATTTTACAGACCGGACCCCTCAATATGTTTGGATACCTTTGGAAACGCTGACAGCCCGGCTTCTTATCAAAGATCTTCAGGAGAAGGATGGATTTCTCCATCAGATACTGTTTTGTGGGGAAATTCGTACTCTGCTGATCAGAAATCTGGACGGCATCTCCGGCTGCTGGACCGGTAATACCGGCGGTACCCACTTCTTCTGGGGAGTGGATCGACGGGCTATTCTGTTTCCGTTGTGGCTGCATGAGGGGGGTGACGGCTTCATGTTGACAGGGAGAAATTCTCTGAAGGAGGATGTAACAGTGCCATTTACCACACAGGCACTGACGGAAGGACTGGAGAACCGGACTCTGTTACCGGGACTGTTCCTTTGTTTTCTGGAAATTCATTTTCTCCGAGATTTTACTGTGTTCGGAGGATACTATCAGCCTACCTATCTGGGAAATATGAGGGATGGTATCGTACGGACCCTGCGTGAGCGGAAAATCTTTGAAAAAGAAGCCAACACGATTGAGGCGAAGGTGAATTACATGACATTGGGACTGATTTATCTTTTGCGGGATCATGGAAACGGGGTATTTCCGGTGTCAACGGCTGAATTGCTGGAACAGCCCATCTCCACGCAGGAGATAGAGGAAAGACTGAGGATATCTGTAGAGGAGTCGTTATTATTATCATTATGGAGGTGAGCATGAGACTGCTGGAACAGACTGCCCGGGAGGCAAGGAAGGAAAAATGGCTGGAGGATGTTGCCGTTTTACATATCAATCACTGTATGGACAATACCTTTTCCTTTAATGAGGTGTTGCGGAGTTTGTTTGGGCATGTTACGCTGGTAACGCCACCCTATAACAATCAGGATATTCCGGAAGCATATCCGGGATCGTGCTATCATGGTATACGGCAGGACGGTGTCTATTTTCTGATGAAAAACCGGACGGAACTCGGTGGTGGCGGAACGGACTTTCTGGATGCCACCCTGCTTTTATTGGAGGAAGCCTTTCGACAGGAACTGATCCCACTTTTGCGTCAGGGGAAAAAACTGCTGATTATGGAAGATGGAGGTTATCATTTTGATGTGCTGTCCCGGGTGAAGCGGTTGTTTCTGGAGGTGGAGAACCAGATTCTCGGGGTGGTGGAGCAGACCACTTCAGGTACCCGGCGGAGTATGAACCGGCAGGGATATCGTTATGCCTACCCTTGTGTCAGTATTGCCAGGTCGGATATCAAAATGAATGTGGAGTCTATCTTTATTGGTCAACGGATTACTGAGGAGCTGGGGCTGATGCTCTATGAGGCAGATACCTTTTTTTCCTTCCATTCCGTACTGTTGATGGGCTATGGCATTGTAGGGCGAAGCTGCCGTCTGGCATTAGAGGGGCGTTTTTGCCGGATTGCTGCATATGACACCAATCCATGCGTGCTGCAGGCAGCAGAGAAAGAAGGACTGTATACCTATTCCGGACCGTCTCCGGAGATGTTTTCGGAAGATACCATTGTCATCGGATGCGTGGGCAGTTCCTCTTTTGGGGAAGAGATGTTCCGGGCGTTTCTTGACGGGCAGGGAACCAATCTCTATCTGGCCAGCGGCTCTTCAAAGGAAGTGGAGTTTTCCTGGTTTCTGCGTTATATGGCAGGTAAAGAGACGGAGATTTCCGGGCTTTTCCTTGAAGAACAACGAACTGCGCAGAAGCATACCTGTTACCGGTTCCGTTACAATAACAGTGAAAAAAACGTGTATATAATGGCAGAGGGAAAGCCGGTGAACTTTTATCGGGAGGGCGTAATCAGTCTGACCTACAGAGTGATTGACCTGGTGTTTACAGAGATGCTTAAAATGGCGCTGTATCTATGCCGCAACCGGGAGCTTCCTCCCAAGCTCTATATTCTGGGGGAGGACAATCCGATCACCCGGGCAGTTTCTGAAAAGGAACTGCTTAACTGGTGGTTTCAGGAAAACCGCTTTTGGTATCAGGGGGAACTGGAAGAATTTCTGCAGCCCCATCCCCTGGCTGCGGAACTCAGAAGGATTACATGGGATAAAAAGGATGGAGAAGCATGAGAGAAATCATTACTGTTTTTCGAAAGAAAGAAGCATGGGGGCATATGCTGCTTAGTGCCGTGGTGTTTTTTGCCATCGCATTGCCGTTCCGCAGTCTGTTCAATCTTTTACCGGGTGTGACGGAGATCCGGCCGGCCAATATGGTTCCGATCGTGTTTGGAATTCCGTTCGGCCCTGCAGCGGCCTGGGGTATTGCAATCGGAAACCTCATTTCCGATCTTTTGTCCGGATCCAGTGCTTTTATCTGTATTACAGGATTTATAATCAACTTTTTTTATACCTACATTCCGTATAAGCTGTGGTACACGCTGCGTATCGGAAAGGAGCCTATTTATCCGGTGCGCATGAATACGGTGCAGGAAATTGTCAAATATATTGTGGTGGTTCTGATTGATTCCCTGATTACCACGGTGTCCCTTTCTCTGGTATTTGAGGCGGCGGGATTCCAGTCGTTTTCTTCTTCGTTTCCGCTGCTTTTTTTTAATAATTTTGATTTTGCAATTATTTTGGGCATTCCGGCATTGTCTTTTTGGAACAGAACCCGTCTGGGTTCAGTAGTGCCGGAGTATCAGGAAAATACAAAGCTTCAGCGCCATGCACGTTGGCTGGATCTGCCTCTGATCATCATAGCAGTCATGGGAGCTTTCTATTTTTTCTATTCGCATCTTCAGGGAGGCACAGCGATGAACCGTTCCCTTGCAGGGGGACTTCTCTGTGTGGCAGTAGCAGGACTGCTTATTTATGTGTTTCGCCCGGCAGAGAAGACAGAGCCTTTACCTGACCGCAGGGAGAGCGTTAAAATCTCCATTAAGGCTAAGGTGACCATCGGTTTTCTGCTGGTGACGATGATATTTTTAATCCTGCTGGGAGTTGTATCTTATACCGCCTTAAAGGTGGGAGGAGAACTAAACCGCCTGGAGATCTGGAATTTTATTTATCTGGTGCTGGGTATCACCATCAATCTGCTTTATGGAATTGCCATTCTGTTTTTGTGGTATGTGGAGAGGAATATCACGACTCCTGTGGAGCGTCTTTCCGACCTTACGGAGATGTATGCCAGACAGGAGCATAAGCATGAGGAAAGCCTTGGAAAGAGTCTGCAGCAGCTGGCGGATACTATCCCGCAGGGGGATGAAATCGGTGCACTGGCTGTTTCCTTCCGCAACATGGTTGGTGAGCTGGATGAATACATGGTGAACTTGGCGGCTGTAACGGCGGATAAGGAGCGTATTGCCACAGAATTGAATGTGGCTACCCAAATCCAGGCAAGTATGCTGCCCTGCATTTTTCCGGCCTTTCCCGGTCGTAAAGAATTTGATGTCTATGCAACCATGACTCCGGCGAAAGAGGTGGGTGGAGATTTTTACGATTTTTTCCTGGTGGATGAGGATCACCTGGCTTTAGTGATGGCTGACGTATCCGGCAAGGGGGTGCCGGCGGCACTGTTTATGGTCATTGCGAAAACATTGTTGAAAAATGCGGCGCAGACCGGTTTGTCTCCCAAAGTGGTTCTGGAGAAGGTCAACAGACAGCTTTGTGAAAACAATGAGGCAGAGATGTTTGTTACGGTATGGATTGGGATTTTGGAAATCTCTACTGGAAGGCTGACAGCATCCAATGCAGGCCACGAATATCCGGCAATCCGGCGCCAGAATGGAAAATTCGAGCTTTATAAAGATAAGCATGGCTTTGTGTTAGCCGCCATGGAGGATATATGCTACGGAGAGTACGAGATAGATCTGAGGGTAGGAGACACCCTGTTTGTGTATACCGATGGAGTGGCGGAAGCCACCAATGCGGAAAATACCTTGTATGGTACAGAACGGATGCTGGCGGCACTTAACCAAAATGAGGGCGCTGATCCCGAAGAACTTCTCCGGAATGTAAAGAAAGACATTGATGTCTTTGTGGGTAAGGCATCCCAGTTTGATGACATTACTATGCTGGCATTGAAAATAAAGGATATTCCGTCTGACAGGATAGGGAAAATTGATGCAGCATTGTAGGTAGAGAGAGGTGAGAGATATGCTGCGTATAGGGATATGTGATGATGATCAGGAGGATATCGAACGGATGGAAGGGCTGGCCGTCCACTTTTCAGAAGAACACCCGGAGACACCTGTGCAAATACAATTGTACCGGTCACCTTATGACCTGCTGGACGATATCGAAAAAACAGGAGGGTTTGACCTGTATCTGTTGGATGTCATTATGCCACATATGACAGGTATTACGCTGGCCAGACGGATCCGGGAAAGAAAAGAGAGGGCGGAAATCCTGTTTCTGACGGTTTCCAGGGAATATGCAGTAGATGCTTTCAGTGTGAAGGCGTCCGGCTATTTAATTAAACCGGTGAAGCAACCGGATTTTGATGATGCGGTGCTTGACTGTATTCAGCGACTGTCTCCGGAACACAATCCGTCCCTGATGTTGAAATCCAGAAATGGACTTCAACGCGTGCCGGTCGGTGAGCTGGTGTTTGTGGAAAGCTTTAATCATAATCAGATTTGCTCCTTATCTGATGGTTCCACGCTGGAGGTTTCGGTAACCATGGCAGAATTGATGGAAGCACTGAAGGATTATCCGGCCTTTGTCCGACCGCACAGATCATATCTGGTTAATATGGATTTTATCCGGAGGCTGACAAGCCGTGAGCTGCTGCTGGTCAACGGAAAATGTATTCCGGTTTCCCAGAGCGCATATGGAGAGCTGAAAAATCAATACTTTGCCTATATGACACGTACATAAAAACGCATATGCATGTTTCATGCAGAAAAACCGTTGTTTCACGAAGGAATCCCGTTTTTTCTGTATTTTTCTTATATACTAAACTTAAAGATGAAGGCTCTTTGAGTAGAATAGCTCTCAGACTCCGCAGTAAATATGGTGAAAAATATGAAATGGTTTCAAAAAAAGAAAGAAAAAAAGACTCCACTGAAATTTGAGGATGCAGCCCGTTTTAACTGGGCACTGGATACAAACTGTGAACTTCAGGATGGAATGGAAAAGCTGGCGGAGGAATTTCCCGGTTTGACTGAAGAGAGCTATACACAGAAGGTATTGGAACTCTTTCGGAAAGCAGGTCTTGTATTGAGCGCAGAGGATCTGAAGATACTGTTGACATTGCGCCGGGAAACCGATTGTATGCTGTTGCGAAAGAAAAAAGCAATGAATCCCTGCACGGATTCTGCAGAGACACAAAACAAAGAAAAAGGAGAATGAATGACAATGAACCAATGTGACAACAAACGTGAATGTACCTGTACCTATGACTGTCCGCGGCACGGCAAATGCTGCGCCTGCGTGGCCCATCACCGTGATCATAATGAAGGGGTGCCGGGCTGCTTCTTTTCCAGGGAGACAGAAGCGACCTATGACCGGAGTATAGAAGCACTGGCCAGGGATCATGGAATTATTAAATAGATTTATTATATCAATACTGACATCGGCTCAGACTTCATATATTTGTGCCAGTAAAGTATGGAAAGCTATAATGTGATCCTAACTAAAAAGTCAGACAAAAAGAATGCTAATAATAACTAACTTATTTATTTGCCTGCGAATTTAAGAAAATTACTAGTTAATAAAAATGTTAATTATTGAAATGTACCAAAATTATTTTATGTTGCAGCTAAGTGATTGACAATTTTGCTATCAGATGGTATTTTGTAATTAAGATTAATCGATTAACTATGCAGGCAATTTTTTTTATATGTTAAGTAAATCGATTAACTAAAGGAGGAATCCTCATGAACATGAAAGAAATTGCGCAATTAGCGGGTGTGACTGCCGCAACAGTTTCGAACGCGATCAACGGAACTGGAAATGTCAGTGACAAAAAGAGAAAAGAAATACTGGAAATAATAGAAAGGGAGGGTTATAGTCCCAATCGGTTTGCTAAAAGTCTACGGACAAAGGAAAGCAATACGATTGGAATCATGGCAGAAGATATTACGGCGTTCCAGACGCCACGGATCATTAATGGAATCAATAATTATGTTGAAAAACAGGGATATGCAGTAATTCTGAATAATATGAGCCTTCTTGAGAAAACAGGAAACCATTATTCTGAATTATCCAGTTATCAGTCAGCAATAAGTAAAAGTATAAAGCTGTTTAATAAAACCCAGATTGACGGACTTGTTTATGTTGCAATGCATGACAGGGATGTTATGGAACTGATTCCCAAGTTAAGCATACCAATTGTTCTGGTTTATTGTTATGACACATCAAAAAAGAATTATTACGTAACCTATGATAATATTGATGTTATTGCGGATGTGGCAGAATACCTGGTGAAACACGGGCATGAGAACATCGGGGTGATTAAAGGAGCAGAGGATTCCCTGCCTGCACAGAAGCGCTTAGGAAGTTTTATCACACAGCTTGGAAAAGCAGGGAAGGAGCTGAAGGAAGAATATATCTTTTCAGGAGCCTGGGAATTTGAAGATGGGGTAAAGGCTTATAAAAAATATAAACAGCTGGAAGAAAAACCTACAGCAATTTTTGCCATGAATGATCTGATGGCAGTAGGGTTTATGGATGCAGCTTTAAGCGATGGTGTACGGATTCCAGAAGATATTTCCGTCATTGGATTTGATAACAGACAGGAATGTAGATTTACCAGACCGAGATTAACAACGGTTGATATCCCGCTGGAAAAAATGGGAGAGAAGGCAGGACAGATATTATTGGATCTGGTCAAGGGTAAGACATCTGATAATAAAAAAGTTGTTTTACCATGTGAATTTTTGGAAAAAGATTCAGCTATTTAAAACGACAGGAGGAAATATTATGCAAAAGAAAATTTTGAAAGTTATGATTTGTGCAATAACAACAATGGCATTATTGGTTGGATGCGGAAGCAGTAATACTCAGAATGTAACAGAGTCTTCATCGACGGATGCAGTAGAGAACTCTGGAACGGGAAGCACACAGGAAGCAACACAAGCGAAGGATTATACAGGAACAAAATTGGTGATCGGAGTGGAATCCGGCGCTCCCAATATTGAGTTTTTTAAGAATAACGTAAGCGAATTTGAAAATGCAACAGGAATTACTGTTGAATGGGTGGAAATTCCTCATGATAATATGCATGAAAGATTTGTGCAGGAGGCAATTTCACAGAGTGGAGCAATCGATATTTATGATACAGACCAGCCGTGGATTTCGGAGTTTGCTTCGAAAGGATATTTGGAGCCGTTGGGAGACAAAATTTCCGAAGAAGATAAAAGTGATTTTTATGAGGCTGCATTAGATGCTTCTTCTTATAACGGAGAATTATATTCTGTTCCTTTCTTCGTACATACACCGATTGTATTTTACAGAACAGATCTGTTTGAAGAAGCCGGTATTACAGAATTCCCCAAAACATGGGAAGAATACGAGGACGCAGCAAAGAAACTGACCAAAGATGGTGTGTATGGAACGATCATTGAGGCGAAACAGGCAGGAGAACCTGTAACCCATCTTGTTGACTGGTTCTATCAGGCAGGTGGATCCATTATTGATGCTGATAATAATGTAACAGTGAATTCACCTGAAAATGCACAGGCATTTAACTTTATGCTGAAGATGATGTATGAGGATGAAAGTGTTATGCCGGGTTCTATCGGATATGACAATGCAGATGTCCATAATATGTTTATGCAAGGTAAAGTTGCTATGGTTAAAAACTGGCCCTATATGTTTGCCATGGCAAAAGATCCTGAACAATCCAAGGTAAGCGACAAGTTTGCAGTAGCGATCCAGCCTGCAGGTAAAGAACAGTCTACAGCAGCATGGACATGGGGATTTGGTATTTCCAGCAGCTCCAAGAATAAAGATGCAGCATGGGAATTTATAAAGTGGGCAACCTCTTCTGAAAAACTGGCACAGCTTGGAATTGCCAATTCCAATCCGGTACCGAGAACTTCTTCTCTGGAGATCGTTACTAATGACAGTAGTTTAACAGAGTTTGATAAGGAAAGCATCCAGGTTATGAGTGATGCACTTCAGTATGCACACAATGCAACAGAGAACCCTAATTTCCCGACAATTCAGAATGAATTATCCTATACATTATCAGGCATTATGACAAAGCAGCTAAGTGTGGAAGAAGGATTGGCTGAAGCTGAAAAAGCGATCAAAGAAGCAATCCAGTAGGCAGACGGATCCCCATACGGTTTTTCTGTATGGGGATTTTCTAACCCGGAATATTGGTTTTATTGTAAGGAGTAGTGAAAAATAATGAGTGGAAAAACAGGAAGTATTTCT
The DNA here is from genome assembly GCA_963638365.1 of Anaerobutyricum sp. Classification (GTDB taxonomy): domain Bacteria; phylum Bacillota; class Clostridia; order Lachnospirales; family Lachnospiraceae; genus Suilimivivens. The sequence goes on along the minus strand of CAVHRK010000096.1, from coordinate 8,191 downwards.
ATCAGGGAGAAAAAAAGACGAAGAGAGGGGTATTCACTGATAGCACCGGCATGTCTGGTATTGCTTGTCATATTTTTTGTTCCACTGGTCTATGCTTTTGCCATCAGTATATCGGATTCAGATGCGATTATTAATAACAGCTTCAGGTTTGTAGGATTAAAGAATTACTTTTCAGTTATGACAAATTCCAAATTTTTGGCAGCACTGGGACATACATGTTTCTTTGTTATTACAACGATCATCCTGGAATTTATCATTGGATTTATTGTTGCCCTGCTGCTGTATCGCGAGGTTGCAGGATCAAGAGTATTTCGTCTGATCTTTGCCGTACCGCTGATGGTAGCGCCTGTTGTTTCCGGACTTCAGTGGAGATGGCTGTTTGCGGATCAGTATGGTGTCATTAATGCTCTGCTGGATAAACTTGGGTTTGAAGCACCTTTGTGGTTTACCCAGGTGTCCACATCATGGGTGGCCATTATTGTGGCGAATCTCTGGCTTGCTACACCATTTGTGATCCTTGTACTGTTGGCAGGTCTTGGAGGATTATCAGAAGAACTGAATGAAGCGGCATCTATTGATGGTGCAAATCGTACACAGACATTTTTTCATATCATACTCCCACAACTAAAGCCAACGATCCTGATCATCCTTGTAATTCGACTGACAGATGCATTCCGGATATATGATCTTGTTTATATTCTGACAGGTGGTGGTCCTGGTGGCGGAACAGAAGTATTGAGTACATTTATTTATAAAAGAATCTTTTCAGACTGGAAATTTGGACAGGGATCAGCTGCAGCTTTTCTGGTTATGCTGATCATTTGTGTTCTGAGTTTCCTATGTAATAAGTGGATGAGTGAGGAGGAATAATCTTGAGCAGAAGAAGAGTAATAAATAGCCTGGTTTTCCTGTTACTGGCAATATTTTCTGTAGTTACCCTGTTTCCTATTATATGGACAGCTATCACATCATTAAAAACGGATGTACAGATGTTTGCAATCCCGCCGGATCTGCTGCCACATCCGGCAACCTTATCGCATTATAAGGAAGTGATCATGGGGAATTTCCCGGCTTATATCAGAAACAGTATTTTGGTTACATTTTTCAGTTGTGCGGTATCGCTGGCTCTTGGTATTCCGGCAGCCTATGGCTTTGCGAAATATGCGACAGAAAAAACGAATCCGATTTTTGCAGCTGTGACTGCAGTCAGGATGGTTCCACCGGTTGCGATGGTAATTCCCTTTTTCCTGATTATCCGTAATATTCATCTGAGTGATACATTACTGGGACTGATCATTACCTATATTCCGTTTGAATTGACACTGATCATATGGATGTTGAAAAATTTCTTTGGTCAGATCCCGAGGGAAGTAGAAGAAGCAGCAGAACTGGATGGACTTTCCGCATGGGGAATCCTGTTAAAGGTAGTCCTTCCGATGTCCAAATCTTCGGTGGGAGTTGCAGGACTTATGGCATTCCTGTTTTCATGGAATGAATTTATGTTTGCCTTATCTCTCACTTCGACCAGGAGTGCACAGACACTTACAGTCGGGATCGCCGGATATGTAACATCCTTCCAGACCTTCTGGGGAAGTATGTCAGCGACAGGAATTCTGTTTATGATTCCGGCATTTATTTTAACATTTATTTTTCAAAAGGATTTAGTGAAAGGTTTAACAGCTGGGGCTGTGAAAGGATAAAGCATGAAGATTAATGTATGGAATCAACAAATACAACTGGAAAATCCGGAACTGATTATTGGAAGAATCGAAAGACCCGTTATTCTCGAAATCTGGAATGGAAGACAGAAAGATTCTGTGATCCGCAGGGAATATCCATATACAAGGATCACACAGACAGATGATGGATTAAAGGCATATGCGGAAATAGAAGATGAATGGGTAGGAAAGACAGAAGTCACAGATATTTACCGCATGGAAGAGGGATCTGTTATTCTCAGCAGACAGGTCCGTATTCTCAGGGAAAGCGGATATCCGGGAATACGGCTTAGAATGGAGATGTCACTGTTCCCGGAAAGAAAAAATGCATTCGAAGATCTGCGATATTTTGCACCACCTGCCATCTATGACAAAAATGATCTGGATGAGGATGGATATGAAGACTATTTTCATACCAAAAAAACCATATTCAGGGATGACCGGTTTAACTACCCGATGTTTACCTGTTATTCAGAGGAAACGAAGGAAGCTGTCAGTATAGAAAGAGATCCGCTGCCGATGTATGATTCGGAGCCGGAGCGGAAAATTTCACATGAGACAGGAGAAAAAGAAGCTCTTTTCCTTCAGAAAACGGATATTGGGAGCATGGGAGCAGATGGCAGTGAAGGGAGTACCAGACTGACATGTTGTTATCCTTTTTATGAGGGAGATGCAACGATTGCGTTATATATTGTAAAGATGGTGCCTTTTGGTGCTTTCTGGCCCATGAAGGCAGGAGAAGGATTTTCGGTGACTTATCGTATTTCTGATCACGGATATGAAAATTATCATGATGCCTGCTGGTGTGGGATCAGGGATATTATCAGAAAAACACATCCACAGGCAGAGCCATTAAGTGTATCTCCGGAGGAGATTATCAGGCTGAGGCTTGATGCCCTGGATCATTATTATGTAGAGAAAAATGCAGAAGAAGATCATAACCTGCCGGCAGGTTATGTACTGAACTGTCATCCGCAGGATGGAATACAACTTGAAAATATCATACAGTATGGATTTACGGGACAGAATATACTGAATGCCTATAATGTCCTAAGGTATGGATATGAGCATAATAATGAAGAATACAAAAGGAAAGCACTGAAAACAGCAGACTTTTTTGTCAATACGATCCACATAAAGGAATCGGGTATGTTTTACAATCTGTATAATGTGGACACCGGATCAGTGAACTTCTGGTGGACAGGGCTTTTACTGCCACTTGCATATGCACAGGGAGAAGAACTGAAAAAACTGATGGGGCCGTTGTATGAGTACCGTAAGGATGTGATCCAGAAGCTTGTAAGCCTGAAGGGAGCATATCTGCGCTGCATGAATGAAGATGTTACTGCACTGCTTCGATTATATTGTTATGAAAAAGCAAAGGGAACAGAGCATCCCGGATGGCTTGAAGCAATAGAAAATTATGCAGGATTTCTTTTAAGGACGCAGGAGCCGGATGGAGGCTGGTACAGGGCATATGACCTTGATGGAAAACCATTGCTTGAGCCGACCAAGTGGTTCGGAAATACTGTTTATGAAAAGAAATCATCAACAGGGACATCAATTACCTTTTTGACAGAGTTATATGAACTGACAAAGAATAAGGCATATCTGGAGGCTGCCAGCAAGGCAGGTATGTTTGTAAAAGAATATATTATTGACAGGGTACGGTTTAATGGTGGTGTTCATGATAGTATTTATGCCAAGGGACAGCTGATTGATAATGAGAGTATTTTGTATCCGATGTTTGGTATGCTGTCATTGTACGAAGTAACTGGAAGAAAGGAATTTTTGGATGCAGCCGTAAGGGCGGCACATTACTTTGCATCCTGGGTATGCCTCTGGGATGTACCGCTTCCAGAGAACAGTACTTTGAGCAGATATGGCTTCCACAGTACGGGAATGGGAGCCTGTGACACCTGCGGCTGTGGATATGTGCATCCATTTCAGCTCATGGGAGTTGCTGAAATGGCACAGATTGCGGTTTATGTAAAGGATAAAGAACTCCTTGACATTGCCAGATTATACTGGCTTGGTTGTAATCAAACTGTCGAAACAGAAGAACATTCATGGGGCTATGCGATGCCAGGATTACAGGAGGAAGGATATCTGATCAGCTGGTGGGCAGTGGATGATCCAATGTTTGCAGCAGATACCGGATTTGGATACCGGTTGAAGGGAGAAGGGAATAAAACCTGCTTCCCATGGATCAATGCAGTAGGTGTAAGAGCATATTGGGCAATGATGGACCGCTTTGGAAGTGTCGATTTTGATGAAATACAAGATAAATTCTTTTAGGATACCAAAGGAGAGGTGAAGTATGAGATTAAACACTGTTCGGCTTTCGCAAATGGATATTACCGATCCGTTCTGGAAGCAGTATACTGACCTTGTTGATGATGTGATCATTCCTTATCAGTGGGATATTATGAATGATAATGTGCCAGGGGTGGAATCCAGTCATTGCCTTGAGAATTTTAAGATTGCAGCAGGATTAAAAACAGGTCAGTTTTATGGTGCAGTATTTCAGGATACAGATGTGGCCAAGTGGCTGGAAGCCGTTGGATATTCATTGGCACAAAAGAAGAATGAAAAGCTGGAAAAGCTTGCGGATGATGCAATTGATGTGATCGTGCAGGCGCAGCAGGAAGATGGATATCTGGATACTTATTTTATCATTAAAGAACCAGAACAGAGATGGAGAAACCTTTGTGAGGGACATGAATTGTATTCAGCAGGACATATGATAGAAGCAGCAATTGCCTATTATGAAGGAACAGGAAAAAGAAAACTCCTTGACAGTATGATCAGACTTGCTGATCTGATTTGCAGGACCTTTGGACCGGAACGGGGACAGAATCATGGTTACCCCGGGCATCAGGAGATAGAACTGGCATTAGTCAGACTCTACCGGGTAACACAGGAAAAAAAATACCTACAGCAGGCGAAGTACTTTTTGGATATCCGTGGGGAAGGAAAAAATTATTTTCTGGAAGAACGGAAGCAGAAAAACTTTAAAAGATTTTTTCCGGAATTCGAGGATTATGATCCAATGTATTCCCAGTCGCATGAACCGGTGAGAAAACAAAAGACAGCTGAAGGACATGCAGTCAGGGCTGTTTATATGTATTCGGCAATGGCAGATGTGGCAGAGGAGTATCAGGATAAGGAGCTGATGCAGGCCTGTATCACTTTATGGGAAAACATTACACAGAAAAGAATGTATGTTACAGGAGGAATTGGATCTTCAGGATTTCTGGAGAGATTTACCACGGATTACGACCTGCCGAATGACAGTAACTACTCAGAGACCTGTGCATCTATCGGCATGGCACTGTTTAGCTTGCGGATGGCAAATATCACACGTGATTCACGATATGCAGAAGTAATGGAGCAGCAATTATATAATAATATTCTGGCAGGGATCGCACAGGATGGAAAGAGCTTTTTCTACGTAAACCCGTTGGAGATAAAGCCACGGCAATGTATGCCGCATACATCAAGGGCGCATATAAAGGCAAGACGTCAGAAATGGTTTGGCGTTGCCTGTTGCCCTCCGAATATTGCGAGGACATTGGCATCTCTTGGCCAGTACATATATGGAGTGGATGGAGCCGATATTTATACGCATTTATATATTGGAAACCAGACGGACATTCCGGTTAATAATGATATAGTACAGATCAGAATGAATTCCATGTTCCCATGGGAAGGAAATATAAAAGTTAAGGTTCAGGGAGTAAAAGAGAAAATAAGGCTGCATTTCCGCATTCCGGGTTATGCAGAGAGCTTTCGGTTATATTGCAACGGAAAGGAACAGGAACTGACAGTAAGCAATGGTTATGCGTGTGTGGAAGTCTGTAAGGACAGCGAGATCAGCATTCAGTTTGACATGCCCGTTGAATTTCTTCATGCGAACCCCTTGGTTAGTGCAGATGTTGGTAAGGTGGCAATAAAAAGAGGCCCCATTGTTTATTGTCTGGAAGAAATTGATAATGGGTCTGATCTACAGTGTATTTATCTTAGAAGCCAAGAAGTACAGAAGAAAAAATCCTCTTATTTTTCAGAGTGTCTTGAACTGGAATTACAGGGGAGAAGACTGATACCCAAAAGCGGGAAATTATATAATAGTTGCCAACTGATTTATGAAGATGCAGATATCCGGGCGATACCATATGCATACTGGAATAATCGTGGTGAGGGAGAAATGCTGGTTTGGATACATGAAATGATATGAGCTGATTAATAACTTTGAATTTATTATTAGAATTACACCTCATCGGGTATAAAAATATACGAAATTTGTATGATATACCTGATGGGGTATATTTTTATTTTATATGATCGAAATTATATCTGAGGGATTGCCTGAAACTGTCATAGCTGCCTACAGAAACCGCTTTAATACCTGCAGGACACCGTTTTCCCAGTAAGGCGGGCAGATTTCTTTCGCAGCATTACGCACTTCTTCACGGCTGTTGGAAACAGCAAAGCTTAAGCCTGCGTTTTCCAGCATCTCCATATCATTCAGATTGTCTCCGAATGCACAGGTTTCTTCCGGGAGAACACCCAGATAGTTCTGTAAATAAGACAGAGCGGTCCATTTGCTGACACCGAGGGGATTGCAGTCTATCCATTCCTTTCCGGAGCAGGCAAGAAGGGATTGCTCCTTCCATGTCGGCGTAAAGAGAGGCGCGCATTTTTCTTCACAGGCAGAGGGGTGATAAACGGTAAATTTGATCACATCCGCAGGAGAGCAGGCAATCAGATCCTCTACAGCACAGATATCATAACCATAAGAATCTTTCAGCCAGTGAAACATCTGGCTGTTTTCATTTTCAGCATAGCCCATATCCGGTGTGGAAATATAGCAGTCACAGTCCGGCAGATTTTCATGTACCATCTGACACATTCCCTTCCAGACATGATCCGGCATTGTGGAAACCTGCAGGATTTCTTTCGGAGTTCTGACAACAGTTCCTCCATCCGTAATATAAAGCAGTTCATTCCGGACCGGGGCAAACAGCTTCTGTTCACTGACGAACTGACGTCCGGAGCAGACCGCAACATGAATGCCTTTCCGGATTAATTGTTCAATAACCGTCATATATTCTGCATCAATCTGCAGGGTACCATCTTTTACAAGAGTACCATCAATGTCAGTAGCAATTAATTTAATCATCATGTTTTTCCTTACATTAGTTATTTGAAATCGTAATCAGGGTTTTTAACAATAATAACTACATCGTAACGCAATTCCTATAAAAAGAAAACTATTGTTTTTGAAAACAGCTTCTTGTATTGTAATTCGTATTACAATTGTTTTATTATTAGATGTAATAGAAATATGTTCATTGGGTATAAGGAAAGGGGTTGCACAGTTGAGCACGAAGGAAAATATTCTTGCATTGTTTGAAGCAAATAAGGGCATTTATTTTTCGGGGGAAGAGATTGCAGCACAGCTATCGGTGTCCCGTGCGGCAGTATGGAAAGCAGTTAATGCACTGCGTAGTGATGGATATGAGATTGATGCTGTGCCGAACAGAGGATACCGGCTTTCGATGAATACGGATATTCTTTCGGCACAGGGCATTGAAAAATATCTGGATTCACGGAATCAGAAGCTTACCATCCAGGTTCTTTCGGAAGTCAGTTCCACGAATACCATGCTCCGGGAGAAAGCAAACGAAGAAATCCCCGAAGGATATGTGATTATTGCAAATAAACAGACGGGGGGACGGGGAAGGCGCGGACGAAGCTTCTATTCTCCCGTAGACACCGGGATTTATTTAAGTATTCTGCTCCGTCCAAAGGAAATTGCAACGAACGAGCTGACAAATCTTACTTCCATGGCAGCCGTGGCGGCATGTGAGGCGATTGAAGAGACTTCCGGTCAGACACCGGGAATCAAATGGGTAAATGACATTTATATCAACGGGAGGAAGGTCAGCGGTATTCTGACCGAGGCCTCCATCAGCATGGAAAGTGGAAGTGTGGAATATGTTGTGGTCGGTATCGGATTTAATGTGTACTTTCCGGAGGATGGATTTTCCAAGGAAATTGAGAACATTGCCGGAGCCATTTTTGACCAGAGGAAGAATGATGGAAAGAATCTCCTTGCAGCAGGCTTCTTAAACCATTTTATGAACTATTATACGGAATTTGACAAAAAGGATTATGTGAAGAAATATCAGGAACGAAGTCTTGTTGTCGGTAAGAAAATTACCGTGCTTGCTCCGTCCGGGAACCGGAAAGCACTTGCGTTAGAGGTGGATGATACCTGTGCGCTGATTGTACAGTATGAGGATGGCAGCAAAGAACGGCTGAATTCCGGGGAGATCAGCATCAGAGAGTTACAATAAATTACGAAAATTAATTGACTTTTAGAAACATCCGTTACATGGAAGTGTGACGGATGTTTTTTGTGTTTGCGCGCCATGGGCGCGCTCTAACGGGTGAAAGTCCCGAACACG
>CAVHRK010000095.1:0-26987 GCA_963638365.1 Anaerobutyricum sp. | reverse complement strand
AACTTCAAATGAGCCTGCGAATCGTTACTGGAACGAGGTACGAGTGAACAGTAACAATCAAGCAGCTGCGTAGCAGATATGTAATTAAGGAAACTGATATATTCAGGAATTTTACCTGTTTATATCAGTTTCTTTTGTTTCGAAATTGTTCACAAAATCTTCATACTTTTGTATTGACAATAGTTGCACATAGTGATAGATTAATGATTGTAGATATTAGCACTCTATTAAAGTGAGTGCTAACAATACAAAAACAAAGTGCAGTAAGTAAGAGCCCTGCATTTGAGAAAGGATGGTCTGCATGGAACTAAGTGAAAGAAAAGTCAAAATCTTACAAGCCATTATCCGGAACTACTTAGAGACGGGAGAGCCTGTAGGAAGCCGTACAATTTCCAAGTACACAGACTTGAACTTAAGTTCAGCAACCATTCGTAACGAAATGTCAGATCTTGAGGAGATGGGATATATTTTACAGCCCCATACTTCCGCAGGACGTATTCCTTCCGATAAGGGATATCGTTTATACGTAGACACGATGATGGAGCAGAAGGATCGCAAGATCGAAGAAATGAAGGAAGTCATGGTTCAGAAGGAAGATAAGATGGATCAGCTTCTGAAACAGGTAGCGAAGCTTTTAGCTGTGAATACCAACTATGCTTCCATGATCACGACACCGACGATTCATACGAACAAACTGAAATTTATCCAGTTGTCGAGAGTGGATGTGAACCAGCTCCTTGCTGTAGTCGTTGTCGAAGGAAACGTGATTAAGAATAACATCATCCATACTGCGGAAGAATTAGATGATGAGACACTTCTTAAGCTGAACATTTTACTGAATACCCATTTGAATGGGTTAGCCCTTGAAGAGATTAATCTTGGCATGATTTCTTCCCTGAAACAGCAGGCAGGTATTCACAGTGAGATTGTGGCAGATGTGATTGATGCGATTGCAGAATCCATTCATGCAGAGGAAGACTTAGAGGTTTATACCAGCGGGGCCAATAATATTTTCAAGTATCCGGAACTGGCCGACCAGCAGAAAGCAAGCAGCATTATCAATACCTTTGAAGAGAAGCAGTTGTTAACCGAGCTGGTACAGGAAAATCTTTCGGATGATAATAATACAGGAATCCAGGTTTATATCGGTGAAGAGACACCGATCCAGTCGATGAAGGACTGCAGCGTTGTTACCGCAACCTATGAGCTTGGCGAAGGAATGCGAGGAACGATCGGTATTATCGGACCGAAACGGATGGATTACGACAAGGTAATCGGAACATTGAAAACCATTACCCATCAGTTGGATGACTTATATAAGAAGAAAGAATAGCAAGAGAGTTTCGCAGGTGACTGTGAGACATCAGAGAAAGGGATGAGACGAATGGCAATAGATATTAAAGACGAATTCGACCAGAAGGTTGCAGAAACCCTGCAGGAAGAAATGGAAGAGAATGAAATACAGCCGGATGCCGATACCGTAGAAACACAGGACGGTGAAGATCCGATCGCCGGCGAAGAGGAAGAGGCAGTGCCTGAGGAAGAACCCGAAGAGGATGAGAAGGCTGCAAAGAAAGCAAAGAAGAGCAGATTTAAAGCAGATAAGAAACAGGATGCTTTGAATGAAAAGATCAATGAACTGGAAGACAAGGTCAAACGTCAGATGGCAGAGTTCGATAACTTCCGTAAGAGAACGGATAAAGAAAAGAACGCCATGTTTGAGACGGGAGCCAAGAGCGTGATCGAAAAGATCCTTCCGGTGGTAGACAATTTTGAAAGAGGTCTTGCTTCTATTCCCGAAGAAGAAAAGGGAACCCCTTTTGCAGAAGGAATGGAAATGATATATAAACAGCTGATCGGAGAATTGGAAAAGATGGAAGTTAAACCAATTCCCGCTGTAGGTGAAGAGTTTGATCCGGGCCTTCACAACGCAGTAATGCAGGTGGAGAGTGATGAGTATGAGTCCGGTGTGATTGCACAGGAACTTCAGAAAGGATATACCTACAGAGGCAGCGTAGTAAGACACAGTATGGTGGCAGTAGTACCATAAATATCTGAAGTGATTCAGATTTGCATGAAAATTTGAAATGAACAGGATAATGATCATAGGAGGACATAGTTATGAGTAAAATTATTGGTATTGACTTAGGTACAACAAACAGTTGTGTAGCCGTTATGGAAGGTGGTAAGCCCACCGTTATCGCAAATGCAGAAGGCGCAAGAACAACCCCTTCCGTAGTTGCATTCACAAAGACCGGAGAAAGATTAATCGGTGAGCCTGCAAAGCGTCAGGCAGTTACCAATGCAGAAAGAACCATTTCTTCCATTAAGAGAGATATGGGTACAGATCGTGGCCGTACCATTGATGGCAAGAAATATTCTCCTCAGCAGATTTCTGCAATGATTCTTCAGAAACTGAAAGCAGATGCAGAAAGCTACTTAGGCGAGAAGGTTACCGAAGCGGTTATTACCGTTCCTGCATACTTCAATGACGCACAGCGTCAGGCAACCAAGGATGCCGGTAAGATTGCAGGCCTTGATGTAAAGCGTATTATCAACGAGCCTACCGCAGCAGCACTTGCTTATGGTCTTGATAATGAAAAAGAGCAGAAGATCATGGTATACGATTTAGGTGGTGGTACATTCGATGTTTCCATTATTGAAATCGGTGATGGCGTTATCGAAGTATTAGCTACAAACGGTGATACACACCTTGGTGGTGATGACTTTGATAACAAGCTGACACAGTATATGATTGATGAATTTAAGAAAGCAGAAGGTGTTGACTTATCCAACGATAAGATGGCACTTCAGAGATTAAAGGAAGCAGCAGAAAAGGCTAAGAAGGAACTTTCTTCTGCAACCACAACCAATATCAACCTTCCGTTTATCACTGCTACCGCAGAGGGACCGAAGCACTTTGATATGACTCTTACCAGAGCAAAATTCGATGAATTGACAAGCGACCTCGTAGAGAGAACAGCAATCCCTGTTCAGAATGCGATGAGAGATGCCGGTTTAACAAACGCAGATTTAGGCCAGGTATTACTGGTTGGTGGTTCTACACGTATTCCTGCTGTACAGGATAAGGTAAAACAGTTAACAGGCAAGGAGCCCAGCAAGAGCCTGAACCCGGATGAATGTGTAGCACTTGGTGCTTCTATCCAGGGTGGTAAATTAGCCGGTGATGCAGGTGCAGGTGAAATCCTTCTTTTGGATGTTACTCCTCTTTCCCTGTCCATCGAGACCATGGGTGGTATTGCAACCAGACTGATCGAGAGAAACACAACCATTCCTACTAAGAAGAGTCAGATCTTCTCAACAGCAGCAGATAACCAGACAGCAGTTGATATCAACGTTGTACAGGGCGAAAGACAGTTTGCAAGAGATAACAAGTCTCTTGGACAGTTCCGTCTGGATGGTATTCCTCCGGCAATGAGAGGTGTTCCGCAGATCGAAGTTACTTTCGATATCGATGCAAACGGTATCGTTAATGTATCTGCTAAGGATCTTGGAACCGGTAAGGAACAGCACATCACCATTACGGCAGGTTCTAATATGTCCGATGATGAAATCGATAAGGCCGTAAAGGAAGCTGCTGAATATGAAGCACAGGATAAGAAGAGAAAGGAAGCCATCGACACCAGAAACGATGCAGACTCCTTCGTATTCCAGACCGAAAAGGCTTTAAATGAAGTTGGTGATAAGATTGATGCTTCCCAGAAGTCTGAGGTAGAAGCTGATATCGCAGCCGTTAAGGCAGTTCTTGACAGAACAAAAGATCAGGAAATGTCCGACAGTGACATCGATGAATTAAAGGCTGCCAAGGAGAAGCTGACCAACAGTGCACAGGCTCTGTTCACTAAGATGTATGAGAACATGCAGCAGGCACAGGGTGCAGCAGGTCCTGACATGAGCGGCATGGGCGGTCAGGCAGGTCCTGATATGGGTGCCCAGAGTGGTCCTGCAGATGATGTGGTTGACGGCGACTACCGTGAGGTTTAAACTAAAGACAGTGTGACTTCAATGAAGCCACAAGCATAAAGAAATACAAAAAGATGTTACTTGCATGGACTGCGGAAGCAGTTCGTGCAGTAGCATCTTAATCTGGTTTAATGGAAAGGCAATAAAATCATGGCAGAGCAGAAGAGAGATTATTATGAAGTGCTCGGAATCAGCAAAACGGCTGATGATGCGGAAATCAAAAAGGCATATCGTGTACTGGCAAAGAAATATCATCCGGATATGAATCCCGGTGATGCAGAGGCAGAAAAGAAATTTAAGGAAGCTTCCGAAGCGTATGCCGTATTAAGTGATCCGGAGAAGAGACGTCAGTATGACCAGTTTGGTCATGCGGCATTTGAAGGCGGCGGAGCTGGTGGCTTTGGTGGTTTTGATTTTAACAGTGCAGATTTTGGAGATATTTTCGGAGATATTTTCGGAGACTTCTTTGGAGGCGGAAGACGCCGTGGAGCGAATAACGGACCGATGAAGGGTGCCAATATCCGTACCAGCGTCAGAATTACATTTGAAGAAGCAGTTTTCGGTGTGAGCAAAGAGATTGAACTTACGTTAAAGGATGAATGTGCAACCTGTCACGGCACCGGTGCAAAGCCAGGAACGAGTCCGGAAACCTGTACGAAGTGCGGTGGTAAAGGTCAGGTGGTATTTACTCAGCAGTCCTTCTTCGGAACCGTCCGTAATGTACAGAGCTGTCCGGAATGTAACGGAACAGGTAAAGTAATCAAAGAGAAATGTGCAGACTGTCACGGTACCGGTTATATTGCAAACCGCAAGAAGATCCAGGTATCCATTCCTGCCGGTATTGATAACGGACAGAGCGTTCGGATCCGCGACAAAGGAGAGCCGGGAACAAACGGAGGACCGAGAGGCGATCTGCTTGTAGAAGTAATCGTGGCACGCCACCCGATTTTCCAGAGACAGGATTACAACATTTTCTCTACCGTACCGATTTCCTATGCGGTTGCAGCATTGGGCGGTGATGTCGTAGTAGATACCGTAGATGGCAAAGTCATTTATGAAGTAAAACCCGGAACCCAGACCGATACCAAGGTTCGCTTAAAGGGCAAGGGTGTACCTTCTCTTCGTAACAAAGAGGTTCGTGGTGACCATTATGTAACACTGGTTGTCCAGACACCGGAGAAGCTTTCGGGAGAAGCAAAGGAGTTGTTAAAGCAGTTCGATGCATTAACCGGAGACAGCTTAAATGCGGCGAAGAATATCGGTGGTGAGAAACAGGAGACAAAGAAAAAGAAGTTCTGGAAATAAAAATAGAAAACATTCAGAGAAATAGGACTCTCTGCCGTGTAGAAATTTCGGAAGAAATGTTCACACGGCAGGGAGTTTTCTGCTATAATTATAAAATAGTGTCAGAAACGGGAGAGAATCGTTATGAATGTTGCACAGAAAATTATTGCAATTATGGGAGCGTTTTACGTGTTGATTGGTGGAACAATCTCAATCGTATTTTTGTTTGCTTTTTCATGGGCTCCGGGGGGCTTCGGATTTCTTGCCATTCCCATGATGTTTGTCATGCTGGGGATTGCCTTTATTATTGGTGCGCTGATCCCGGAATTCAAGAAAAACAGCATTAAGAAGCATGGAGATCGATATAAAGCAAAGATCTATGGCTATGTTGAGAATACATCTTATCGTGTGAACGGAAGATTTCCGATCAATGTGAAGGTGCATTATTTTGACAAAAAAGGCATTGAGCGGGAAGCAATCTTACCTGCCGGAATGTCAAAGGGTTCTGGAGAATATCCGATCGGAATGACCATGGATATTTACGAATATCGTGGAAAGTATAGCTTTGATCCGAAATCGGTGCGGAATGAAATTCTTCCTGGAGAAGCAGAACTCATGGATGATAAGCCGGTTGATCCATCGCAGATTAAGATGGTTGCCGTTTCCTGCAGAAACTGTGGTGCCAGCTATGAGGCAGCAGCCGGATATACCGGGCGATGTCCGTACTGTGGAAGTTACCAGGATATAGAGGGAAGAAAATGACCATTGCAGAAAGAGTAAAAATCATATTAGAGCGTCTGGATGAACACTATGGAACCGATTACCGCTGTTCCCTTGATCATGAAAGTGCATGGCAGCTATTAATTGCGACAATGCTGAGTGCACAGTGCACTGACGCCAGAGTCAATATCGTAACGAAGGATCTGTTTGTGAAATATCCGGATGTCAATGCATTTGCGGATGCAGATCTGAAAGAACTGGAACAGGACATTCATTCGACAGGCTTTTATCATAATAAGGCGAAGAATATCATTGCGTGCTGTCAGACACTCCGCGATAAATATGACGGGCAGGTGCCCCGTTCCCTGGAGGATCTGACGTCCCTTGCCGGTGTTGGACGTAAGACGGCCAATGTCATCCGTGGGAACATCTATCATGATCCCAGCATTGTTGTGGATACCCATGTGAAGCGGATTGTGAAGAAGCTTGGCATTACGAAAGAGACAGAACCTGAGAAAGTAGAATTTGACCTGATGAAGAAGCTGCCCAAGGACCACTGGATTCTCTGCAACATTCATCTGATCACCTTCGGACGTGAGATCTGTAAGGCACCGACACCGAAATGTGAAGAGTGCTTTTTGTGTGATGTGTGCGCAGATTATGAGGCACGTATGAAAAAGCAAAGAAAAGAGACTATGAATTGATAGAGAATTACACAGCCCTGGATTTAGAAACCACGGGCTTAAATCCGAAATATGATAAAATCATTGAAGCAGGTGCTGTGAAGGTACGGAACGGTAAGATTATCGACCGTTTTCAACAATTGATCCGTCCGGGCATCGCACTTCCGGAAAAGATTACCGGGCTTACCGGAATTACGCAGGAAGAACTGCTGGAAGCAAAGGACAGTGAGGAAGTGATTCCCAGGCTCCTTGATTTTCTGGAGGATGATGTGATTCTGGGACACAGTGTGATGTTTGACTATTCCTTTCTCAAAAAGGCAGCCGTGAACCAGAACCTGTGGAAGCCGGAGCAGTCTCATTTAGGGATTGATACCCTGCGGCTATCCCGCATTTATCTGCCGGAGCTCCCAAGCCGGAGATTAACGGATTTGTGTCTGCATTATGGAATCGAGCATCATGCACACCGCGCATTGGGAGATGCGGAAAGTACGTCACGGCTTTATTTGATCTTCATGAAGGAACTGGGGAAAAATCAGACATTGGAAGAACGGGAGAAGACCTTTGCTCCGTTTCCGCTTATCTATAAGATCAAAAGAGAGTCTCCGATCCGGCCGCAGCAAAAACAAAAGTTATATTCTTTGCTCGAGCAGCATAAAATAATACCGGACTACGATGTGGAAAAGCTGACCCGAAATGAGGCAAGCCGTATCATAGACCGGATTTATTTCACATATGGACGTTAACGGTGTTCTTCAAGCAGTGTGATAATCCGGTTCTTACTCAAAGAACGGATCTCCTGTGCAAGTGGAAGGAGAGAGGAAATTTTTTCTTTTTCCGAGTTTTCCTCATAAATGCGGACCAAAAGCTCATAGGACGCATAAATATCCGTATGCGTATCAACTGCAAATTCAAGCAGACTCCGAGCCTCTTCCGGGAACCCTTCTTTATATAGAAGCTCTGCCCAGCTTTGCAGGGTACATACAAGGGTGGTATACCGCTGGTCATAGAGAGACAGCAGATCAATATTGGGAGCACCATATTGAAGCTTCAGATCGGTATTGGAAAATCCGGTCAGATTCACAACCGGCTCCTGCGCAAGATCGTGGATCGTCTGTTCATATTCCAGAACCTGTTCATTTTCCGGCAGCAGACCAAAGGGAAAGGTTTCAACCGGGATGGCGATATAAGGAAGACCATCAAGGGACTTACGCCTGGTACTGTTGGCAGCGTGTTCACGATCCCAGAAGGCTTCGTAGTTTTTAGCCTCCGCATTCCGGCGCTTATGGATTTCGTATCCGAGCCAGACACAGAATACAATAAAACTTGCAAAAAAATAGAATCTCATATATAATCCTTTCAAATGAAGAGGTGAAACTATGTTTAATTTTAATAATAAAAAAAATAAAAGAATCGTATCATCTGTGATTATTTTATTACTGGTGCTTGCTATGATTATTCCAACTTTAGCATATTTGGTGCCATAAAGCAATGAGGGGAAAAATGAAAAAGTTTAAGATGATGTGTTTAGGGCTGATGGTCTCGTTTCTTTGTCTGACCATAATGATACAGCCGGTACACGCTGCGGAAGGGGATACCATTCTGGCAGGTGTTTATGTGGACGACATCTCTTTAGAGGGAATGACCGCTGAAGAGGCAAAAGACATGATGGAACAGAAAGTTGCCGAATGGTCTGAAAAGCAGATCACACTTATAGCAGTAGGAGGCAATGAAGTACAGATTACACCGGCAGATGTCGGATTTCATTGGAGTAATCCCGAGGTCATGGACGAAGCAGTTTCCATCGGACAGCATGGAAATATTGTGCAGCGTTACAAGGTTTCCAAGGATTTACAACATGAAAACCGCGTTCTTCCGTTAGAATTTTCCTGTGATGAAGAATTATTACGTCTGGTGCTTGCAGACCAGTGTTCGGTCTATAATCACGAGGCTTCCGATGCAACCCTTACCCGTGAAAACGGAACCTTTATTGTGAATCCGGGACAGAACGGAGAAAAGGTGGATGAGGATGCATCCTTACAGCTTGTCGAAAATTATCTATGTAATGGATGGGACAAGGAAGACGGCAGAATTGAATTGAGCATTACGGTAGCAGAAGCCAGAGGAACTACCGAAGAGCTTTCCAAGGTGAAGGATGTCCTTGGTACGTTCTCTACCAGCTTTAAGACTTCCGGATCCGGAAGAAGTGCGAATGTGCGGAACGGTTGTGCATTAATTAATGGAACGACCCTTTATCCGGGTGATGAATTTTCAACCTATGATGCGGTATCTCCTTTTTCGGAGGCGAACGGTTATTTCCTTGCAGGCTCCTATCTGAACGGACAGGTGGTAGACAGTCTTGGAGGCGGAATCTGCCAGGTTTCGACAACCTTATATAATGCGGTTTTATTATCGGAACTGGAAGTGACGGAGCGTCACAACCATTCCATGATTGTGACTTATGTGGATCCTTCTGCAGATGCAGCCATTTCAGAGTCTGCCGGCAAGGATTTCCGGTTTGTGAATAATACGGGTGCGCCCATTTATATTGAAGGCTATACGACAGAAGACAAGCAGCTTGTATTCACGATCTATGGGGAAGAGACCAGAGATCCGGGGCATGCAGTGCGTTATGAGAGTGAGGTCATCAGTAAGACTTATCCGGATACCGAGGTGATCTATGTTAATGAAGGAGCACCGATCGGTTCTGTTTCGGTGCAGTCTGCCCATATCGGATATAAGGCAAACCTCTGGAAAGTGGTAACGGAGAATGGCGTGGAGGTCAGCCGTGAAATGGTGAACTCCAGTGTATATAAGATGTCACCGAGATCGGCTACCGTCGGAGTGGCAACCTCCGATCCGAATGCCTACAATGAAATCATGGCAGCGATTGCCACCAACAATATTGACCATGTAAGAAACGTCGCCGCCGCTTTGGCCGCTGGCGCGGCTCCGGCAGAACAGCCTGCCCAGCCGGCAGCAGAAGAAGCAGCGCCTGCCGCGGAGCAGCCTGCAGAATAGGAACAGAGCAGAAACAGGACGAAGGCAGAAGACAGGGTCAATCAGGATGAAGCAAGGGAAACTTACAGAGAATTGTTTAAAGCGTTCCGTGTTACGAAAGATCGGAACTTATAGAGAAGAAATGCAAAAGGGTGCAGCACTGGGACAGGACTGTGCCTTTTTCTCATGGAAGGAAGAGACACTGGTAACAACGACACAGACCGTTGCCCTGCCGGTAAAGGATGCGGGAAGGCTGGCGGTTTATGCCGCGGATAATAATCTGGCGGCGGCAGGAGCACAGACCGTTGGGATTTCCCTGGCACTTACCCTTCCGGAGTCACTGGAAGAAAAAGAATTGCAGGAGCTGATGAGGAGAATCGATGATACCTGCAAGGAACTCTCTATCCAGATTTCCGGAGGGCATACCGAAATCAGCAGCCGGGTAAGTACGCCGGTGATCAGTGTAACTGCCTTTGGATATTTGAAACAAAAGAGGGTATACGAAAGCCCTTCAAAAGAGTATGATATTGTTATGAGTAAATTTGCTGCAGTAGAGGCGACGGCGGTTTTGCTCGAAACGGAGCGTGAAAAGCTGCATAAGTCCTATGCGCAGAGCTTCCTTTCGGGAGCTGCGGAATGCGCAGGGCATTTGTCGGTGCGGGAAGAGGCTGCCATAGCGGTGAAGTCCGGCGTTTATGCAATGCACGACCTGCATCAGGGCGGAGTCTTCGGTGCATTGTGGGAGCTTTCCCGTCAAATAGGCGTTGGACTGCATGTAGATTTAAAGAAAATTCCCATTTTACAGGAAACGGTTGAGATATGTGAATGCCTCGAGGTGAATCCATATCAGCTTTTATCCGGAGGAGCGCTTCTCATGGTTACGACAGACGGAGAGGCACTGGTCAGGGAACTTGCGGAGCATGGAATTCCGGCGGTCTGTATCGGAACAACCAATGCAGGCAATGACAAGATCATTTGCAATGAGGAAGAGGTCCGTTTCTTAGATAAACCGGGACAGGATGAAATTTACAGGGTGTTTGGATAAGGAAAATAATTAGGAATCAGGAGGATTTGAGAAGTGATGAGAGAACAGATTTTAGCCATTATTGAAAAAAACAGCCGTATCTCCGTAAAGGAGCTGGCGGTGATTCTTGGCGCGGAAGAAATTGATGTCGCCAATGAACTGAAAGCATTGGAAGATGAGGGAATTATCTGTGGTTACCATACCATGATTGACTGGGAAAAGACCGATATTGAGAAGGTAACGGCATTGATCGAAGTACGCATTACGCCGCAGAGAGGACAGGGATTTGACAACCTGGCAGAACGCATTTACAAGTATCCGGAGGTAAACAGTGTTTATCTGATTTCCGGAGGCTATGATCTGCTGGTATCTCTTGAGGGCAAGTCCTTAAAACAGGTTTCAAGCTTCGTGTCCGATAAGTTATCCACACTGGACGGCGTATTGAGCACTGCTACCCACTTTGTTCTTAAGAAATACAAGGATCATGGAACGATTTTAGGCAAAAAATATGAAGACACAAGGGAGATGATTACGCCATGAGAAATCCGTTATCCGACAGAATTGTAGAGATTAAACCTTCGGGTATCCGTAAATTTTTTGATATTGTAAGTGAGATGGATGATGCCATTTCATTAGGCGTGGGTGAGCCCGATTTTGACACCCCGTGGCATATCCGTGATGAGGGTATTTACTCTCTGGAAAAGGGACGTACCTTTTATACCTCGAATACCGGTCTTAAGGAATTACGTCAGGAAATTGCCGCATATCTTCAGAGGACGCAGGGAGTTACCTATGATCCGATGAAAGAGGTTATTGTAACCGTAGGTGGATCGGAAGCGATCGATATAGCACTGCGTGCCATGATTAATCCGGGAGAAGAGGTGCTGATCCCGCAGCCCAGCTACGTTTCCTATGAGCCGTGCGCGATTCTGGCCAATGCAAAGCCGGTGATCATCGAGCTTAAGGAAGAGAATGAATTCCGGCTGACCGCACAGGAACTGCGTGATGCGATTACCGACAAGACAAAGGTGTTAATTCTTCCGTTCCCGAATAATCCGACTGGAGCCATCATGGAGAAGAAAGACCTCGAAGAAATCGCAGAAGTCATCCGTGAGAAGGATATTTTCATTATTTCCGATGAAATTTATGCAGAGCTTACCTATAAAGAGAAGCATGTTTCCATTGTCAGCCTTCCGGGAATGCAGGAAAGAACCGTATTAATCAACGGATTCTCCAAGGCCTATGCAATGACCGGATGGAGACTTGGCTATGCTGCTGCTCCGGCACCCATTTTACAACAGATGCTCAAGATTCACCAGTTTGCGATTATGTGTGCACCGACCACAAGCCAGTATGCGGCGATTGAAGCGTTGAAAAACGGGGATGAAGATGTTGCCATGATGCGTGAGGCGTACAATCAGAGAAGAAGATATTTAATGCATGCCTTTAAGAAAATGGGGCTGCAGTGCTTCGAGCCTTATGGAGCCTTCTATGTATTCCCCTGCATTAAGGAGTTCGGCATGACGAGTGATGAATTTGCAGAACGCCTCCTGAGGGAAGAAAAGGTTGCAGTTGTACCCGGTACGGCATTCGGAGACTGTGGGGAAGGTTTCTTACGAATCTCCTATGCGTATTCGCTGGAAAATCTGCAGATTGCAATGGAAAAGATTGCAGCATTTATCAAACGGCTTCGTGAAGAAAAGAAATAAAGAAAGGCGGGATTTCCCGCCTTTGTTATATATGGGAAGGCAGCTATGAGGAAAAGAAGAAAGCAAGTGTGGGCGGGCAGCCTGTTCCTTTTGACGGGGATATTACTGACCGCGTGCGGACAGGGAGACGTGCAGGAAACACAGGTGACGTTGGAGCCCGAAACGGAGCAGGTACTTTTTGAAACCGTTGCAGCGGATTACGGAGAAGTGGTTTTGAGCGAAAAGCTTCTTTGTACCTACCGGCAGGTAGAGGATCAGGAGGTCAGCTTTTCAGTCAGCGGAAAGACCATCGACCAGATCTATGTGAATATTGGAGATACGGTTCAGAAGGGAGATTTGTTGGCCTCCCTTGTGACAGATGGACTGGACGAGAACATTGCGAAAACAGAATATCACCTTGCAAGGCAAAAGCTTTTGCTGGATCAGAATGAGAGGAATCTGCAGAATGCCATTGATGCGCTTAATGTGCAGTACACCTATCACACCGAACAGACGAGCAGTGACTGGATAGAGAAAGAGAAGCAGCTTGCAGAAATCGAACAGGAGCACCGCTATCTGCGTGAGGATTATTCCGATGCCATTGCATTGGACGAGGCAGAGCTTGCCGTTCTTCACAAGGAGCAGGAGGAAAGCCGCGTTTATGCGCAGATCGACGGAACGATCTCTTCAGTAGAACGGGATCTGGAAGGAAGCGTCTGTGTGAAAGATGATCCGATTATGACCATTATTGATACCTCAGAATGTCTGTTTGAACTGGAAAAGCCGGAATACAGCGATTATTTCAAAGCCGGAGAGCCGGTATCCATGACAATCACAACCGGGAATGGGAAGGGCGATTACGTGCTTTTGCCTTATGATATGGAACACTGGGGAGAGAAACAGCTATTTTCGATTGAGGAACAGCCGGAAGGGGCGGTTCTTGAGGTAGGAGCAACCGGAAATCTCCTGCTGGTGATGGAAGAGAAGGACCATGTGCTTCGTGTGCCGAAGAGCGCAGTACATAATGCCGACGGAAAAGATTATGTCTATATGACGGATGAAGACGGCATGCGGCAGATGGTCTATGTGGAAGCCGGATTAAAAGGAGACGAGTATACCGAGATCCTGTCAGGACTTCAGGAAGGAGAAAAGGTAATTTTGCAATGATGAGCAGAAACAGCAAAATCTTAAAAACAATGACCGCGTGGTGCTGCCTGCTGCTTGTCGTTACAGGATGTGCCGGAAGTACACAGGTGTCGGGAAATGCCAGGACGCAGGAAGACGGGGAAAGCGAAGTAACTCTGTTAGAGCCGGAAGGGGCGGCAGGCAATTACGAAGCAGTCACTTACCGGAATCTGTATAAAGCAGAGATCTATCCGGCTACCGTGGACTTCGATACGAAAGAATATGCTTATTCCACGAATCAGACCTTTGCTTCCTATGGAACGCTGCCGGGAGAGACGGTACAGGCCGGGAGCCCTCTGATTTACGGAGATACCGGAGATCTGGAAAAGCAGATCGAGGAAAAGCAGGAATCCATAGAGGATCAGGAGGAGGATCACGAGGAAGCAGTCGGGATTATGAAGGAAAATCTCGAAAAGCCGTTAGAGGATCAGGCGTTTTACAAGCGGCTCTGTGAGGAGTATCAAAACCGGGATGACCGGCAGGCAGAATTTGCCGATTATGGAGTCAAATATCAGGATGTTACCGTGGAAGTGAATCAGCTTCAGGAGCAGTTAAAGCAGCAGAATGAACTTTATGAACTGGATCATGATTATGCCCTTTCTGAACTCGGGCGGTTACAGGATAAGAAAGAAAAGACCATTCTGAAAGCAACGGCAGCAGGTACGGTGGTAGCCATTTCCTATTTAAGCTATGGGGATTTTCTCAGTTCAAGAAGTGCAGTAGCTGCGGTTGGAGATTTAAGCAGCCGGAAGCTTCACTGTGATTTCATCAGTAAAGCCGACGTCAATAATGCAAAGGACATCTATGCGTTCTTTGACGGGAAGCGTTATGAGATTATCTATGAGCCTATGAAGGCAGAGGAATATAATAAACGGATCCGTAATCAGGACAGCCTCTATGCAACCTTTACCTTTCAGGATGATGCGCAGGAGATTGCCATTGGAGATTATGGCGTGGTTATCCGCGTCAGTGATAAGGCCGAGCATGTACTTTCTGTGACAAGCGATGCCATCCATAAGGATGCCGGAGGAAACTTTGTCTATCGTATGGATGGAGAAACCAGCATTTATACATCGGTTGAAATTGGCATGTCAGACGGAATCTATACGGAGATTGTTTCCGGATTATCCGAGGGAGATCAGGTATTTTCTCCCGGAACCGTGAAGGTTGATAAGGAAACCATGAAGCTTGAAAAGGGAAGCCTTACAACATCCTTTGAAGCTGCCGGGTATCTTTATTTTCCTTCTTATGAGGTGGTTAAGAATCCGGTTGAATACGGAACCTGCTATTTCGTGGAAAGTCTGGTGCACAACAACCAGCAGGTGAAAAAGGGTGAGGTCCTTGCCAATGTTTATGTTGTACCGGATGAGGTGGCCTTACAGACGAAGGTGACAAGAACAGAACGGATTGAGCAGCGAAAGGCTGATTTACAGGAAAAAAGTAGCAAGGAAAAGGACCGGCTTGTGAAGAAGCAGTTAAACCGGGAGCTTGCACATTTACAGAAGGAAGAGGATAAGCTGCAGGAAGAGATTGCACAGATGCGGTCTGATTATGCGATTACGCAGCTCACGGCATCGGTGGACGGTGTAGTGATTGCGATGCCGGATTATACCGAGGAAAAGCAGCTTGCCAAAGAAGAAACCTTATTCCAGATTGCCAAGGCGGATCACTGTTATGTGACCGTGAAGGATGAGGGAAACCTTCTGAATTACGGTATGAAGGTCGCAGTTACTTATACCGATCTGGAGGGGAAGGAACAGGAGACGACGGGAACCGTTGTCACCTGTCATGGCACAGCCTTAAGCACGGAGCTACAGTCTGAGGATGTTCTGATTGAACTTCCGGCAGAGGATATCGGGAACATGGAATTAAGTGCGGAAACCTCCGGCGGCTTATGGAATAAGAGCCGTCTTACGGTATCCTGTACGGCAAGACAGATCGAAAATGTATTACTGATTCCGAAAAAGGCAGTTACCAGAATGAAGGGACAGACCTATGTGAAGGTGCGCACGGAAAATGGCGGTGCAGCCTATGTGGGCTTCGTGCCCTGCGGTTCGGATCAGATCAATTATGGAGTTGCAGAAGGCTTAACGGAAGGAATGGAAATATGTTTCGAATAATGCTGCAAAAGCTTTGGCATAAAAAATGGATGAATCTTTGTCTTCTGTTAGGAAGCGTGTTGATGATTGCGACCGTGATCTGCTTTCCGCTGTATAAGGAAGCGGCGTATACCAGAATGCTTCAGGATGAGTTTGAAGAGGAACGGTTTCAGGAGTCGGAGTGGCCGGCGGTGATGCAGTTTTCCGTGGTCAGTCAGGTGAGGGACGAGGGAACAGCCGTTACGAAACTCGAAGACTTAATGAAAACGTACTATGATTCGCTGGGTGTACCGGAACGGCAGACCATTTACTTTTATTATCTGATGCAGACCGATGCGCTTTCTACCATGAACCGGGACGATGCCACCGGAATTTCAACACGGCTTGGCTTTATGAGTGATTTCGGTGAGCATATAAAGCTGATAAGCGGGGAGCTTTATTCGGAAGATGGACTGACAGAAGACGGAGCCATTGAGGTTGTTGTCAGCCAGACCTGTGCGGTCAGCCAGAAGATCCTGCTTGGAGAAACCTATGTTTTTGACCGTGTATATGATGAAAACGGAGATCCGATCCGCTTTTATATCAAGGGAATTTATAACGAGGATGATAACAGCGATTATTACTGGCAGGAGCATATCGGCAATAAGAGCGGCTACTGTATCATGAATGAGGCGCTGTTCCGTAACATGTTCATGGGAGAACGGCTGAAGGACTATACCGTGAACTGCAAGTTTTTCACCATGGCAGATTATGAACAGATGGATTATACGGATGTGCCGCAGGCCATGAGCTATACGAATGAGCTGATTACCGGCAGTGCATACCGTGGATTTACGGATCGTCCCTCTTATCAGAATATTCTGGAGGACTATACCAAAAAGGAAACGAAGATTAAAGCAACCCTGCTGATCTTACAGATTCCGGTGCTGATTATGCTGGCAGCGTTTCTGTTTATGATCTCCGGGCAGATGTATGAGATGGAGAAAAACGAGATCTCGGTCATCAAGAGCCGTGGAAGCTCGGGCGGCCAGATTTTCCGGTTGTATCTCTATCAGAGTCTGTTCCTCACGATTCTTGGCGGAGCGCTGGGTGTCCCGCTTGGCATTGCATTCAGCCGGGCACTTGGGTCGGCGAGAAGCTTTCTGGAATTTACCGGGAATTCGCAGCTATCGGTACAGTTTGGGGAAGAGGCCCTTTTGTATACGCTTGCAGCAATGGCAGCAGTTCTGTGTATTATGACAATTCCGGCCATCCGGCACAGCCGGGTAACGATTGTGCATTTGAAGCAGCAGAACGCCGTGAAGAAGAAATATCTCTGGGAGAAGCTGTTTCTCGACGTGATTCTGATTGCCGTTTCCCTGTATGGCTATTATTCGTTTCATAAAAGTGAAGCCCGGATCGAAGAAAGTGTGCTGATGGGAGAATCGCTGGATCCTCTGCTTTATATCAGCTCCTCTCTGTTTATTCTGGGACTTGGGCTGCTGTTTTTAAGACTCCAGCCGTATCTGGTGCAGTTGATTTATCTGATCGGGAAGAATCACTGGAAGAGCGCAAGCTATGCTTCCTTTATGGAAAACCGCAAGAACGGACGGAAGCAGCAGTTTATCATGCTGTTTCTGATTCTGACGATTTCTCTCGGAATGTATCATGCGACCATAGCAAGAACCATTCTGCAGAATGCGATTGAAAATCAGGAATATCTGGATGGCGCGGATGTGATGATTAAGGAAGTCTGGAACGATAACGGCTCGATTGCTTCCGAAAATCCGGATATCGAATTTATGTACTATGAGCCGGACTATGGAAAATATGCCGCTTTGGACTGTGCGCAGAGTTCTACCAAGGTTATTTACGATGACAAGGCCTATATTTCTACCGGTTCACGAAAGCGGGATACCATTACGCTCATGGGCATTCATACGAAAGAGTTCGGTGAAAATACGGCTTTGGACGAAGAACTTCTTGGAAGCTCGTATTATGAGCTGCTGAACGAACTGGCTGTAGAAGAAAACGGTATTCTGGTTTCACAGAATTTCCATGATAAGCTGGGCTACGATGTGGGGGATTCCCTGTCCTTTAATAACAGCCATAAGGATTCCGCTACCGGAACGATCGTGGGATTTTTTGAATATTTTCCGGGTTATGAACCGGTCTGTATGGGACTGAATCCGGACGGAACGGCTTATTCGCAGGATCATTATATGATTGTTGCTCATTATGCGGCACTTTATCAGGAGTGGGGCGTGACACCGTACGAGGTGTGGATCACCTTAAAGGATGGACACGACAGCTCTGAAATAACAGACTGGATTGAGAAATATGATGTGAAGCTTTCCGGGTATCGGGACAGAAGCAAGGATGTGGATGCAGCCATCCGGGATCCTCTGCTGCAGGGAACGAACGGGGTGCTTACCATGGGCTTCCTTGTTACGATTTTGTTGTGTGCAGTCGGCTATCTGATCTATTGGATTATGTCGGTACGGTCAAGGGAAATGATCTTCGGAGTTTTGCGTGCCTGTGGTATGCATAAGGGCGAACTGATCCATATGCTGTTAAACGAACAGATCTTTTCGGGAGTCTTTTCCATTCTGGCGGGAATCGGAATCGGAAAGCTGACTTCGAAAATGTACGTTCCCATGGTGCAGATTGCTTATGCGGCGTCCAATCAGGTGCTTCCGATGAAGCTGATTACGGATCCTGCGGATATGCTGCGGCTCTATGCCGTCATTCTGCTGGTAGTACTTGTCTGCCTTGCCGTATTAATTGGTCTGTTGTTTAAGTTAAATATCACGAATACCCTGAAGCTGGGTGAAGAGTAAACGAGGAGTCAGACAGTCAGGAGAGAAGAAATGAATGTAATGATTGAAATGGAGCGGATCAACCGGATTTTTCCGATTCCGGGAGGAACGTTTCAGGCATTGAAGGATATTGATGCGCAGATCGAAGCAGGAACCTTTACGATTCTGAAAGGAAGATCCGGTTCCGGAAAGACCACGCTGTTAAATATTATCGGAGCGTTAGACCTTCCGACGAGCGGCAGAATCTGTATGGAGGGAAAAGCTCTTACCACAATGTCGGAATATGAGCGGGAAGAGCTGCGACGTAAGCAGATGGGCTTTGTATTTCAGGCGGTATCCCTGATTCCAACGATGAATGCCTTTCAGAATGTGGAATTTTCCATGAGACTTAGTGGCGTGAAATCTCCGAAGGAACGACAGGAAAGAGTGGAAGAATGCCTGAAAATGGTCGGACTTGGAAACCGTATGACGCATATGCCGGCAGAAATGTCCGGTGGAGAACAACAGCGTGTTGCCATTGCACGGGCCTTTGCACACCGTCCCAAGCTGATTCTTGCGGACGAGCCGACGGCAGAGCTTGACAGTGCCATGGCGGCAGAGATTACCCGTATTTTTCGGGAAATGACGCGCAAGGAAGGCATTACGGTAGTGATGACGACACACGATGTCGGACTGATGGGAGCCGGAGACCAGATTATCGAGCTTGAAAATGGAGAAAGACAGCATGGCTGAAGCAATGGTGCAGGCAGAGGGCCTGGTGAAAATCTATAAAACAAAAGAAACAGAGGTCATGGCTTTGCAGGGACTGGATCTGACCATTGAACGCGGCGAGCTTACCGCCATTATCGGAAACAGTGGAAGCGGCAAGTCAACGTTCCTTAACATGATCGGAGGCCTGGACCGTCCGACCGTTGGTTCGCTGCAGGTGTGCGGCAGGAACCTTTTTACCATGACGGAGAAGGAACTGGTGCTGTATAAGCGCAACACGGTCGGATTTGTGTGGCAGAATAACGGACGGAATCTCCTGCCGTATCTGTCTGCGGTCGAAAACGTAATGCTGCCGATGTATCTGTCTTCTGTACGGAATAAACGGGAAAAGGCCATGGAACTTTTAGAGCGTGTAGGCATGGCCCATAAGAAGAACAGCCGCCTGCAGATGCTTTCCGGAGGGGAACAGCAGCGGATTGCCATTGCGATTGCCCTTGCCAATTCTCCGCAGCTGTTACTTGCCGATGAACCGACAGGAAGTGTGGACACGAAGACAGCGGATTATATTTTCGATGTGTTTACAGAGCTGAACAAAGAGGGACAGACGATTCTGATTGTCACCCATGATGTAGCGCTTTCCAGAAAAGTAAAGCGTGTCGTGGCGATCCGGGACGGCAAGATCAGCAGTGAACGCGTCCTCAAAGAAAAATATGCGGACCGCCTGAAAGAAAGCAATATTGACTGGCATACCGAGGAAACGCAGGAGGAATTCGCAATTGTGGATAAGGTAGGCCGTGTGCAGATTCCCTCCGAGCTGCTCAAAGAAATCGGGCTTAAAGATAATAAAGTGAGTGTGACCGTAAAAGACGGGCAGGTTGTTTTAAGCCGGCCGCAGAGCGTAGAAGAGAATGCAAAGACAAAACAGGAATAAACCATACGAGAGAAAAAAGAACCCGGTTCACCATTTCGTGAACCGGGTTCTGCGCGGAGTTGGAGGGATTCGAACCCTCGTGCCCCGGAGGGCAAACGCATTTCGAGTGCGCCCCGTTATGACCGCTTCGATACAACTCCATATTTATCCATAACAAACCCTATTATACTGTTTCTCATGCGTCAAGTCAAGGTTGTAGTATTCCATAAAAATAGTGTATACTTATTATAAATAAAACAAGAGAAAACACAGGAGGGGTCTACAATGATGAGAATTGGTTTGTTGACAAGCGGTGGTGACTGTCAGGCATTGAATGCCGCTATGAGAGGTGTGGTAAAGTGCCTTACCAACAGTGAGCAGGATGTGGAGATTTATGGTTTCTTAGAAGGATACCGCGGATTGATTTACGGAAATTTTCGTATGCTTTCCGGCTCTGACTTTTCCGGAATTCTGACTAAGGGCGGAACGATTCTTGGAAGCTCCAGAACACCGTTTAAGACCATTACAGACCCCGATGAAAATGGATTAAATAAAGTAGAAGCCATGAAGCAGAACTATTATAAGCTTCGTCTTGACTGTCTCGTGATCCTTGGCGGTAACGGTACACACAAGACAGCCAATCTGCTCCGTCAGGAAGGATTGAATATTGTAACTCTTCCGAAGACGATTGATAACGACTTATGGGGAACCGATATGACCTTTGGTTTCCAGAGTGCCGTCAACATTGCAACCGAATGTATTGACTGCATTCATACCACAGCTGCTTCCCATGGACGTGTATTTATTGTGGAGGTTATGGGACACAAGGTTGGATGGCTGACATTGAATGCCGGTATGGCAGGTGGAGCAGACATCATTCTGATTCCGGAGATCCCTTATGATATTGATAAGGTAGTAGATGCCATCAATGACCGTCATAAGAAGGGTAGCAAATTTACGATTCTTGCGGTAGCCGAGGGTGCTATTTCCAAGGAAGATGCGAAGCTCAGCAAGAAAGAATACAAGGAGAAGATGAAGAACTACAAGTTCCCGTCGGTTTCCTATGAACTGGCAGCACAGATTCAGGAAAGAACCGGTCAGGAAGTGCGTGTGACCGTTCCGGGACATACCCAGAGAGGTGGAAGTCCCTGTCCGTATGACCGTGTCTTTGCAAGCCGCTTAGGTGCAGAGGCAGGAGAACTCATCTTAAAGGGTGAATATGGATTTATGGTTGGCTACAAGAATCGTGAGGTGGTTAAGGTTCCGCTTGAGGATGTAGCCGGTAAGCTGAAGATGGTATCCCCGGATGCTTCGATTATCCGTGAAGCAAAGCATCTTGGCATCAGCTTTGGTGATTAAGCAGTTTAAGGAAGGAAAGACAGACCAATGTCTTATACAGCGTTATATCGAAAGTTTCGCCCGACGGTATTTGAGGATGTGAAGGGACAGGAACATATTGTCACAACATTAAAGAATCAGATTAAAAGCGGGCGGACTTCCCATGCCTATCTGTTTTGCGGCACCCGTGGAACCGGTAAGACCACAATTGCCAAGATCTTTGCAAAGGCGGTCAATTGTGAGCATCCGGTGGATGGAAGTCCGTGTGGAGAATGTGCAATCTGCAAGTCCATTGCAGCAGGAACCAGCATGAATGTGATTGAGATTGATGCGGCATCCAACAATGGCGTGGACAGTATCCGGCAGATTGTCGAAGAAGTCAACTATTCTCCGGCAGAAGGAAAATTCAAGGTTTATATTATTGATGAGGTTCATATGCTCTCGATTGGAGCGTTTAATGCGCTTCTGAAAACATTGGAGGAACCGCCGGCCTATGTCATCTTTATTTTGGCAACGACGGAGGTGCACAAGATTCCGATTACGATTCTGTCGCGCTGCCAGCGTTACGATTTCCGCCGGATCTCCATTGATACGATTGCAGACCGTCTGAAAGAACTGACACAGAAGGAGCAGGTGCAGATCGAAGAAAAGGCAGTCCGTTATATTGCCAAGGTGGCAGACGGCTCCATGCGTGATGCCTTAAGTCTGCTCGATCAGTGCATTGCGTTTTATTTTGAACAGGAATTAACTTATGATAAAGTACTGGATGTTCTGGGCGCGGTGGATACCGAAGTATTCAGCCGCATGCTGCGTGAGATCCTGAAGGGAGATGCGGCAGCAGCCCTGGGCGTCTTACAGGACATCGTTTTACAGGGAAGGGAGCTTTCCCAGTTTGTTACGGATTTTGCATGGTATCTGCGCAATCTCTTGCTGATTAAATCAGCAGACGGAGTAGAGGACATCATCGATGTATCTTCGGATAATCTGGTGCGTCTTAAAGAGGAAGCGGATCTTGCAGAGAATGATACGATTATGCGGTACATCCGCATTCTGTCCGAGCTTTCCGGACAGATCCGCTATGCAACCCAGAAGCGGATTCTTATTGAAATGGCGATTATTAAGCTATGCCGTCCGGCCATGGAAACGGACACCGCTTCTTTGGCTGACCGTATCCGTCAGATGGAAGAAAGGCTTGAAAAGGGAATTCCGATGGTGGCAGTAAATCCGGGGGCAGGCAGTGCTTCCGTTCCGGGGAATGGAACAGCTCCTTTACAGGGTGCAGAAAAGCCTGCAGGAAAAGCCGAGCTTCCCAAAGCAATTCCAGAGGACATTCAGAATGTGGTAAACCGTTGGTCCAGAATTGTGGATGAAACAGCGAATCCGATGAAATTCTATCTAAAGAATGCCTATCCGAGTCTTTCCGGAGATGGTAAGCTGCTGGTTGTGGTAGAGGACGGACTGCCGTCCGAATACTTTAAACGACAGGAAAACCGGGATCAGTTTAAGAACGTGATCGGCAGTGTGACCGGCAAGGATATGGAGATCATCATACAGAGTGCCGAGAATGGCAGAAACCCGGAAGATCTTTATCCGGATCTGACGCGTCTTGTGGATCAGGCAATTGATATGGAAATAGAAGAACTGGATGAGATTCCAGGAAATTTTGAATAGAGGCTGACCTGCCAGTGTTGAGCAGAAGTTGTGGTTGAAATTTATGTACAGATAATAGTACAATGTAACAGTATATTATAGCAATATATTAAGTAAGAAAGGTTTGGTACACCAAATGGCAAAACGTGGAGGATTTCCGGGCGGCATGGGTATGCCCGGTAATATGAATAATCTGATGAAGCAGGCACAGAGAATGCAGCGTCAGATGGAAGAAAGTCAGAAAGAGTTAGAAACCAAAGAATTTACAGCAAAAGCAGGCGGCGGAGCTGTGGAAGTTACCGTAACAGGGAAAAAGGAAGTTACGAAGGTGAAGCTTTCCCAGGAAGTCGTAGATCCGGATGATGTGGAAATGTTAGAGGATCTTGTCATGGCAGCAACAAATGAAGCGCTTCGTATGGCAGAGGATGCCAATGCAGAAGTGATGAACAAAATGACCGGTGGTCTGGGAGGAGGACTTCCCTTCTAATGGACTTGTATAGCGGGCATATGAACAAGTTAATAGAGGAGCTTGCAGGGCTCCCGGGAATTGGAAGCAAGTCTGCCCAGCGACTTGCTTTTCATTTGATGAACATGCCGGCAGATAAAGTGAAGCATCTGACAGACACGGTGTGGGAAGCACGACAGAATGTATGCTATTGTAAGGAATGCTTTACCATGACCGACCGGGAAATCTGCCCGGTCTGTGCCAATCCCAACCGGGATCACGGAACGATCATGGTTGTGGAGACAACCCGTGATCTGGCAGCCTATGAGAAGACCGGGAAATACGAAGGGGTTTATCATGTATTACACGGTGCAATTTCACCTATGCTGGGGATCGGACCGAATGAGATTAAGCTGAAGGAACTGATCGCTCGTCTGGAAGGTCCGGTTAAGGAAGTCATTATTGCAACTAATTCCAGTCTGGAAGGGGAAACAACCGCAATGTACATCAGCAAGCTGGTGAAGCCAACCGGAATTAAGGTGACGAGAATCGCAAGCGGAGTTCCCGTGGGAGGAGATCTGGAATACATCGATGAGATTACTTTGCTGCGGGCCTTAGATGGACGTGTGGAATTATAGCTGTAATAAACTCTTTTCCGTGATTTTATGACAGCAATTTCAATAGAAGAAAAGCAAACAGGGAGGTAGTAGTATTATGGGAGTATCCAAAGAATTATTTGGAAAAACAAAGGAAGGACAGGAAATTTACAAGTACTGGCTGACAAACAGTAAAGGCATGAAAGCAGGAATCATCAACTATGGTGCAATTCTTGTGAATTTATTTGTTGCGGACAAAGAGGGAAAGGCAGAAGATATTGTATTGG
Source organism: Anaerobutyricum sp. (assembly GCA_963638365.1). Classification (GTDB taxonomy): domain Bacteria; phylum Bacillota; class Clostridia; order Lachnospirales; family Lachnospiraceae; genus Suilimivivens. The sequence goes on along the minus strand of CAVHRK010000095.1, from coordinate 2,591 downwards.
GATATGATCATCTCGAGGATTATTTTACGAACGGAAGCTTTTTCGGAGCAACCGTAGGACCGAATGCGAACCGTATCGGAAATGCATCCTTTACTTTAAACGGCGTAAAGTATCAGCTTGATGTGAACGATGGAGTGAACAACTTACATAGTGATTACGAAAAAGGATATCACAAGAGAGTATATGAGGTAACCGAAGGAGCAGACTGTGTGACCTTTGCGACAACCGATGCAGACGGTTCCATGGGCTTCCCCGGAAACAAAACCATTCAGGTAACCTATACCCTGACCGAAGAGAATGAACTTAAGATTCATTATGAAGTGGAAAGCGATAAGGATACCATTATCAACATGACCAACCACAGCTACTTCAATCTGGCAGGCCACAAGGCAGGCAATATTGAAGACACGGTTCTGGAGATCAAGGCATCCCGCTATACACCGGTAGTAGCAGGAGCAATCCCGACAGGAGAGCTTGCACCGGTAGCAGGCACTGTATTTGATTTTACAACAGCCAAGAAAATCGGACAGGATATTGCAAAAGACGAAGAGCAGCTTACTCTGGTTCACGGCTATGACCACAATTGGGTAATTGATAATGCCGATGGCACACTCCGTCAGATTGCAACAGCAGTAGAAAGCACCGGAAAGCGTACCATGAAGGTTTATACCGATCTGCCGGGCGTACAGTTCTATGCAGGTAACTGCATCAGCCCGTGTGCAGGCAAGGATGGAGCAGAATATGGACCGAGAAGCGGCTTCTGTCTGGAAACCCAGTATTATCCGGATACCGCCAATAAGCCGGAATTCCCGCAGGCCGTATTTGGTCCTTCCAGAAAATATGAAACAACAACCATTTATCAGTTTTGTTAGGTGACAGGTTCGATGGCAAACATCCGTGACTATTTAAAAGAAAGAGAGAAAAGACAGGAAAACACCCAGCCAATCAACTACAAGGAAAAAATCCGTGGGCATAAGCTTACGGTTTTTTACCGTGTGGTACTGGGTGTTGTTGTGGTGGTGGCAATCATTGCATTTTTAGTTGTATCCTGGAGGGATAAGGTATTTACCTCCTGCGACACCATCACTACCGTTCCTGTTACGATTGTACAGGGGACAAAAACGGAAAATCTCGATGGCAATATTCTTTTTTATAGTAAGGATGGCGCCAGCTGCATGGATAACAAGGGTAAGGCGATCTGGAATCAGTCTTACGAAATGCAGTCTCCCATTTTATCCATCTCAGGCGCAGTCTGTGCACTGGGAGATTATAATGGAAGAGAAATATATGTCTGCGACAAGAACGGGATCCGGGGAACCATTAACACGAACCTCCCGATCCGAAGCTTAAGCGTTGCGGAAAACGGAGTCGTGGCAGCCGTTCTGGATGATTCCAGCGCGACACGTATTAATGTATATAACGGAAACTCCAATACGGATGAAGCGATTGTTCATGCCAGGGTTTCCATGGATAAGAGTGGATATCCCATTTCCGTATGTATGAGTCCGAACGGCAGAATTATGATGGTTTCCTATTTCTTTATGGATAGTGGAAGCATGAAATCCTCGATTGCATTCTACAATTTCGGAGAAGTAGGTGAAAACCAGACCGATAATTACGTCAGTGGCTACGATTATCTGAATACGGTTGTGCCCTATGTGCAGTTTATGAATAACAACGCAGCCTTTGCCGTTTCTGATGACCGGATTATTTTCTTTTCCGGTTCGGAAAAGCCGACCGTTGTAGCGACGAGTCTTTTTGATGAGGAGGTTGTCGGAGTCTACCATAACAGTGATTACGTAGGAGTCGTGTTCCGTGATTCCACAGGAGAAGCCTCCTATCGGCTCGATGTATACAGCGCATCCGGAAATAAGATCCATACCCAGCTTCTGGATATGGAATATTCGGACATTCTTTTTCATAAAGAACAGGTCATTATTTATAACAGTGATTCCTGCCAGATTACCAATATCCGTGGTGCGGATAAATTCGTAGGAAACTTTGAAAAACCGGTTTCACTGCTTTTGCCCACATCGTCTGCTTACCGTTATGGACTGGTGACCAGCGATTCCATTGACGTGATGGAGTTAAATTAGTATGGATATTTATTTTTATCTTGCGGTTGCAGGAATTGTAGTGATTATTATATGGCGTATGGTCTCCGGCTTCCGGAAGGGAATGGTACAGGAAATCCTGTCCCTGATTGCCATGGCAGTTGCCGGCTTCTGTGCCTATTTGCTTCTGGGGGCAATTGGAAGCTACTTAAACAGGGAGATCGGACGACTGATCCAGATTATCATATTGCTTCTGATTGTATGTGCAGTCTATAAGCTGGCGAATCTGATCTTTACATCAATCAGTCTGGTATCAAGGCTTCCGGTGATCCGGAGTGCGGATAAACTGTTCGGGGCAGTATTTGGAATTCTCGAAGGAATCATTATTACAGGTTATATTTTATATTGGTTGAAAAACTGGGGACTATCGGTTTTGGGATAGTCCCTTTTCTTTGTAAAAAGACCGTAAAGATAAAGTAAAGAAATCTTATTTTTGTTATTGACAGACTACTGAGACTAATGCTATTATGAAAGTCC
>CAVHRK010000094.1:0-2940 GCA_963638365.1 Anaerobutyricum sp. | reverse complement strand
ACTGTGCAAGGAGATTTTGGAAAATGCTGATGTTGATAAATGTATTTTGCTAAGAAAACGACTAAATGATACGTTGCGAATGGAAGGTGACAATGGAAAAAATCAGCTTCTATTGGGACAGTCTCAGATGAGACTTGATGATGGAGATAGGTTAAGAACCAAATTAGAGGAACGCAGAAAGAAGGCTTCACAGATACTTGATGATGCACTTGCTAAAATGGTGATTCATAAGTTTATAAGTGTGTTTGAGTATGTGGCAGAAGTGAGTGGTATTATTGAAGATGGTTTGCCTTATGTGTATCCAGAGGATTATGTGGAATATATGAGACAAGCAAATAGACGTATTTGTAATTATCTCGATGAACCATTTTATGTGTCTTTACAAAACTTGAAGTGTTCAGATATTACTCAAGTTGGGGCTTTTCAGAATGCCTATAATAAAGTTGTAAGAGTTCTTAAAGAACATGGATATTTAGCTCAGGCTGCAAAAGCGGAGGAAAGAGTTGCAATTGTTGTTGAGGAAACAAAGGCTCGAAATCAGTATAGTCAAGCCATAGGGGAGTGTGAAAAGGATATAAGTTTATATCGAGATCCTACGGTTATCACATATGGTGAGTGTGTCTCAATTATTGCAAAGTATCGAGGATGGCAGAATTTTATTGATGATGTCAATTTACCGGAGTCAATAGCGAAGCCTCTTTTGGTTAAATTAGACGAAGCAATAGAAAGGATTAATCAACGAGTTCTCTTTTTAGAGACACAGATATTCACATGTGAAGATAAGGTAAACAAGGCGACTACAATACAACAGCTGGTTGAGGTGAAAAATCAAATTACGGAATTGCTGGAGGACAATCTTTCCGATGATGATGAAAATAGATTAAGGTCTATTGTTTATAGTATAGAAGATATTGAAAGAAAGAAGGGATTAGTGCCAAAAACGATAGATGATATTGAGACATTTTTAGGGAACCTGGATGAATATGATGTCTTTAGCAGAGTTTTCAAGGAGTATGTTATTTCTGTTTATGAGCAAAAGAAGAATTCAGAGCAGGAATGGATGAATAGGAATGTTGTCTTTGTTGAATGCAATCCAGAAATGGATGCTTCAATGTGTGCTTCCTATATGGAAAAACTTCGCAATATTCCGGATTATATTTCTACCGGTTCGCTTGAAAGAGTACGACGCGCAGAGCAGATGGTAACAAAACGTTTACATACTTGTAAAGTAGAAGGTGTAGTATCGTTGTATATGAGCTTGACGGAGGAGGAAAAGGAAGAGTTTAAGCGGATTATTAGTAGGGAGTGTTAGCTAGCAACTAAGTAATTATGAAAGGGAGGTGCTTACATGCGTTGGTTAGATTACTACGAAAAAATAAATGACTGGGCGGTAAGCACCGCTGTAAATAAGATATCATCCCTTGAGGATATGGGTGCGCCGGATGAGATTGTCGATGCACTCAATATCATTGCCTTTGAGGATGAGAAAGGGGCGACGAGGCTCTTAAACAGAGCTGTGCAGTACGGAGTAAAGTTTTCCGGAGATAATCTTGCGGAAATCGCCGGGCTGTGTGCGGAGGAGAGTTTTAAGAAAGCATTGTATCAATCTGCGGAAGTGTTTACTGCGCAGGATTTAGAAGACTTGTACTGTTGTGTCGATGATGAGCTTATCATCGAACTTGCGAAGCGATATAAGATATCTGCCCCGGCGGATATTGCAGAAGAGTATGAGGAAGAGCTATGTCCGGATGCTGGTACGCCAATTTCATGGAGCAGATTTTACGATGCTTTTTATGATTGGAAGCCGGAATATGCCAAGGCACGCCTGCAATCCGTAACGGACTTTGGCAGTGATGATGAAGTGTTGGAAGTAGTGCAGGAATTATTTTGGGATGATGAATATGAAGCCAGTAAGCTGGTTATGAGGGCATTGGATGCCGGTGTCAGATTTAAATATGAAAATATAGTGGAGCTTACAGCCCATTGTAATGAGGATACCATAAAGCAGGTAGTATTTCTGGCAAGGTTATTGTTGACAGAAGAATCGTTAGAGGAACTGTATGGAAATGTCAGCGATGACATTATTATTGAAGTGGCAAAGGAACAGAATTTAACATTACCAGAGGATTTAAGGGAAGAAGAGGAAGAGCCGGAGGATATCAGCTATGAGATTCATTCAGCAATAGATGCCGCCGATTATGCGTTGGAATGTTTAGTGCAGGCACAGCATTCTATGAATGATAGAGGTAATGTCAGCTTTATCGACATGATGACGAAGGGATTTTTTACTTCATTGTGGAAATATTCGACGCTTTCGGAAGCGGATGTGGATATGCAACAAGCGCAGAATGCATTAGATGGTTTGAATGCAGAACTGAGGAGCTTGGCAAATAATAAGAGCATTCAGTTGAAGTATGGTCGTTTAGCGACTGCAATTGATATGTGGATTGATGATGGATTTTTGGATGTACTGACGCATCTACAGATAAATAAGGCACAGAAACGGATTGACAGGGCAATTACGCAGGTGGAGAGCATTCGACGAGAGCTTTCTAAATTGATATAAAGATAGAAACTATGGACATTTATCATTGAAATATTAAGATGCTCCTTAGATGTTTGATGAGTTTTACTAATGCAATATGTAAGAAGGGAGAGTTTGATATGTGGACAGATAATGCATCACAAATAGACATGCTTTTTTATAAACCATATGCAGATATCGTGGCGCAAGTGGCGGTTGAGACAGATGATAATCCATTGACAGTTGGAGTTTTTGGTCTGTGGGGAGCAGGAAAATCAACATTACTTAATTTGATTAGCCAAAAGTATGTGGACACAGATGGTGTAATCTGCGTTTCTATAAATGCGTGGATGTTTGAGAGTTATGAAGATGCCAAAGCAGCTATTATGGAGGCATTGCTTAGAGAACTTGAAGAG
>CAVHRK010000093.1:0-43125 GCA_963638365.1 Anaerobutyricum sp. | reverse complement strand
TTCTGTTTGTAATTGACTTTCCCCCTCACACGGGAATTTCAAAAAATTATTGAGCTTAATGCAATTTGTACATAACTTAACCCGTTATATATGGAATATATAACGGGCTTCTATAGAAATATCATATCATGATTCAGCCAGACTTTTAGAAAATCGCTGATTAAAGCTGCATTCCCTTGGGAATGATAATCGTAAGCGAAAATCGTCCATTTTCTGTTTTGATTCTCAGGCATCCCCCATATTTCTCTGCAATTGACTGTATGGTCTTCAATCCAAATCCGCGATATCCCCTATTCTCCTTTTTTATAATCGGGAATCCATTCTTAAACTGTACAGAACCTTCGTAATTATTTTCAATCTTGATAATCAGGAAATCATCCTTCGCGAACACCTTAACATCAATAATTCTGCACCCTTCATCTTCCAAATTACAAACATTTTCAATTGCATTATCTAAGGCATTTCGGAAGATCAGATATAGATCTCCCGTATTCATAAAATTCAACTGCTCCCCATCCGCTACACACATAAAGCTGATATGATTTGCTCTGCAGAACAGCTTTCGTTCCATCAGAACCGTATTCAGGATTTCATTGTTAGAGCTGATCTCTTCATCATAAATACTCAAATTCTCTGCAATTTTATCGATCAGCTCATCCTTTACACTGTCATTTTCTTCTATGAGCATATCGGAAACCTGATGCTTTAATTCATGCATTAAATGCATCATTAAATCCATATCGCTTTTTGATCTCTGTAACTGTTCATGCCGAATATACCTCAAATAATTCTGAATATCCAGTTCGTGCTGCAGTTGATAGCTTTTTTCTGCTTTACCTGTACCCAAAGTAAAAAGAAGCAACAGAGCATCTCGTAAATCTGGCAAATATAGAACAGACCACCACCGTCTGTCACATTTATTTTTTTAGCAGCTATACTGATAAATGCTGATGTCAAAAAAATCAGGCAGGTTGCCGTAGTAAGATTTAACACATTAATCTCGTACCATCCGCTCTCACAGATATATCGAATGCAAAAGAAATAAAACAGCAAATACGGCACAATTACCGTAATCACTATAAGAAATGTCTGATAAAACCATCCATCCCCCGGTATCATCCCCTGCAGCACCACTTGAAAAGAAAATGTAAAATGCTGAACACAGAGAGTAAGCGCTGTACAATAAACAGCCTCCTGCAGAGATATCCTGCAGCACAAGCCTACAAAACAGATACTTATAATTGCAAAGACAAACACATAAATCGTAGAACTGATAACAATACGATCCGAGTTTTTCCAGATATCTTCCGCTAATGGATTATTCATTACAACCAGAGAGCCGATCTCTGTAAATAAAACAAACAAAAATACCCTGACCGGAAACCCTCTCCTTTTTCTATGCGGTATCATAATAAGCAGGCATGCCAGTAACATCTCTGTTACATACTTGTTTCCCTGTAGAATCCCCCATGCATCCCTCATAATGTTTCCCCTATATAATCAGACAAGGCTTCCAGAAACTCTTTTCTCCGTGGTCGGCTGATTTTTAACTGCTGGCCTCCAACGGTTAGTTCCTTTTGTCCAACTTTTGTTACAAATTTCAAATTAACCAGAAAACAGTTGTCACATCTTTTAAAAGGTTCATTTTCCAACTTTTCTTCTATGCTTTTGAGCGTTTCACCTGTCTCATAATCGCCCATCTCGGTATGATAGATAATTTTGTGCTTAATCACTTCCACATAAATCAGGCGTGAGACTGGTATTTTACACACACTCTCTTTTGTTGTGATTAATAAAAATTTCTCCTCTGTCCTGTGTAAGTGGCTTAACAGGGAATCCATTCTCAGTTCAAAAGTTGCATAATTCACCGGTTTAACAAGAAAATCCATGGCTCGGACTTCATATCCCTTGATTGCATATTGTACAACTCTGGTAATAAACACAATCATCACATCCTGATCCACCATTCTGATCTCTCGCGCAGCAGTCATACCATCTTTTTTCGGCATTTCCACATCTAAAAAAATAAGGTCATAGATTGGCTGATAGTTCTCTACAAAATCAGCTCCATCTTCATAAAAGCTTGTTTGAAACTGTATATCGTGTTTTTCCTGATATTTCTGCAAAAAGTCCGCCATTCCCTGCTTCGCACCGGTCGAATCATCCACAACTGCCACTCTGATCATTTGCACACCCTCATCCTTATAGCTTATGGAAATGCTGATTAATCACCATTTCTTTATCATTTATGCTACTATGTTTTTAACCTAAAATCAAGGTAACATCTCGCTATTCCGGTGGTGTATGTTACTGTTCTCTTGTTCCTCATTCCGATAACGGTATTTTTCCCTATAGAGCATATCCCTTTTGTATCGAGTATAATAAATTTGGGGTTACTAATTTATCTGCTAAGAAAATGCTGATTTATTCAACGTTTCTCTAGGATCGTTCCGTTTTCATCTGTCACCGTATAGGAGACGTGATTTTCCTCATTGCTGCACTCCACGTGAAGCATTCCCTTTGGAGTAATCACATCACCACTCGCCGAACTGCCAGATATCAGATGAGGCTGCATTTCTATTGACTGATAACCGGGTGCTCCCGGGCGGATTCCAAGCACGACTGCCGGAATTTCATACAAGGCCAGTGCTCCCCATGCGTGACAGTCGCTTCTTTTGTTCACATCATCCTCAACGCAGGTTGTAAGATCCTCTGACAGCATATCCTCCCATATTTTCCAGCAATCCTTTGTTTTATCATACAGCCCTGTTTTTTCCATGGCACGGAACAGATAATACTTCATTGCCACAGAGCACTGGGCATATTGGGCTGGATGCTCCAGGGTTTCTGCCAGAATCTGTTTTCCGTTTTCTGGATCAATGGAATTTGTTAAAACTGCAAAAACCTGGCAATGCTGACTGTACTGCTCCACTCCCGGTCCATCCTGATACCAGCCCTTGGCATTGCAACAGTATTTCCTCAGGGCTTTCTGAACTGCTTCTGAACGCTCCCGGTATTCTTCTGCCATACTGCGGTTTCCCATGTATTCCATGATATCGGAAGCCCGCTGTAATCCCAGAATATACAGAAAACTCTCCATCGTAATTGGGCCCTGCATTCCTGCCGCAGGCATGCCGGTCGTCGCATTCCATTCTCTGGTCCAGTCAATAAAGGACCAGTATTTATCATAAACATTTCGTCCTCCCAGCTTTCCAACCATTCCTCTGCTGTCCAGATTTCTGTTGAAATAGGCCAGAATATTATCAATCATGCCAAAGTGTTCCCTCAGGAATTCTTTATCTCCAAAGTACATCATATGGTCATGCAACATCAGAATATAGTAAATGGAGAAGCCGGGGATCACATTGGGAGTATTACATGGATAGGAACAATTCAGCGTCCCATCATAGCGCATGGCTCTCCTGAAATCATTCATGCACCGTCTTGCCATTCTGTCATCCATTGAAACAGAGTAGGTATACAAAATCTGACTTCTGGAGTCCATCAGATATTGAAGCTGCTCATAAAAAGGGCAGTCCTCATATGTCTCATGCATACACCTTTTCAGTGATCTAAGGCTGATATCCCATATCTGATTCATCCTTTCATCCGAGCACTTCACCCGGGTTTTGACCTCAAGTGGATAACCGGTTTCCGCATAATCCATTCCCAGAACTGAAAGCGGCTCTTCATCCGTTGTAATCTCCATCCGGACATATCGAAAGGTCCGAAACCAGAACGGCTGATATTCCTCCACTTCTCCTTCCCGGTTTCCGGCCACCCGGTATTCGTCAAAGAAGCCAAAGAGCCTTCCCTGTTCACAGTCACTTCTCCTGGCTTTCTTATGCTCGATCACACCATTTTCCAAAACCTTTACCTGCTCATACCCTTCCGAAAAGAGGATTCTCAGGTGGGAATCCTTTCCTTCCTTCATCCGGATAGCAAAGAAGCCAGTAGTAAGCTCTCCTGCATCAAGCTCTGCTATGATATGGGAGTGAGGTTCAACACAAACCTCACCCTGATTTTGAAGCATGTTACTCCATGTAAGCTGATCTATATGATGTGGATATTCTTTATGAACCAGTTGGAAGCTCTTTTTCACTTTATATAACGAGGGAATCGGACGTGGAAAGAGATTGCCCGGTGCTCCTGTACGATTGATCTCCAAAATGTGATATCTTCTGGCTTTGATCCATCCTGATTCTTCATATCCGGCCTTTTTCCAGCCGGATTCCCACGAAAATCCCTGTGTATTTTCCATGATGTGTAACGGTGCAAAATCATCGGACTCTTTAATCAGTTCTCTTCCTTCCCGCCTTCTGCACTTCCATGTTTCATCTGCCGAAATTCCCAATGTGTTATCTGCTTCCTCCAGAAAAAATCCCGGTGTTGCTGTGCGGAATACGCTGAAATTTCCCTTTCTTACATCCGTAGAATAGTGCAGAACCTCGGCACAGATACAATTTTCTCCCATTTTTAAATAGGGCTGAAGATCCACCGTTTCGTAATACCACACTGCAGAATCGCCCTTACAGGGACCGTTTTCCACAAAAATTCCGTTCACATAGAGTTTATACCTGGAATCTGCAGATACATGAACCGGACACTTTTCCGGCATAACAGAAATCTGAAATTCTTTCCGAAAAGAAACAAACCGGTTTTCTGTGTTGTCGGTATCCGACCAGTCCGGCGTCCATATCCAATTTGTCATCCGTATATCCATTTTGCACCTCCATTTTACTGTCCAAAAGCTATAGAATTCTTCCGTTTTCCCGAATCACCGTCTGATACCAGTAGAAAGAATCCTTGGGAATTCTTTTCTGGGTTGGGAAGTCTACATATACCAGACCGAAACGTTCCTTATATCCATCAGCCCATTCAAAATTATCCATCATGGACCAGTGAAAATATCCCGCAATATCGACTTCTCCTGCTGCCCGTTTCAGATTTTGCAGATACCTTGCTGTAAAATCAATCCTGTTAGGATCATGAACCTTTCCGTCGAGCGATATTACATCATGGCAGGACATTCCATTTTCCGTAATGTAAATCGGTTTGCCGTATCTTTCATACAAAAATTTAGGTCCCCAATACAATGCTTCCGGAGTAATCGGCCAGTTTGCTGCCGTTTGCGGAAATCCGTCATATCTTTTCACAAATTCTGCTTTGCCGTCCATTCCGGCCTTTACTGCAATTCCATTGTAAATATTTTGTCCATACATATCAAGTGGCTGATGAATCAGCTTCATATCCTCCGGTTTGATAGGGGGAAGATATTTTTCATATAATTTCAATCCATCCTCCGGATAGCTTCCCAGCATGACCGGGTCGCTCCACCAGGAAACAGACCACCAGGCATAATTGATATCCGGATTGCATCCAAAATACAGTTTTCTTGCAGCCTCTATATCCTGTTCTCTGTCCGAATCAGGATAAAATACACCGCAAGTTGGCGCATATCCAATTTTGATCGGCTGTTTTGCTGCACTTCTCATTGCCTTTACTGCATTCCCATGAGCCATCATTACATGATGTGCCAGCAGAAAAAATTCCTTGCCGGAAACCTGCTGTCCCGGAGCATGTAAGCCTTTGATATATCCCATCCCTATAAAAATCTGAGGCTCATTTATGGTAAAATAATGTGTTACACGGTCCGAAAAATGCTCTACTACTGCTTTTGCATATTCTGCAAACCACTGTATGCTGTCAGAATTCATCCATCCTCCCTTTTCATAAAGAGTAAACGGCATTTCCCAATGATATAATGTAATATATGGCACAATTCCCTGCTCTAACAATTCATTGATCACTGCATCATAAAATGCAAATCCAGCTTTGTTCTTTCTTCCAGTTCCGTCAGGAAATAATCGTGACCAGTTTAAAGACATTCTGTATCCGCTGATTCCCAAATCTTTCATGATACGAATATCTTCCCTGTAATGCTCTAAATGCATACACGCCCGGTCTATGGTGTGTCCATCATAGATGTTGCCTTCCTTCTGACAAAAGACGTCCCAGATATCAAGCCCTTTACCGTCTCCTTCCTTCCGGCCTTCAATCTGACAGGCTGATGTTGCCACACCCCAGACGAAATTTTCTTTAAATTTACTCATCATTCATTCCTCACATTGTTTTCAGCCCTTTACGGCACCTATAATAATTCCTTTTACAAAATACTTCTGAAAAAAAGGATAAAGTGCCATAATCGGGATAACACCAACAACAGCAAGTGCCATTCTTACAGAAGTTGTCGGCATCGTCATATTCGTTGTATATGTAGATGCCTTGTTGGCTGCACTGGATAGATATTGAATATCCTGAAGAATACGGTTCAAATAATTCTGAAGGCTGAACAGATCTGTCCGCTTCGTAATATAATATAAGCCGTTTGTCCAATCATTCCAGTAGCCAATTGCCGTAAACAATCCAATGGTAGCCATAATCGCTTTTGCAAGAGGTAGTACAATGGAAAAATAAATTTTATTTTCCCCGGCTCCGTCAATTCTGGCTGATTCAATCAGCTCCCCCGGGATATTCGACACAAAGAAATTTTTCACAAGAATAACATTAAAGCCACTCATTAAGAGGTTTGGAAGCAACAACGCCCAGATTGTATTTTTTACATTTAAATATCTCGTCCACATCACATAGGAGGATACCATTCCACCGTTAAATAACATCGTGAAAAAGATTAAAAACGTAACAAGTCCGCGATATTTAAACTCTGATCTCGATAACGGATAGGCCAGCATCGGAGTAATCAATAAACTTCCTGCGGTACCTGCTGCGGTAATCAGAAGGGAAATTCCAAGTGCCCGTACCAGTGAAGCACCGCTTCTGAAAATATACTTATACGCATCCAGACTGAATTTCTTAGGGAAAAAGCTGTAGCCATTGATAATTAATGTGGACTCATCTGTTATTGATGACAAAAACAACAGCAGAAAAGGCAAAACAACCAGTAAACACAATGTGATAAAAAATATATTAATGATTATCTGTGCAATTCTCTCATTTTTTGTATATACACTCATAAAATCACCTCATTTAAAACAATGCCAGATCTTTATCTGCCTTTCGAACCAACAAGTTAACAATTACAATTGTGACAAATCCAACCAGCGACTGAAAAACGCTGGCTGCACTGGACATAGACAGATTATTCATCTGAAGCAATGCTCTGTATACATAGGTATCAATGGTCTGAGTTACATCATATAACGCTCCCGAATTCATTGGTACCTGATAGAATAAGCCAAAATCCGAATAGAAGATTCTCCCGACAGATAACAGAACCAGTGTAATAATCGTCGGCTTCAATAACGGAAGTGTAATCCTGAATATTTTGGTTAGTCTACCTGCACCGTCAACCGAAGCAGCCTCATATAGGGACTGATCAATTCCTGTAATCGTTGCCAGATAAACAATGGCTGAATATCCCACGCTCTTCCACATGCTGATAAAAATCAGGATGACCGGCCAGTATTTTGCTTCGGAATACCAATATACAGCATCCTTTCCTATTTTGGTCAGTATTCCGTTAAACAATCCGGTTTCTGTATTCAATAATGCATAGGTAATATAGGAGACAATAATAATGGATATCAGATATGGCAATAAGATTACCGTCTGATATAGCTTTCTAGCCATTTTGCTGCGGAGTTCATTTAATAAAATTGCAACCGCAACACTGAATACCGTACCAAGCACGATAAATGCAAGATTATATAAAATCGTATTTCTTGTCATAATAAAGGCATCATCGGTTTTGAAGAGAAATTCAAAGTTCTGGAATCCTACCCACGGCGACTTGAATATTCCTTTTGAAAAGTCAATTTTCTTGAATGCAATGACGATTCCGAATAAAGGAATATAATTATTAATAAGCAAATATGCCATTCCGGGAAGAATCATCAACAGGAAGGAAAACTGCCTTCTTGATGCATGTTTCTGTTTTCTTATACTTTTATTCATTCTTATATCCCATCTTTCTAAAGAAGCAGCAATGCCTGTAAGCATCACTGCTTCTTTGATCAGTTATTGCGCAACTATTTTGTGGTATCCTGTGTCTTACACCATTCATCCAACTGTTTCTGCTTCTCTGCAATCACCGTGTCGATTCCGGCAGACTTCAGATCGTCAATAAACTTATCATAGTTTTCATCAAGATCCATAGAGCCGGTTAATAGTCCTGTCATATACTGGCTTCCCACTGCACTGATCGCTGAAATTTCTGTCTGTACGGAAGAAGTGTCAAAGCTGAAGCCCAATGCTCTGGAAGTTTTAGCCTCTTTATTTTCCTTGATAAGCTGATCATTATATCCCGGATCATTTCCTGCAGGAACGGATGCAACCAGTGAGTTCGGCATTTCCCAATAAGTTGTCATAGGATATCCCGTTGTTGCAGCATCAACTCCATCCGCATAATCGATTGTGCCGTCGGCCTGATACTGCCAGTGAACTCCCTCTACACCGTAGCACATAAGATTTGCCAGATCTTTATCACTGTATGCCAGATTCATGAACTTCACGGATGCTTCCGGGACCTCTGTTGTTGAGGAAACGCACCAGCAGCCGGAGCTTAAGGTACTTGATGTAATTAACGGTGTTTTTAATCGATATGCGACATATTCATACCCAGTCTGCTTTTCAAGCTGGGTAGCAATCGTTTCATCTGTTGATAACATGACACTGAACATTCTTCCAGCTGATGCATAGGAAAGGTAAGCTTCTGTATCCGTTGCCACATCAGATTTAATATAACCTGCAAGATACCAGTCACGTAGAACCTGAATTACCTTCTGGAACTCATCTGTTTCATATAAATCAACCACTTCAAATCCGTCATTTCCCATAAGAACACCTGTGGAATCGCCCAGATTATCATAGTTAATCATCTGCTCCAGATTCAGCGTTCCGTTTCCGCCCATGCACAGACCAATCATCTCAGGTTCGTTTTCTTTTACAATTTCAAATATTCTCGATAATTCATCTAGGGAAACATCTGCGGAATCATCATTGATGTCCTCGCTGACCTCCAAGTTCACATCAATATTATATTTTTCAAGAATATCCTTTCTCATCGCCACGCAAAGAGAAGAAGCCTTGCCATTTACAATCGGAACACCATATATTTTTCCGTCAACCGTTGTGGCATCCAGCCAGTTTTCTGTAGTAGCTTCAATAAGATCGGATGCATACTCCGATAACAATTCTGTCAGATTCAATAGCTGATTGTTTTGTAAAGAATTTGAAAAATCGTAATTGTAAAATACATCTACTTTTTCTCCACTCGTCATATCCAGTGCCAGCTGTGTACCATAATTCGCTGCACTGATGGATTCGTAATTCACCTTCACATTGATTTTCGGGATTGTAATCTCATTGATGGCATCCTGAACCTTCTCTAGATCCGTAGGCACTGTTCCAAAGCACATAAATCTGACTGTTACCTCATCCGGCTCATCCGATGCTGAAGAAGAACATCCTCCGCAGACAATTGTTGTCACAGTCATACAGGCTGCAAGTAGCAATGATATCCATTTCTTTTTCATAAAACAAACCTCCTATTGTTTTTGCCATATTTTGTAACAGTTCCGAATAGTTACCCTCTTTACAGGAATACTATATCAGCTTATTTTATGTCATATTTTTCCCAGAACGACCTGTTGTTTTCTCACACTGACTTTTCCTGTTTTCTTCGGAACTCACTAGGCGACACCCCTACTGCCTTTTTGAATGCCGTAGAGAAATGTGAAATATTGACAAAGCCTGTTTTTTCAGAAATTTCACGGACAGACCAGGAGGTTGTCTGCATATATAACACGGCCTTGTCAATTCTCCGTTTTCCAACATATTCCATAATCGAGTTTCCTGTTTCCTTTTTAAAAATACGGGACATGTAATCCGCATTCATATAGACCGATTCTGCAATCCCTTCACGAGTCAGCTCTTCTGACAGATGTTCTTCAATATATGCTTTTATTTTTTCTGCCGGAGATTCTGTTTCTTTTACAGTCAGTATATTTTCCATCATGCATAATGTCTTCAGGATCCAGGTCTTCAGATTTTCAAGAGACTCGGTACTAACCTGATACATTTCCTTCAGATTTTCATTTTCCCTGAACAGGGAGGCCTCTATTCCGCGAGCCAGAAGGTAGTGATATTCCATTTGCATGAAGTCCTCCCTGATCCACTCCAGCTTCTCACGGTCTATATGCAATTTTTTCAAGGTACCATCTACCCATAGCTTTATTTCAAACTCCGCATCCTGAAACTTTCCCATCTCCATTTTCTCTGAAACTATTTTAGGAATCTGTATATGTACCTTTTCTTTCTTATCTGCAGAAGCTTCGCCAACGGGAAAGACTCCGCGGTTATGTATTACATCTCCATATGCACAGTCCATTAATTCCTGTGTCTTCTTTTCCACCTGCATATATCGACAGCCATCACTGATATAGCAGCACACATTCAGGGACAAAAGCTCATCTGCCGTTTCAACCAGCGTTCCGCATTTCGTCTTGATTTCTGTTTTATCTGTATCCCACCAGAAAACCAGAAGCATATTTCCCAATTCTATGATGCTGTCACTTTCCATATTTCCGCGGAATAAGTCACTTGCTATGTTTTTTAATGAAATTTGCAGCTTTTCCTGATCCCACTTGGCAAAGTTTGCATTAACCTTACGAATGGAAATCAGACTCAAAACCAGCTCACTATCCTGCTGCGGCAGTCCGCATTTATTTATTTTCTCGTCAATTTCATCTTCTTTAAGCCTTCCCTTTAACAGTTGTCTCCAAAATTCATTGCGAAAGGTTGCTCTTCCCTCAACCCAGTAATTTCCATATACTTGCTTTTGCTTTTCCCCTCTTTTTTTCTCGATTTTTTCTGCCAGTTTCCTTACCCGGCTTTCGAGCAGGACAAAATCAAGCGGTTTCACACAATACTCACTGACTCCAAGAGAAATTGCTTCCTTTGCATATTCAAACTCTGCATGACATGTAATAATAATTACCTCTGTGTCCTTTTCATTTTTCCTAAGCCAGCGGATCAGTTCTATTCCATTTTCTCTCGGCATCTCTATGTCACAAATAAGAACCGCAATTTCTGTTTCTTCAAATATCTGTTTGGCTTTTGTAGTATTATATGCTTTATATACTTCATTTTTTTCCTTTGCAACCGTATCCCAGTGCACACATTCACATATTGCTTTTACACTATATCGTTCATCATCAACTATCAGTATATTCATAGTCCTGCCCCTCTTACAGTTCATTCTTCAACGGGAATTTCAATTCTACAGTTATCTGCGGCTTATTATAAATTCTGATTTCAAATTTCTCTCCGTATAATTCCTTAAATCGATCAATGGAATTCTGAATTCCAATCTTTTTTCTGTCATGATCAATTTTCTCACCATGATTTATTGCATGGATAATCGGCTCTGGAAATCCCGGTCCATTATCCATAATTCGAATATGTACCCTTTCCTCTTCCGGATCATAATCCCCCTCTATAGTAATAACAAGCCCGGTCTCATCTCCCATTCCATGCTTGAATGTATTTTCCACTAATGTCATGATTGACATCGTCGGAATCCGTGCTTCCATGATCTGAGGCTCCAGACTCAGATTACAATTCATATCCTCACTAAATCTCAGCTCCTGCAAACGGATATATTCCTGAATATGAACAAACTCTTCCTCCACAGAACAAATCAGTTCTTTCTGACTGAATACATATCTCATATAATCTGCAAGGTACCGACAGCTCTTCTTAATCAGGTCAAGATCCCCCACACTTGCCATGCTATATATATTATTTATTACATTCAGCATAAAATGCGGCTTAATCTGCGCATTCTGAAATTGAATCACCACATCCTTTTTTGCAAGCTGCTCTTCATAAACTTCTATTTTTAAATTTTTAATACTCTGTGTCATGGAGTTCAGGTTGTCTCCGATTTCCCTCAGCTCCTCTACATATCCCCCTGTCTTGGTTTCTTCATCCAGCCTGCCTTCTCCGATTTTACGAATGGACTTAACGATATCCTGTACAGGTTTTACAAGATATTTCTGCATATTATGAAGCAGCAGAAACATCATACAGATACATCCGATACTAAACATCACCAGAATTGCAATCAGACCATCAAAATTTTTCCACAGTGCCTTTTGCATTTTTATGATGATACTTTTTCCATTCCAGTTTTTAAATGAAGCTCCAATATCATGATTTTTCACCGAATCACTGTTCTCAAGACAAATTTGGGCATAATCATCCTGAACATTCTGTTTTGCACTTTCTACAATATCTTCTGTCCTGCACCAGGCTCCATAACACCTGCCCTGATCCCATACCATATAGATTAGATATGTCTGATTCTGAATGTTCACCTCCTGCCATGCATAATTGATGAACTGTTCCTGGTTTTTCTCATTTTTTATATATTCTATAATCTGTTCCTTTTCCTGAAATGTCGTTCTCTCCTCTTCCCGTATGCTGATTATGTAATCATTTATTTTAGAATACACATAAAGTCCGGAGACATATTTTTCCAACTGCATAACATCATATAGATTCTCTTTAATTCTGAGCATTGAAAAATAGTTATCACCCTTCATATAGCAGAATTCTTTCATATCACCTGTGCTCGAATAAGTATTCATATATGTAGCAATGCTATCCAACTCCCGATCAACGTCCTTCATAAAAAAATCCAAAGCTGACTGATATGTTAAGGAAGTCATTTTATAGCTATTTTGTAAGGTATACACATTACTCCACAATAAAGTAATGCTTCCAAGTATTACTAATATCAACAGATAGCCTTGTATTTTTCCTACTAATGAGTTTTTCATTCCTGTCTCCATTTTCCGAAAAAGAGATACTTACGTATCTCTTTTTCTTTATTTCCCTCTCAGCTATTCAAAACCTCTTCCGACAGCTCCACATGGAAATCCTTTGCCAGCCTTCTGAAATCATCCGGCCGGATGGTCTGACGCTTCTCCTTTTGAATCGATAAAACTTTTACCAGAATTTCTGCGGATTTCTCTGCGGTGTGCATGAGTCCGAAGGTCAGATCAAAGTCCTCTCCGGAAGCAAACATTCCATGATGTGCCCAGATTACCAGATTATATTTTTTCATCAGTTCACTGGTTGCAAGGGCGATATCCCTTCCTCCCGGAACCATCCACGGTACGACACCAACTCCCTCCGGAAATACTACCGGACATTCCGTTGCCATCTCCCAGAGCTCTCTTGTAAAAACCTTATCCTCTAACGGCAGGATGAAGGTAAGAGCAATAATGTTCGTTGTGTGGGCATGATAAATCACCCTGTGCTTTCCTCCTGATACCTGCAGCTTGACCGCATGATTCATCAGATGAGACGGCAGTTCGGAAGTGGGTCTTCCTCCATTTACCAGTCCCCAGCATATCCTGTAGTTCTCTCCCTTATCATCCAGCTCTATGATACACATGGAATCCTCGGGCTTAAGGCTCACATTCCGGAAGTACTTTCCGCTTCCGGTAACCAGAAAATACATTCCGGCAAGCTCCGGCACCTCGGTACCGATCGGCTGCCATTCTCCCGGAACCAGCTCCTCCTTCACCAGCTCTGCCTCCTCCTGCCGCATACGGTAGGAAAGATTTCCGCCATTCCGCTCATGCCAGCCCTGCTGCCAGCCATCATCTGCCATCCGTATAAATCCTTTTACAAATTCTGCCTCTAATACTTTCATTGTCTGCTTCTCCATTCTTATACTTTTATAACTGTTACAAGGGAATTTGCTGTTTCACAATGCAAATTCGGCAAAAGAAACGCTTTCATCAGCGTTTCCTTAAAACCTCGTTTTCGTAGCTTAGCACCTCGTCCATCCATTTAAGATCCCCGTCAACGTGACACTGCATGCAGTATTCCTCCCAGATCTCCCCGAACGGATAGGTTTTCAGCTCCTCCTGCATGGCCATCAGCTCCGTCAGGCGGTTCTCATCCTGTAATTTACGAAGCAGCTCATGTGGTGTGCACAGTGCCATAAGCAATGCCTTCTGCCAGCTCCTAAAGCCCATTACCCATGCTGCAATCCGGTTAATGCCGGCATCGAAATAGTCGAGCGCCATATAAACCCTGTCCAATGCATTGCATCGTACAATTTCCTTCGCCATTTCTCTGGTCTCGTCATCAAACAGAACTACATGATCGGAATCCCATCGTACCGGTCTTGTGATATGCAGGGCAATCTCCGGGAAGAAGCAGAGAAGTGCCGGGATCTTGTCCGAAACCACCTCTGTCGGATGATAATGTCCATTGTCCATAAGCGGAAGCACATGCTCATGTCCTGCCGCAAAGGAAAGCGTAAACTCTGCTGATCCTGCTGTGTAAGATTCTACACCGATGCCAAATACCTTAGACTCTACGCAGGGTTTAACAAGCTCCGGATCAAAGGGCTCTGACAGAATCTGCTCCAGGGAATCCTTATATCTCATCCGTGGTCCCATCCGGTCAGCCGGAATGTCCTTAAAGCCGTCTCCGATCCAGATATTCATCACACAGGGAATTCCCGTTTCTTTTGCAAAATAATCTGCAATCCGGATACAGGCCTTTCCATGTCTGATCCAGAACTGGCGCGTTTCCTCATCCGGACTTGTCAGTGTCAGTCCATCCTTTACCCTCTCATGTGAAAAAAACGTTGGATTGAAATCAATTCCAAGTCCTCTTTCCTTCGCAAATTCCACCCATTTGATAAAATGCTTCGGCTCCAGCTGATCTCTGTCTGCATACTGTCCTTCTTCAAAGATCGCATAGCTTGCATGAAGATTCAGCTTCTTTTTCCCGGGCATCAGACTCATGGCCTTATCATAGTCCTGCATCAGCTCCTGCGGATTCCCTGCTTTTCCCAAATAATTTCCGGTTGCCTGAATACCTCCTGTCAGAGGGCCCTCGTGATCAAATCCCGTTACATCATCCCCCTGCCAACAGTGAAGGGAAACCGGAATTCCGGAAAGCTGTCTGATTGCCTCATCCGTATCCACACCCAGCTCCTGAAATTTCTTTTTTGCTTCTTCATATCTTTCTGTTCTTGTCATGTCTGTCTGCTCCTCCTCGTTTTGCACGTGATTATTCCTGAACTATATTCATACACAGCCTGACTGTCGATGCCCGGCTGCTGTTCCTTCATCTTATACTACAGAAATGCTGATTTCACCAACGTTTCCCTAAGTAATCGTTCCGCTGTAATGCCCGATCGGAAACGACTCTGCAATGCAAGCCCTTGCTTCATGCAGATCCCGCAGCTCTCCTGCGGCTATAAGCTGCACTGCCAGATTGCCGGTGGCGGTAGCTTCCACGGGGCCTGTTAAAACCGGCTTTCCGGTTTCCTTTGCAGTCAAAGCATTCAGATAATCTGCATTGGCTCCTCCACCTACTACATGAATCTGTTCATAGGTACAGCCGGTCAATTCCTGCAGTTCCTGCGCGGTTTTTGCATAACACTTTGCCAGACTGCGATAGATCACCGCCGCCACCTGCGCAATTCCTTCCGGTATCTGCTGTCCGGATTCGCGGCAGGTGTTCTGCACCTCCGCTGTCATGCTTACCGGAGCAAGAAATCTCGGAGCGTTGCAATCCACGATTGAGGAAATATCTGCTTTCGATGCTTCACTGCAGATTTCGCCATAGCTTTTATCCTTACCAAGCTCCTTTTTTACAGACTGAATCATCCACAATCCCATAATATTCTTCAGATAACGGAACCGATGCTCATATCCTCCCTCATTGGTGAAATTATGCTGCCTGCTTTGTTCGGAGCAATCTGCCTCTTGAAGCTCCGTTCCCATTAAAGACCAGGTTCCGGAGCTGATATACAGAAATGGCTCCTTTTGTGCCGGTACAGCAGCTACCGCTGATCCCGTATCGTGTGTCGCCGGAAGCACCACCCGACAGTTAAAGCCTATCTCCTCCTGAATATCCTTCAAAAGCTCCCCCAGCACCGTTCCAGGATTCTGAATGGGAGGAAACAGCTCTCTCTTGTATCCGAGTCTGTCAATCAGTTCAAAGTCCCAGTCACCGGTACCGGCAGATACAAGCTGTGTGGTTGTTGCATTGGTGTATTCTGCTGCCATATTTCCCGTCAGAAGATAGTGAAAATAATCCGGTATCATCAGCATGGTTTCTGCCTGTTCCAATAATTCCGGTGTCCTGCTCTTCACCGCCATCATCTGATAAACAGTATTAAACGGCTGCTTCTGTATTCCGGTTCTCTGATAGAGCTCTTCTTCCGATATATGCTCATACACCAACCGATCCATCCCCAGATTACGGCTGTCCCGATAGCTGACTGCATTGGCAAGCCTCTGCCCCTTCGCATCCAGAAGAACGAAATCCACTGCCCAGGTATCAATCCCCATACTGTACGGAATCTTTCCTGCTTCCCTGCAGAGCTTCATTCCCTTCTTAATCTCGGCAAACAGTCTGTCCACGTTCCAGCAGAGCTGACCATCCACCTCCTCCATACCGTTTTCAAAACGGTAAATCTCCTCCAGCACCAGTCTTTTATTCTCTAGGTGTCCCAGAATATGCCGGCCGCCGGAAGCTCCAATATCTATTGCCAGATAATATCGTTCCATGTTTCCTCCATTCGAAAATTTATAATTTCTACAATACAATATCAGCGTACCGGAAAAATCAGCACAAAAAAAGAACACCTTTTGTTTAAAAAAGTGTCCTTATTTGCCATCGCGGTATTTCTTCGGAGTCATATGATATCGCTTTTGAAAAATCCTGTGAAAATAACTGATATTACTATACCCTACCTCGATTGCTATATCCGTAACCGGCATTACTGTATTTTTCAGCAGATAAGCTGCCTGTCTCAGCCTTTTATCCTGTACAAGCTCCGTATAAGTTTTTCCTGTCCTCTTTCGTATTTCCTTCGACAGCCAATATAAATCATAATGCATTCTTTCTGCGAGTTCGGACAACTCCCCATCCCTGTAATGTTCTTCCACATAAGCAAGAATCTGCATAACAAACCTCTGGGGTTCACTTTCCGTCCCTGTTTCCAGTTTATCCATCTGATTCATCAACAGCAGAAAAAGAAGCCCCATAGTCACCTGATTAATGCTTCTTTTATTAGGCTGCCTGTTCCAGACAGTAAAAATAAGGTTTTCGATCAGATTCTGGATTGGTAAAATATCCGTTACCTTAAAGTGAAAATAACCACAACTTGCATTTTCACCCCGAAGACAGCTAATAACAAAGTCCCGAAGCATATTTCTTTCAGATGCGATTATTTTTAAACATTCCCCGAAAAATTCCGGTAAAATGATAAAGTTAACAGCAATATCCTCTTTTCCTGCAGGATAAATTTCCTGTACCGCCTTCTGGCTTAATAACAAAATTTCTCCTTCTTGCAGATAAACATCTTCTCCATTGATTAAATGATGTGTACACCCCTTACACATATAAATCATTTCCACATAATTATGACTATGTGGTGGAAAATGAATAAATCTGGTATGTGGACGTACCTGAATCAATTTTCCTGTATCTAAAAGCTTACCTGCATCAATTACATTGGTCTCCGCTTCCATATACAATTCTTTCTCAATACAGTCACGTCCATCCAGAATCCTCTGCTCCTCCGGCGTGATTTCTCTCAGCTTATTTAACAGTTCTTCCGTCATTCTGCAATGTCCTCAGCTCCCCTTCCGGAACCCGTTAATTCCGACTTCCGCAATCCGGTTTCCCAATTCATCGGTAACCTCTACCCGGTAATAAACGGTAGACCGGCCTTCCTTGACGCATTCCGCTTCCGCTATCAGCTTCTTTCCTTTTATGGCACCGAGATAACTGATCGTGGAGCTTAAGGACACCACGCCCATTCCGTTCCAGTTCGTTGCAACCGCAAACGCGAAGTCTGCCAGCATGAAGTGCACGCCGCCCATCACGCCGCCGGCCGCATTAAAGTGTCGTTCTATGAGTTCAACACTACACCTTGCATAATGCTCCCTTACTTCTTCAATAATTGCTCCATTCTCTGTCGCAAAACGATCCTTTGCAAATGTTTCCCGGATCTTTTCAAGATTGATGTTCTGTTCCATTGATTACCTGATCCTTCTATTTGAAGTATGATTACTTCAGCGCTCTTTCCTGATGCTAGAAACTGATTTATTTCGGTAATACAACCTTATCCAGATGCCATATATCATCCACATATTCCTGAATGGTTCTGTCGGATGTGAACTTACCGCTGCATGCGACATTCAGGATGGCGCTCTTTGCCCAGCCCTTCTCATCGCGGTATGCCTTTTCTACCTGCTTCTGTGCATCTGCATAAGAGCGGAAGTCCTTCAGAATGAAGTAGGTATCTGCCTTAGCGGTGCTTAAGGTGTTAAGCAGGGAGTTGTATAAGGTACGGAACCGGTCCGGATCGTTCGGTGAGTAAGTACCGTTGATTAACTGCATCAGTACTCTGCGCACATCCGGATCATTGTTGAAGATTTCGTTCGGATCATATCCACCGAAGTTCTCATACTTAATCACTTCATCAGAGGAAAGACCGAAAATAAATGCATTCTCCTTACCAACCTCTTCTACGATTTCCACATTCGCACCATCCATGGTTCCGATGGTTAACGCACCGTTTAACATGAACTTCATGTTACCGGTACCGGATGCTTCCTTGCTGGCTGTAGAAATCTGTTCAGAAACATCTGCTGCTGCGAAGATCAGCTCTGCGTTGGATACACGATAGTTTTCAATGAAAACGACCTTGATCTTGCCGTTGATGGCAGGATCGTTATTTACAACATCTGCAACGGAATTGATGAGCTTAATGGTCATCTTTGCATTGTAGTATCCGGCTGCTGCCTTTGCACCAAAGATGAAGGTTCTCGGATAGAAATCCATCTCCGGATTATCCTTCAGCTGGTTGTATAAATACATGACATGTAAAATGTTAAGAAGCTGTCTCTTGTACTCATGAAGTCTCTTAACCTGTACATCGAAGATGGAACGGGGATCGACTTCGATACCGTTGTGCTCTAAGATGTACTGAGCCAGACGTACCTTGTTCTGGTACTTGATATTCATGAACTCCTGCTGAGCCTTTTCATCATCTGCATAAACCTTTAACTTGTTGATCTTCGGAAGATCGGTGATCCAGTCGCTTCCCACATGAGCGGTTACCCAGTCTGCAAGCAGCGGATTTCCATGAAGAAGGAATCTTCTCTGAGTGATACCGTTTGTCTTATTATTGAACTTCTGAGGCATCATCTCGTAGAAGTCTTTCAGCTCCTGCTTCTCTAAGATCTCGGTATGAAGCTTTGCAACACCGTTTACGGAATAACCTGCAACGATTGCAAGGTGTGCCATCTTCACCTGTCCATCATAAATGATTGCCATCTTACGAATCTTCTCCGGATTGTTCGGATATTTCTGCTGGATCTGTTCCACAAATCTGCGGTTGATCTCTTCAATAATCTGATAAATTCTGGGAAGAAGTCTGGAGAACAACTCGATCGGCCATTTTTCCAAAGCTTCTGCCATGATGGTATGGTTGGTATATGCACAGGTCTTCGTGGTAACTGCCCATGCTTCATCCCAGGTAAGATAATATTCATCCATGAGAATTCTCATTAATTCTGCGATGGCAACAGTCGGATGGGTATCATTCAACTGGAAGGTTACCTTCTCGTAGAATTTACGAATATCATCATGCTTACGCATATATTTGGCAACTGCCTCCTGTACGGAAGCGGAGATAAAGAAGTACTGCTGTTTCAGACGCAGCTCCTTACCTGCATAATGGTTATCATTGGGATAAAGAACCTCAACAATGTTTCTTGCAAGGTTTTCCTGTTCAACGGCCTTCTGATAATCACCCTTGTCAAAGGAATCCAGCTGGAAACAGTCTACTGCTTCCGCATCCCAGATACGAAGGGTATTCACAATACCGTTGCCATATCCAACGATCGGGAGATCATAAGGAATGGCACGGACACTCTGATAGCCTTCCTGAACAAAGTTGTTTCTGCCATTTTCATCTACATGAACATTGACATAACCGCCAAATTTAACTTCCTTTGCATATTCCGGTCTGCGCAGCTCGAACGGATTACCGTCCTTTAACCAGTTATCCGGTACTTCGACCTGATAGCCATCCCTGATTTCCTGCTTGAACATACCATAACGGTAACGGATGCCACAGCCATATGCGGCATAGCCTAAGGTTGCAAGTGAATCCAGGAAACATGCTGCCAGTCTTCCAAGACCGCCATTACCAAGTGCTGCGTCGGGTTCCTGATCCTCGATCACATTCAGATCCAGTCCCAGTTCTTCCAGTGCTTCCTTAACCGGTTTGTATTCCTGAAGATTAATCAGGTCATTACCAAGTGCACGCCCCATGAGAAATTCCATGGAAAGGTAATAAACCGTCTTCGGGTCTTCCTTTTCATATTCCTGCTGTGTTTCCAGCCAGTTATCAATGATGGTGTCCTTCACTGTATAAGCTACTGCCTGAAAGATCTGCTGAGGAGTTGCCTCCTCTAAAGTCTTACGGTATAACGTCTTCACATTATACACAACACTCTTCTTGAATACTTCTTTGTCAAAAATCCGTGTTGCCGGGGTTGTCTTCTTTGCCATGTTGAGCCTCCATTCTCCCTTTCGCATTTATTCTCATCATTATCTTAAGTTTACAAACACTTCGGCACATTGAAACATGTACACGTCAATGTGCCGAATCATTTTCCTACAATATTTTAAACCTTATGTTAGTTTTTGGCAACTCCAATTGTGACATTTTCCCCATTGACATTCCATTCCTTGGAAATCTCAAGAGGTGTATCAATCAGAATTTCATCTGCCAGTACCTTCTGTGCAATGGCTGTTCCATTCTTGCGGACAACTTCGGCGATCTTTTCATTGCCGTTAATTGCAACGCGAATATGATCCATTACTTCAAAGTCTGCATCCTTACGCATGGTCTGGATCTTGCTGATGACTTCGTATACAAAGCCCTCTTCAATAAGTTCCGGTGTGAGGTTGGTGTCAAGAACAACGGTCATGTAGTTGTCTGCCTCAGACACATAACCTTCCTTCTGGCTCATTTCAATTAAAAGATCCTCTTCGGAAAGGCTTACTTCGGTTCCGGCCACTTCAAATACGAGTGCGCCCTTTGCTTTCAGTTCATCCATTGCTGCATTGCCGTCCAGTGAAGACAGATGTTCCTTAATTCCACCAAGCTGCTTGCCGTATTTCGGTCCAACCGTCTTCAGCTGCGGCTTGAAGGTGTAGCTGGTGAAGTCTCTGACATCATCGGTAAAGGTTACATTCTTAACATTTAATTCATCTTCTATAATATTCACATAGAAGTCGGTGAGTGCATGGTCGGCCTTTACGAACATGTTGCCGATCGGCTGACGGTTCTTGATGTTGGCGGTATTACGGCACGCACGTCCCATAACAACGATATCCAGAACCTCCTTCATGTCCTCTTCAAGCTTCTTGTCAATCATCTTTTCATCTGCAGCCGGGAAGTCGCACAGATGGATACTTTCCGGAGCGGTCTTATCAATGCTGCGGACCAGATTCTGATAAATGTCTTCGGTCATGAACGGAATCATCGGAGCTGCACACTTAGCCACCGTAACAAGTGCGGTATAAAGTGTCATGTAAGCGTTGATCTTATCCTGCTCCATGCCCTTTGCCCAGAAACGCTCACGGCTTCTTCTGACATACCAGTTACTCATATCATCCACAAAGCTCTCCAGTGCTCTTGCAGCTTCAGGAATCCTGTAATGATCCAGATCCTCATCCACTTCAATAATCATGGAGTTTAACTTACTTAAAAGCCACTTATCCATAACCGGAAGCTTATCATATTCCAGCGCATACTTCGTTGCATCAAAGCTATCAATATTTGCATAAAGAACAAAGAATGCGTAAGTATTCCACAGGGTTCCCATGAATTTACGCTGTCCCTCGACAACGGCCTTGCCATGGAAACGGTTCGGCAGCCATGGTGCGGAGTTAATATAGAAGTACCAGCGGATCGCATCTGCACCATAGGTTTCCAGTGCATCGAACGGATCTACGGCATTTCCTTTACTCTTACTCATCTTCTGTCCGTTCTCATCCTGAACATGGCCTAAAACAATAACATTTTCATAAGGTGCTCTGTTAAACAGCAGGGTGGATTCTGCCATCAGGGAATGGAACCATCCACGGGTCTGGTCAACGGCTTCGGAAATAAACTGTGCCGGGAACTGCTGCTCGAAGATCTCCTTATTTTCAAACGGATAATGATGCTGTGCAAACGGCATTGCACCGGAGTCAAACCAGCAGTCAATGACTTCCGGTACTCTCTTCATGGTCTTGCCGCAATCCGGACAAACCATGGTAATCTCATCAATATAAGGTCTATGCAGCTCTACAGTCTGTGCAGCCGGATTGCCGGAACGCTTCTCTAATTCATCACGGCTTCCGATGCATTCCTGATGTCCACAGCCTTCACATTCCCAGATGTTAAGAGGAGTTCCCCAGTAACGGTTACGGGAAATTGCCCAATCCTGAATGTTTTCAAGCCAGTTGCCGAAACGTCCCTTACCGATGGATTCTGGAATCCAGTTTACGGTATTGTTGTTGCGGATCAAATCATCCCTCACTGCGGTTTCCTTGATATACCAGGATTCTCTTGCATAGTAAATAAGCGGTGTATCACATCTCCAGCAGTGCGGATATTCATGCTCAAACTTCGGTGCATCAAAGAGCTTTCCTTCTTTATCCAGATCGATAAGAACATCCTTATCGGCATCCTTCACAAACTTACCGGCATACGGTGTTTCCGCGGTAAGGCATCCCTTGCCATCGACAAACTGTACAAACGGAAGGTCATAGTCACGGCCGACTCTCGCATCGTCTTCACCAAAAGCAGGTGCGATATGAACGATACCGGTACCGTCTGTCATGGTTACATAGTTGTCACAGGTAATGAAAAAGCCTTTCTTATGCTGCTTCTCGGCACATTCTCCTGCGCAGGCGTAAAGCGGTTCATATTCACGGCGTTCCAGATCTTTACCCTGATAAGTCTCGAGAATTTCATAAGCCGGCTTATCGTCTGTGGCCAGTCTGCCAAGCACGGTATCTAACAGGGCCTGTGCCATATAATAAGTATAACCGTCTGCGGCTTTTACTTTCACATAAGTTTCATCCGGGTTCACACAGAGAGCCACGTTGGAAGGAAGTGTCCAGGGTGTTGTTGTCCATGCAAGGAAATAAGCATCCTCTCCTACTGCCTTGAAACGCACGATTGCGGAACGCTCCTTAACGGTCTTATAACCCTGGGAAACCTCTGCGGAAGAAAGAGGGGTTCCACACCGAGGACAGTAAGGCACGATCTTAAAGCCCTTGTATAAAAGTCCCTTATTCCAGATCTCCTTTAATGCCCACCATTCGGATTCAATAAAGTTATCATCATAGGTAACGTAAGGATTCTCCATATCAGCCCAGAAACCAACGGTTCCGGAGAAGTCCTCCCACATTCCCTTATATTTCCATACGGATTCCTTACATTTCTTAATGAAGGGTTCCATTCCGTATTCTTCAATCTGTTCCTTACCGTTTAAGCCAAGGAGCTTTTCTACTTCCAGCTCTACCGGAAGTCCATGGGTATCCCAGCCGGCCTTACGGGGTACCATATATCCCTTCATGGTACGGTATCTGGGGATCATATCCTTAATAACACGGGTCAGCACATGTCCGATATGCGGCTTGCCGTTTGCAGTCGGAGGTCCGTCATAAAAGGTATACGTCGGTCCTTCCTTACGGTTTTCCATACTTTTGCGGAAGATGTCATTTTCTTCCCAGAATTTCTTCGTTTCTTTTTCCCTGTCCACAAAGTTCAGGTTCGGTGATACTTTCTGATACATAGTACATTCCTTTCTAAAATTACCCATAGTAAAAATTAAGCCCCGTCCTGTAATAGGACGAGGCATCATTACCACGCAACCACCTGTTACAACATACTCCCCACGTTCAGCTTCTAAAGCTTCCTGCGGTTTCATATGGCTTCCCATAACGGAGGATTCCGGCTTCACTTACTATTCCCAACTGATCCTCTTTTCTTCCATTTGAATCAGTTAAGCAGTTCAGTCAAACGGCTCAGAAGTGATTTTCCCTTTTCTCCTACTAATACCGGCTCTCACCTTCCCCGGCTCTCTTTGACGTTTGGAAAAAAGCTACTGTCTTCCTCAATGCCTTTTGTAGTCTGTCTTATTTATATATGTTAAAGTACACCACGAAAGGTATAATTGTCAAGACATGAAATAAATTAGTAACCGAGTGAACTGTAACATAACTTATACCCGCGGCAGGTTTGGGGTGCAGGCCGGTCCCTTTTTCTCCCAGACAACCGGCACGGTCTGTCCGGCTTCGGATAACAGCACAAACGGCACCTCCATCGGGCAGTTGTTCTTATTCTCTTCAAAGACAAATTCTGCCACAAAACGGTAGGACGCCCGAAGCGGTTCCTCCACCAGGATTTCATATTCCAGTTCCCGGATGCCATCCCCCATATGCGCCATACTTAAGAAAATGTTCTGCTCCTTCTGCGGAAGAATCTCACAGCCCTCTCTTCCATATAAATACACATTCACGCGGTCCGAGGTCACATACTTTGATTTGTTGGAAAGAATGAATTTAATCTTCTTCGGCTCGCCGCGGCGGATCACCGGATCGCCACAATAATCAAGACGTACATTTAAGCCGGGAAACGTAAAGCGTACCACGTTCATTTCCCGGTAAATATTCTGGAAATATGGCTTTGCATAAAAGTCTTCCACATTGCCGCTCCATTCGGCAAGTCCGAATTCCTGCTGTGCTTTTTCATAAAGAACGGTAACCCGCTCGGTCAGCTCCTCCACGGTCTTCGGAATCTTTCCATACATCAGAAACGGATCAATGCTGATCGTAACAAGCTTGTTGCCAATCGGCTTCGTCCACTTTTCTTCAAAAACATCACGGCCATACATCATTCCATACAGAGCCGCAATCGTACCTGCGGTACAGTCGGTGTCTTCGCCATAATTTACAGCCGTGCACATCGCTTTCTCATAACTGCCCTCTCCGAAAAGCAATCCATAAATAATAATCATCATATTGGACGGAACATCAAAGCCCATCGGACCTTCGTTATAGCCCTTCTCTTCATCCTCTTTCGCAATTGCATGCCACTCCAGATGCCCGATGTAATGCTGCATCAGATATTCCCTGGTCTGTTCCACGCTCATTCCTTCATCAAAGGTACGGATCGCCTCGTGGATTGCCTTACTTACCGTGCACTCCTCCGGAATATAACTTAAGCCGATGTCGATCAACTTGCGGATATCCTTTTCATAAAAGGCGGCACTCTCCATGGCAGCCATGAACACTTCCGCATAGACTCCCTCTCCGTTTCCATGATCCACAAGGGCATCCTCAAAGGCATATTCTGCTGCCTTTTCCGGATTTCCCGGGAAGAGGCATGCCCAGATGTCCGAGCGGATATAGGAACCACAGCTATCCTTAAATTTGTTGTGGAACGTTCCGGTTACCGGCGGCTGCAATCCCGCACGGAGATTCGTCTTCGCAACCCCGTACTCTGCATGCGTAAAAATCATGTATTCATTAAAGTATTGTCCCAGAATCTTGCTGTCGATGTGCAGCCCCTGTTCCTCTAACGCCAGCAGCCACAAAATCTGGATGTCCAGATCATCATTCGGCAGTGGATCTCCGGTGATATCATGAGTATAATAAGTAACGTCATTCTTACTGCGCTCCCATTCCATCGGCATTCCCAGCGTGCCGCCAATGTTCTTCCCCACAAAACATCCCAATACACGATTCTGATATTCTTCTCTTGTCATTTGTGTTGTCCTCCTGACTTATTCTATGATAATATTTCTATCTCATTTCTGCAAAATGCCTGCTTAGCTGCCACTTAATTTGCTTCAAGACTCATAATATAATCAATCTCTGTACCCGCCACCTGGAAATAAGATCCGTACATGGGAATATCACAGCAGATGACCGGGCCTTCCTTCAACACTTCTACACTATACCCCCGATCAGAAACCATCATGGGAAGCAGCTCTCCTTCTTTGCCATGAATATAGCGCGCACTGCCCTTCATGGAAAAGCCAAGGCTGTTACCCCGGTTCGGAATGGAAATCTTCTCTTTCTTCCAGTCAAAGAACTGCCAACTTTTATCAGCCTCAATCAGACGGCACTCTGCTTTACGCTCCTCACAGAGCACTTTCCGGTCCTTCGTAAGAAAGCGGATGTTTCCTGCTCCCTTATCAATTTCAAGAAAAAGTCCCGGCGTCGTCATCTCTACCATACTACCTTTGTCACGATATTTCCATTTGATCTTTGTAGTAATATCATCTGCTATGCCAGCATGAGTACCAGCCACGCCATACTGCAAACCAATTTTTTCATATGTGTGTCTTGAAGTCCCAAAGTCTCCCTCTCTGCGGAAGCTTACACGAACGGCACCTTTCGAAACCGGGCAGATCCGTAGCATACCATACCGGCTTTGCAGATACAAGCCGTCCGGGCGCTCATGCACCCAGCGGATGGTAAGATCAATCTTTGCATGTCCTGCCGGACGCAGCTTGTCATTCTCCGGCATATCTCCAAACAGAGGAACTCCCGGTATCTTCTTTTTACGAAGATTCTCCTTACGGAGCTTTTCTGCTGCCTGCGCTTTGACTGCCTCCTGTTCACGCTGCATGGCTTCAAGTGCTTTCTGTTCTTTTGACTTGATTACAATGGGCTGCACACCGGTAAGCAGCATACTTTGTGACGGAGGTGTCACAACCTGCGGCTTCTTTAAAGTGGCTGCGACCCGCGGACGTACCTGGAGCTTTGCGCGAGGCTGGACGTTTTCCTGCTGAACCTCTTTCATCTGCTCGCTTCCGGAAAGATTCGTTTCTGTTTTTTGTCCTGTTCCTTGTCTTGTTACCTGTCTTGTTTCTTTTCCTATTTCTTGCTTTATTTTTTGTCCAGGTTCATTCTTTTCTATTGTATTGCCATATTTCTTCTTTACTTGTAATAAATCCTTATTATTTGCTGTTCCATTATCATATATTGACTCTGCAGATATTCCCGAAGTGTTTTTTCTGCCTTGCTCTTCTTTTCTACCTGTAATCAATCCATTTTGATTATAT
The DNA here is from genome assembly GCA_963638365.1 of Anaerobutyricum sp. Classification (GTDB taxonomy): domain Bacteria; phylum Bacillota; class Clostridia; order Lachnospirales; family Lachnospiraceae; genus Suilimivivens. The sequence continues at coordinate 15,913 of CAVHRK010000093.1, read as the reverse complement.
GAAACTTTCTGTTCGGAATTCTGCTGCTCTCGGATCTGCTTCGTTCCTTCTTCTTCCAACAGTTGCTGGGACTTCCTGTCAATCTCCTTCTGTTTCTCCTCCGGAAGGGGATCGGCGATAAGTCCGGTCAGATCCTCGCGGTACAGCACACACAGTTCATGGAGTGCTCTCGTTGCCGCCACATAAAGGAGCTTCGCATGTCCATCGTCCACCGGATACTCTTCTTTGTCCGGATCAAAAATCAGCACGGCATCAAACTCCAGTCCCTTTGTGTACACAACTGGCAAAACCATGATTCCATCCGAAAAGACAGCCTTTTCGAGATTGCTTTCGCAGACCGGAATGAGTCTGCCAAGCTGTCTTGCAACAAGCTCTGCCTTTACCGGCGTACGACAGACAATCGCAATCGTATTAAGTCCCTGCTTCTGCCAGGTGCGGCATCTCCGGGCGGTCTCTTCATACAACTCTCTTTTGGTCGGAAGCTGCATAACCTCCACTTCTTTTCCATGCCGGATAATCGGTTCAACCGGATAAGGTTCAAAGCTTCCATGATGCAGGATTTTCGTTGCGAACTCCGAAATCTCCACCGTGTTACGGTAGCTCTTTTTCAGGATTCCAAAGCTGTCCCCATTCTGGCTGCAAAGCAGCTTCCGCAGTTCCTCCCAGTCTGCCAGTCCAAAGCCGAAATGAATGTTCTGCGACACATCGCCCATGACCGTATAGGTACAGTCCTTCATGCAATATTTCAAAACCGCATATGCCATCATTCCATAGTCCTGTGCCTCATCAATCACGACATGATGCGCCTCACTGATAACCTCCGTTTCCTTCAAACGCTTATACAGATAAGCAAGCGCTGCCAGATCATACACATCGTATGCCTGCTCTGGAACAGAAACTTCATATCCCTTTTCCTTCTGTTCCAGAAGGAATCGCTGATAAAGTTCGAAAATAGAAGTATCAAAGATCTTTTTTCCAAAATAGCCGCGATATTCCTTCAAAATCGCTTTCCGTTCCTTTTCCGAGTAACGCAGGCCGTTTTTCAAAAACTCATCCTTGATCTTAATAATCAGCCGCTCATTCAGCATATTGATCTTCGTCTGTACGGAAGCATTCGTCTGTTCTACATAATCCCGGATCGCCTTTCCACTAAGAAGCTCCACCAGATCCGAAGGCTGTGGCTCGCCTTCCCGCTCATCAAACACACCGGCCACGCCGCCCTTTAAGCCTTCCACGAACTGTCTGCGGTCAAGAACGACACTTTCCATGCAGATCCGCTCCGTTTCCACCTTTGCACCAAACTCCGTCAGATCCTGAAACCACCCATAGGTGCCTCTGTCCATGCTGCCCTGTATAGCTGCGGTATTTTCAAGAATGGAGTACTTCTGCTCATCCCAGTCCTCATACAGGAGCCTCACAAAAAGCTGTTCCATCGTCATCTGCCGGATGCCATACACGTCCAGATCCGGCAGAACCCCGGTAATATATTCCAGCAAAATCCGGTTGCTTCCTACAATATAAAAGTCCTCTGGCCGGAAGCGCTCTGCATAATTGTAAAGAATAAAGGAAATCCGGTGCATGGCTACGGTTGTCTTTCCGGATCCGGCAACACCCTGTACAATAATGTTGTGATACGGCGTTTTACGGATGATGTCGTTCTGTTCCTTCTGGATCGTCGCAATAATTTCTCCAAGAACTGCCTGCTTATTTTTCGCAAGATACTTTGTCAGAAGCTCATCATTGGCAATCACTTCCGTATCAAAGTAATCAAGCAGCTTTCCCTGATCAATCTCATAGGTCCTTTTCAAATCAAGACGGATTGGAAGCTCCCTGCCATCCGGTGCACAATAACTGCATTCTCCCAATCCGTTTTCATAATACGCATTCGCTACCGGCGCACGCCAGTCCACAACCATCTGATGCGTCGTATCTTTTGCAATTCCTCCCCGGCCAATATACAGGGATTCCTCCTTTTGAAGCGTCTCATCCAGAAAATCAATCCGTCCAAAATAAGGCTTCTTTGTTGCCTTCCGGTTACGCATCAAGGCAAACTGCATATGATCCCGCATCGTTACCGTGTTGCTCATCTGCGTGTAGACTTCTACATCATTGTCGTGATAGTGCTGCAGCATTTCCTCAATCTGCTCACTCATCTCACGGATTTCGCTCTCGTAATTTTCCACATTACGCTTCACAATATCCAGTGTCTGATGTAAGTATTCCTCTTCCCGCTGCCACTCCGCAGAGTTCCTTTTATCCGATTCTCTCTTTTCCATCCAGTATCCTTCCCATGGCTGTGCACAAATCCAGTTATATTTTTTCAAAAGCTTTTACTTTATCCGGTAAAATAAGAATATCTGATTTTCCATGAAATAACTAGACTTTTCTTTTTCCATATGATAGACTGTATTATGAAGTATGAAATGAATTTCCGTTCTTTATTTTGTCTTCTTATTATCATATATACGTTATAAATTATATGAAAGGATCATGTTGGATCCTTTTTTGTTGCCATGCATATAAGAAAATGATCCAGTGGATCATTTTTAAACGCTCTCATCAAATGCTTTTTGAAATTCAGTTTAAATTTGTCTGCTCTTCGAATTCGGATCGACCGCATCCCGCAGGGCATCTCCAATAAAGTTAATCGCAACAACCAATACAATAATCATAAGGCCGGGCGGGATCCACAGCCACGGCTGCTGCGTCAGCACGGTAAGAGACTGTGCGCCGTTCAGCATGTTACCAAGGCTGGCTTTCGGAGGCTGCACGCCCATTCCAAGAAAGCTCAATGCTGCCTCATCCAGCATGGACACTGCCAGCACGGTTGTACTGTATACAAGGATCGGTGCAACGGTATTTGGCAGAATCTCCGAAAACAAAATATGGGAAAGGGGCATTCCTGCCACCAGATTGCTCTTAATAAAGTTTGTTTCCCGCAGGGAAAGCACATTTCCGCGTACCAGCCGCGCGATCCCCGGCCAGTCCACAAATCCGAGAATCAGAATGATGTTCCACAGTCCCGGTTCAAAAATCGCTGCTGCAACAAGCACCAGCAGAATATAGGGAAAGGACATCACCACATCCGTAAAGCGCATAATCACCATATCTGCCACGCCGCCAAAATATCCCGCAATCAGACCGAGCACAACACCAATGGCGGTCGACAGCAGAGTTGCCATCACCCCGACCAGAAGGGAAACCCGTGTCGCATACAAAAGCCGGCTTAACACATCACGGCCAATGGCATCGGTTCCCAGCCAGAATTCCTTCGATGGTGCTGCCCCGAAAGGCCCTGCAATCGCCTGCGGATCAAAGGGTGCAAGGACCGGTGCCAGAATAGCTGCAAGACTGATCACAGCCACTACCACAATGGAAGCTACTGCCAGATGATGATGTTTAAACCGTCTCCAGACCGTGTGCAGATAGGTTTCACTTATTAAATTCCGCTTCATAACAGCCATTCCTTCCTGTCCATAACTCTCTTTCCGCATTCTTTCCCACAATACTTCCTTCCGATATTCCTTTCCAAGCTGCCAAATGATTAACCCAGCTGAATCGTCGGATCCACCAACGCATATAAAATGTCGGTAATCAAATTGGAGATCAGCACTACCACCGCAGACAACAGGCACACTCCCATAATCACGGGATAATCCCTCCCCGTAATCGCCGTCATGGTCATCAAGCCCAGTCCCGGCCAGGAAAACACCTGCTCAATAATCACAGCACCGCCAAATAACATCGGGATCTGCATTCCGATTACCGTCACAATGGGAAGCAGCGCATTCCGCATGGCATGCTTCCAGATCACACGCTTATAACCAATTCCTTTTGCTTTCGCTGTCCGCAGATAATCCTGCTGCAGAATTTCCAGAAAGGAACTGCGGATATAACGGATGTTGCTTCCGGCTAAAGAAACCGCAAGCACAATAACCGGCAGAATCATATGCCGGACCGTATCCAGCACACCTCCATCCATTCCGAGAGTGTTCATTCCGCTCGACGGAAGAATTCCCAGCTTTACCGTAAAAATATAAATCAGAATCAATGCCAGAAAAAAGCTCGGAATACTGCTTCCGATAAAAGACGCCGTTACCACCGCATAATCGCCCTTCGAATACTGCTTTACCGCACTGTAAATTCCAGCCGGAACTGCGATCAGGAGGCTTACGATGAGAGACACTCCCATTAAAAGCAGGGTCGGCCCTATATGGCTTCCGATCATGGCACTGACCGGTTCATAAGACTTCATCGAGTATCCTAAATTTCCCTGCAGGAGCTGCCAAAGCCACACGAAATACTGCACAATAAGCGGCTTATCAAGGCCTGCCGCAATCTCCTTTGCCTGCAAAGCCGCATCCGAAATCCGGGGTCCCTTTAACATCTCCAGCGGACTTCCGGCAAGACACATAATCGCATAATCAATTAAGGTGATTCCGATGAGCACCGGAATCGCAATCAAAATTCGTTTTAAAATGTATTTCCCCATCAGCGTATGTTCCTTTTATCTAACTCTCTTAGCTGTCCCTGTCTTCCAAATAAACCTTCGGTTCCAGAATGGAATTCAGCAGCATCTTCGTATACTCCTGCTGCGGATGGTGAAAGATCTCTTTCGCATCCCCCATCTCCACAATCCGTCCATTCTGCATTACCGCAATCCGGTCACTCACATAATGCACCGCACCAAGTCCGTGCCCGATAAACAACAGAGTCAGATGCAGCTCCTTTTGCAGGTCTTTCAACAGATTCAGAATCTGTGCCTGTACCGATACATCCAGCGCACTTACCGGCTCATCGCATACGATAAACTCCGGCTTCAGGGAAAGTGCCCTTGCAATGCCGATACGCTGCCTTTGTCCTCCGGAAAATTCGTGTGGATACCTGCCAAGCGCAGACTGCGGCATTCCCACCATTTCAAGCAGCTCCTTCACATCCTTTTCCACGGTCTGCTTAGTGGAAATTCCATGATAAAGCATGGGAGCCGACAGGATTTCATAAATATGTTTCCTCGGATTTAAGGAAGAATACGGATCCTGAAAAATCATCTGGATTTTCGTGCGGTAAGCGCTCTGCTCCTTCGCCGTCCAGTCCAGAACATCCATCCCACGGTAAGAAATAGTCCCTCCGGTTGGTTTTTCCAGACCAACCAACTGCTTTCCGATCGTGGTCTTTCCACAGCCGGACTCCCCGACAAGACCCAGGATTTCCCCTTCCTCAATGGAAAAGCTCACGCCGTCTACCGCTTTCACATAATCCGTGACATGCGGAATAATCCCGGTTTTCACCGGGTAATACTTCTTCAGATCCTTCACTTGTATCAATGGAATTTGCTGCTCAGACACGTTTTTTCCTCTTCTCTCTTATCAATTCCTGGACAATATTCATTTGAAGTGACCTGCTGCATTGTTTGTTGAACTGATCTTTGCAATACAATGATCCCTATAAGATACATCTCATGGTATGCCCCTCAGAAATCTCCCGCAGGTCAATCTTCTGATGACACTCCTGTCGTACAAAAGGACACCGGTCTGCAAACCGGCATCCTGAAATGGTATCATAATTTTCCGGAACCATGCCGGGAATGGAAGACAGTTTCCGCTCCTCACTGTCCCTGGTCGTCGGAATGGCAGAAAGAAGCGCCCGGGTATAAGGATGGGATGGATGATGGAACAATTCTTCCGCTTTCGCCTCTTCCACGATCTGTCCGGCATACATCACAAGCACACGATCTGCCATATGGGACACCACACCCATATCATGGGTAATCAGAAACACTGCCATCCGGGATTCCTGCTGCAATTTCTTTAAAAGCTCCATGATCTGCGCCTGCACCGATACATCCAGTGCCGTCGTTGGCTCGTCCGCGATCAGAAGCTTCGGATTACAGGCAAGCGCCATGGCGATAATCGCCCTCTGACGCATTCCACCGGACAATGTATGTGGATAACTCTTCATGACCTGTTCCGGCTCCTTCATTCCCACCTTAGTAAGAAGCTCCACAGCACGCGCCCATGCTTCCTTTTTCTTCATTCCCAGATGAATCCGAAGCCCTTCCATGATCTGATACCCGATGGTAAAGGTAGGATTCAAAGAACTCATCGGATCCTGAAAAATCATACTGATTTCTTTCCCGCGGATCTGATCCAGTTCCTTTTCCGAAAGGGTGAGCAATTCCTGATTCTCATAGCGGATACTTCCCCCGGTCACCTTTCCTCCCGGTCCCAGCAGGCCTAAAAGTGACAGTGATGTCACACTTTTCCCACATCCGGATTCGCCAACCAGACAGACAACCTCTCCCTCATCGAGTGTAAGGGAAAGATGGTCTGTCACCTCATGAGTACCGGTGTCCCCGGTAAATACAATTGTCAGATCCGATATTGTAAGTAAATGTGACATTTTCCGCTCCATATCTGTATTTATCGCTTCATGGGATTACTGTACAATTTCCCAGTTCTGTACGTTATTGAAGAAGCCGTACACGCCCTGTTCGACACCGGTCAGACGATTGGCAGTAACACTCTGCGCCCCGATTACATAAGCCGAGAAGTAAGGTACGTCCTCCTGCATCTTTTCGTCAATAATCCGGTAGTAACCGGTCAACTCCTGCGTATCCGAGGAGGTCGTTACTCCATCAAGGGCTGCTGCCACTTCTTCATCATAATATCCGGTCCAGCTTCCCTCTCCTGCCAGAAGATAAACCAGATCAAGGCTGTAATCGGCAGGCGGATAGGTGTACTGAACGGCCAGCAGATCGTAATCGGTAGAACCGGCCGTACTCATCAGCGTTGCAAAATCAACGGTCTTAATCTCCACCTGAATACCGATTTCTGCCCACTGTGCAACCATAATTGCTGCCGCATTGGCAAATGTCGTATCACTGGAATTGATGTAAAACCGCAATACCTGACTTCCATCCCAGCCTGCTTCCTGTAAAAGTGACTTTGCTTTTTCCGGATCGTATTTGGTCGGAACAACACTGCTGTCATAATAAGGACTTACGGAGGATACAAAGCCATCAACAATTTCTCCATGTCCCTTCATTAAATCATTCAGGATTTTCTCCCGGTCGATGCCGCAAAGCAACGCTTCACGAACTCTTTTGTCTGTCACATTCGCAGTCTGAATAAATACCGACTGATGTGTTACCGGCTTTGCATAGGTGACACTTACATTAGAAAGTGCTTCAATACTGTCATAATCCGTTTCCGGAATATTGCTCATGGTCGGATGCGTCACATCGATTTCGCCGGATTTCAATCCTGCGAGAATCTGACTGCCCTCCACGATCTTAAAGTTCAGTTTTTCAATTTTGGGTGCACCCTTAAAATAGTTGGTGTTCGCCGTATAGGAAACATAATGCTCCGGATCAAAGTCCGTTACCATATAAGGTCCGCTCACTACATCCGGATGGGAAAACCATTCGTTCGTCGTAAGCTCCGCTTCACTGAATTTCTCAATCACATGCTTGGGCATGATGTGCATATATCTGGCATATCCGTTTTCAAAGCTGATCAGTGACATCGGAGACTTTACCGTAAAAGTGATGGTCTTGTCATCCACAATCCTGATTCCAGCAACGCTGTCTGCATTTTCTTCCACAAATCCGGTTTCATCATCGACACCTTCAAACACATAATACATCATGTACGGATTGGCAACCACCGGGCTGCACAGACGCCGCACGGTATATTCCACATCAGCCGCCGTAACCGGTGTTCCATCAGACCATGTAGCCGCATCATCAATATGCACGGTAAAGGTCAGATTATCCTCTGTCGTAATGGAATCTGCCAGCATCGGCACAAAGTTCAGATTCTGATCCAGCTCCACCAGAGGCAAAAACATCAGACCGCTGCAATAATGATTCATCTCCGACATATCCATAACAAACGGATTGAAACTCACCAGAGAACCGGTAACCCCGATATTCACAATATTAGCAGAACCAGTTCCGCCCGCTGTGCTCCCTGTTCCATCTGCGCTGCTGCCGCATCCGATAAGGGAAACGGCGAATAATGTACTAAGCAGGAAAGTAAATCCCTTTTTCCAAAATTTTCTCATAATATTCCTCCACAAAAATCCTATAGATTTTCATTGTCTCACATAAATTCTAAAAAATAAAGCCCACATATTATAAAACCTGTAATTTATAATATGTGGACCTAGGTTACCGTGTATGTGATTTTCTATTTTAAAGCTCTTTTTATTATAATTCCTGCACAGCGTATTTCTTGCTATACATCTCAAATTTATTCTGAAACTCTTTGCTGTCCTTATGAACCGCCTGCAAGGTCTCATGCAGATGAAGCTCATGGTGCGCAACATCAATCACGCAACCTGCAATATTGGAGCAGTGATCAGATGTTCTCTCAAGACAGGTCAGAAGATCGGACCATACAAACCCTGCAATCACACTGCAATTCCCCTGCTGCATACGCAGAATATGTCGTGTACGCATCTCTTCCTTCAATGCATCAATGACCTGCTCTAAGGGTTCTACATTGACTGCACTTTCAATATTATTTTCCGCAAAAGCCTCATAAGACAGATCCAGAATCTCTTCTACTGCAGCCGAGATCACCTTGAGGTCCTCCTTGGCGCTGTTCGAAAAGATAAGCTCTTTGTCCCTCATTTCTGCGGAGGCCTCCAGAATATTCACTGCATGATCTGCAATCCGTTCAAAGTCTCCAATCATTTTCATCAGCATGGTAACCTCTTCACCGTCTTCGTTGCTGATTTTCTGCGAACTTAATTTAATAAGATAAGAACCTAAAATGTCTTCATAATGATCGGTAATGTCTTCCCTGTTCCGGATGCTTTCCTCCAACTGCGGTGTGTAGTGGTCAAAGCTCTGTAACGCATCCTTTAAAGAAGTCACCGCATCCTTTGCCATATCAACGGCAATGGTATGACACTGTTGCAGGGCAAGTGTCGGGGTTGCAAGAAGACGCTCGTCCAGCTCAGTGTCCTTCTCTGCTCCGGTTGTTCCCGGTACAAGAATGCAAACCACCTTCTCCAGCAGGCCAGTCAGCGGCATAAATAATATAACGTTAAGAACCTTAAATAATGTATTCACAATTGCAATGCCAAGTGGTGTTGCTACCGCTGTCAGAATCGGCGGCGCAAAGACGGATCTGATCACACAGTATATGATAAGCCATACCAGTGCACCCCCGATATTTAAAGTCAGGTGTGCTACCGCCGCACGCTTCGCATCCCTCTTCGTTCCGATACTTGAAAGCATTGCAGTAATACAGGTTCCGATCGCATCACCCATAACGATGGGTATAGCTGCTCCAAAGGTAATCTGTCCGGTCATACTTAATGCCTGCAGAATTCCGACAGAGGCAGAGCTCGACTGAATGATACAGGTAAGTACTGTTCCTGCCAGAAGTCCCAGAATGGGATTCGTGAACATAATAAACAGCTCACGGAAGGCCGGCACCTCTGAAAGGCCGGATACTGCCCCGGACATTGCTTCCATTCCGAACATCAATGTGGCAAAACCCAGAAAAATTGCTCCGGTATCCTTCTTCTTCGAAGATCCTGTAAACATATACAGAATAATTCCCACCAATGCAAGCACCGGAGTAAAGGAGGACGGCTTCATGAGACGCACCCAGAAATTATCACCACTGATTCCACCGAGCGACAACAGCCAGCCTGTTACCGTCGTTCCAATGTTGGCTCCCATGATTACATGAATTGCCTGTCTTAAATTCATCAGTCCGGAATTTACAAATCCGACTACCATAACCGTCGTTGCCGACGAGCTCTGGATAATTGCCGTCACTCCAAGTCCTGTCAGGAATCCGGCAAATTTTCCGGTTGTCATTTTCGAAAGCAAGGTGCGAAGCTTATTTCCCGCTCTGCTCTCCAGTGCCTCCCCCATGACATTCATGCCAAAAAGGAACAGGCACAACCCACCAATCAATGTTAATACATCAAACAAATCCATTTTACATACCTCACTTCCAGATTTTACAAATGACCGAAAATGCTCCACTATTACTAGCATACAAAACAAATGTAAAATCTGTCGAGAGGTTTTTGTAAAGTTCCTGTAAAATCAGTGTTACTGCTCCATCTGGCGGCCCAGGAATCCGGCGGCTGACTGGATCAGCTTCAGCTCAACTTCCCCCATTTTCTCCTTATCCGCTGTACTAAGCAAGATCACTCCTCCAATTACATCTCCTTCACAGATAATCGGACAGATTGCCTCTTCCGCATAATCATCGGTATTATCCTTCACCACAGAAATAAACCGCTTATCATCTGCCATTGCCATCAGCGTCTCCCGGTTTTCCAGTTTAATCTCCAACTCCTTGCTGATTGACTTTCCTAAAAATGTCCGGAATCCCCCTGCAACTGCAATGAACTGATCGCGGTCTGTAATCAGTGCTGCTCTTCCTGACACCTGCGCCAGACTTTCTGCATATTGTTTGGCAAACACACTGATCTCACCCATCGGAGAGTATTTTTTCAGAATGATTTCACCCTCTCTTCCTGAAAAAATTTCTATCGGATCACTTTCGCGGATGCGAAGTGTTCTTCTTAATTCCTTCGGAATGACAATCCTCCCCAGATCATCAATCCTCCTCACGATTCCCGTTGCTCTCATAGCAAAAAACCTCCTGATTTCCATATAAATACTGTATGGGTAGTATGTGGAAATCAGAAGGTTTTATTCATCCAGTCAAAGGTACACATGTATATAAAATTTCTGTCACGAATATCTTGACCTGATCTTAACCATATGCTAATCTTTTATTAAGAAATGAGTTTTACGACCGTACAGCTATTGCTCAAGCGGCTTGCTCGTTTCTTTTTTTGTCCTTAAAATATCATACAAATATAACATATTGTCCTCGGCATGACGAACGATTAGCCTGGCTTTAAATATGTTATATCCATCTAATTCCTGATTAGAATTATATTTGGGCAATGCAAATCTGGTATCATACCTATACCAACCATATTTTGCATCAATCTTATGTTTAGAAGCATAATTTTCAGTAAATGACTTATTACTCGCGACTTTAATCATTTCATGAATTGCCACAGAAGAATTAGCTTTTGCATATAAATTAGCTCCTTTTAATGTTTTTGTATCCTTAGAATGTGCAAATTCATCTGGGAAATCTTTACTTATATATATAAGATCTGCTGTGTCTATAATTTCCTCACATGTTCCAACATATTCTCTCACACACGCTTCAACCACACTCCAGTCAACGTTCCTTCTGCCCTTAAACCTAAGATCATTTATCAGTACAATTCTGTTCCCATCACAATCATATATAATATTAACTCCTGTTCTATTAATATGATCAATACGCACCTTATAGTGTAATAATCTCAATAAATATTCCGGCATTTTTCTACGTCCGGATTCCCAATCCTCCCATGTCCGCAAAGGAATACCATATCTTTCTGCCATCTGACGCTGGTTCAGTTTTGTTATTTCCCGTAGTTGTTTTAAACTATTTATCTGTTTTTGATTTTCTTCTACTTTAGTCACTTGCATTCTCTCCCACGCAATTCGTGGTTCTATATTATCATTCTTTTATTACTTTATCAACATTTTCTTTCATTTGCTTTTTCATATATACATAATAGACTGTGCATAGAATAATTCCAAATATGGTTGCCGACGGTGCTGCCAGTCCCACACCAAACAAAGAAGTGTCCGGGCGAATACTCATCAGATACGACATCGGAAGTCTTACGAGGAACGACTGTGCAAGTCCCTGAATCATAACAAATAAGGATTTGGAATGTCCGTTGAAATATCCCATGTAGCTGAACAGAATACTTGTGACAATGGCTTCCGGTGCAAATCCTCTTAAGAATTCAAACGCCCTCTTCACAACGGCGGCATCCTCGGTAAAAAGCCCTGCCAGTGCATCGCCATGGAAGAATGCCACATAAGCAATCACAACACCGACTGCCGCACCAAATAAAATTCCACAGCGCATCGCCTCATCGGCTCTTTTCTCTTTGCCTGCTCCGACGTTCTGTGAAACAATCGCTGCCATGGACTGCATAATAGAAGAAGGAATCAGCATGACGAAGGACTGAATCTTCTGTGCTACCCCATATCCGGAGGATGCGTCCAGTCCCAGCCGGTTGATAAAGGCACACAACGCAAGGAAGGTAAGGTTCGTAAGAAACTCCTGCAACGCTAATGGCGCACCTACTACAAGGAAATGGAGTACTTCACCCGAAAGCCGGAAATCTCCTTTCTTTAATGTAAAGCCTAAATTCTTCCGGAAAATAATGACAATGGAAAGCACCACACTGACTGCCTGTGCCAGTACCGTTGCAATGGCAGCTCCTGCAACATTCATATGGAATCCTGCGACCAATACGAGATCTCCGATAATATTGACCACACAGGCAATTGCCACAAATAAAAGCGGCATCCTGGAATCACCGAGTCCACGGAAAATACTGCTGATAAAGTTATAAAATACAATAAATACATAACCGGCTCCGCAGATCCGGATATACGTTACCGTAAGATCAAGAGCCGATTCCGGTGCCTGCATCAGTATTGCAATCGGTCTTGCAAAAATCAGCAATACAGCCGTCAGAACCAATGAAATAATAAAGAAGAAGCACGTCGCTCCTCCTACAAGCCCTCCCAGTCTCTCGGGACGCTTTTCTCCCAGATATTGTCCCATGATTACGGTAACACCGGTCGTCAGGGAACTTACCGTAAAGGTTACCAGATTCATGATACTGCTTCCGGTCGTAACTCCCGATATTCCCTCCGTCGTTCCGAATCTTCCAACAATCATCAGATCGACCGCACCATACATCGCCTGTAAAATCAATGCTCCCAGCACCGGCAGCATGAATCCAATCATTTTCTTTGGAATACTTCCTATTGTAAAATCCTGTTTCTCGTTCATTTGTTTATTCACTCTGCTTTCTATATTTCTACGCTATGCTTGTTTGTAACTGTTCAGCACTTTCACAGTTATGCTTATTTTACGTTGCCACATGTAATTTTAATGAATTCTGAATCAACTGGCAACCATAAAGTTGCCCCCACGCGGTTCAAAAGAATCACTACAAATATCTGTAATAGATGCTGCATTCCATACTGCGCTTCATATTCACGCCCCGAAGTATAACTAACCCCACAGATCAGAGGATATTATTGTATATGTGATTCCTGCTTTATTTGTCTATTCAGAGCCATGCAAAATTGCTTTTATAATTTGATCCTCGTGTGCTCTGGTAAATTCACTTAACTGATAGGATCGGATCCTTTCATTCACTAATATGGGAACCACAAATCCATTTTTTACTAAAACTGCCAATCGATTGATAATCGTCTTATTGGTCACTGACAATTCTCTGCTAACTTCAATCGGAGTGAACTCCCTTTTATAATTTTTTATCAAAAAATGTAACAGTTCCTTTTCTTTTCCTTTTAGAAACGACATGCTTCCTGCAATATCTTCCTCTTCCGAAGCCAGTTGCAGGTCACAGACTTTACCGGAATATAACTTCACCATTCTCAGAAAATAATTGATCCAGATCTCCGGATGCGGTGGATTATCTCTCCCGGAATAATATAGTGCCGGAAGTCCCATCTGGACGGATTCATAATATTCATCAATATCATAAGCAAAATACTCCTCCAACGAACCGATTCCGTTAAATCCATACCCATTCAAATCCATGATATATCCCGACAGCAGCCTCGCTGTTCTTCCATTACCATCTTCAAACGGATGTATCGTCACTAATTGGTAATGCACCACTGCCGCAACAATCAGCGGGTGGTCGTCTGTTGTATTTACATACTCTGTCAACTCATCCAGCAATTCAGGAATATCACAGTATTCTGGTGGAATATAATCCGGATTTCCCGTTTTAGAATCATATACAGCAAATAATATCCCGGGTGGCATCGGTCCTCTGAGTCCGATTTTCTCCTTGGAAGCTCCTTTCTCTACCAGCTTTTGCACATCTAAAATAAGCTTCTTGGAAAATTTTTCTTTTTTATTTACCTTTTCTTCAAGAAAGTTTAATGCAAGAAAATAATTCCGCACTTCCTGCTCCGGTTTCAGATAATGTTTTCTCTCATCGCTCTCTATCACTTCGTCCACCTGTTTTTCTGACAATGGATTCCCTTCAATTTTATTCGAAGCATAAGAGCTCTTCTTCTTTGAATTTTTACGCAGTTTATTCATAACTGTTTTGGACAGCTTTACTGACGATACTTTAAATCTATTTTGTTCAATTTCGGTAATATATTTTAAGATCTCGTTGTTTAATGTCACTTTAATCATATAGAAAAAGCCTTCCTTTCAAATATTATTATATCCAAAAAGAAAAGCTTTTTCCATTATTTTTTCACTATTTTTTCACTATTAAATTTTTACATAATAAAGCCTCTACCTACTGCATGTACAGTGGGTAAAGGCTTTCATCCCTTTAAACTCAGACTGAAATTAGTCCTGAACGTAAGGCATCAGTGCTACGCCAATTTTCCCCGTCCTCCGTTCACGCACCGTCCTTACTATTTATAGGCTTTTCGCTAATCTCCCTATACCCGTGGTTTTTATTTTCTCCCCATGCTTCTCAGATTTATTAGTCAAAATCGGTGTCAAATCAATGTTTTTCAGCCCTTTTTCATGCCTTTTTTTCACTCATTTTAGTCAAACTTTTCAAGGCTATATACTTCCTTATCTGCTACTACATAATAACCCTATACTTCCAATAAATCAAGATTTAAAATATCTTCTACTTCCTTAGCGTACGATTTTTGCAGTTCCTTTGAGACCGATGTGTATACATCAATGGAAGTCCGAATTGAACTATGTCCCATCAAAGCCTTAATCGCCTGATAATCTGTAATCCCTCTTTTCAGCTGGCTCTCTACTAATCTGGTGCAAAAGGTGTGTCGTAACATGTGAGCATGTATCTTAGGCAATAAAAGCGGTTCCCTATTTTCTTTCTTTGCCAGTTCCGTTTCTTCCTTGTTGTATGCGGCTACAATTCTTCGTAAATTAGAACCAATCCCATCAGAATAGGGATATCCTAATCGTGTAGTAAACACGAATCCGCTGAATGACCTTATCTCCTTGCCACGAAGATTGTACTCGGGTATAACAACGTCCTGCCGTATATGCATATTCTCTTGATATTGCTTCTGCATTTTCAATAATTCTATAACATCTTTAGACATTGGAATCTTACGATAAGAATTTTCGGTTTTGGGTGTTGTCACATAATACTCTTTCACTCCATTACCTCTCTCCCTGTAATTCATCGTTTTATAGATTGATATGTAGTTTTTTTCAAAGTCAATATCTTCCCAACACAGTGCCATTGCCTCTCCTACCCTCAATCCCGTGCCGAGGAGCACTCCAATCAGAGGAAGATGTACATGTTGAAATCCATTTTCTTTCTTCAAAAACCGTATCAGCGCATCCTGTTCATCCTTTTCCAAAGCCTCTATCTTTTTACGAGGACGGGCTTCAATATACTTCATGGCATCCTTGAATGGATTAATCAGCAAAGCCTTACTCATAATCAATTCTTCAACTGCACATGACATGGAACTGGCAATACTCTCAATCGTACTTTTAGCCAATCCTTTCTCATCGGCTAAGAACTGAAAATGCTTAATAATCTCTGCCCTACTTAATTCATTTAAAGGTTTATAAGCTATATCATAAGGTTTAATATAATGCTCGAAATATTGAATCTTGTTCTGATATGAGGCTTCCTTTATCTTTCCCTTTTTATAAACCTCTAAGTAATTAGGATAGTACTTCAAAAGGCATATCTTACCAAGATTCCTGTTATCCAGTCCAAGATTCAGCTCCATCTCCAAGTTGTTCTTCTTTTCCTTTACCTCATCTAACGTCTTACCATACAGGTAATG
>CAVHRK010000092.1:0-13532 GCA_963638365.1 Anaerobutyricum sp. | reverse complement strand
AATTCATTCATAAATCTTTTATTTTAGACTTGACTTTTAATAGTTAGTCTTTTTACAATTCTCTGAACAGCCTATAAATAATTTGCAAGAAGGCTCATCACCATGCCACCGGCTACCACTGAAGCAATCTGACCGGATACATTTGCCCCTGCTGCATGCATAATCAAAATATTACTGGGATCCTCTTTAAGCGCCATCTTCTGCACCACACGGGAAGACATCGGGAACGCTGAAATTCCAGCCGCCCCAATCATCGGATTGATCTTCTGTCTGCGGAATAAATTTAAGAGCTTTGCAAACAGCACACCTCCGATGGTATCAAAGATAAATGCCACAAGTCCGATCGCCATAATCATAATCGTATCCACACTGACGAACTGCTCTGCACGCATACTGAATGAAATCGTAATGCCAAGTAACAAGGTAATGAGGTTGGCAAGCTGGTTCTGTGCCGTTTCGGAAAGGCTCTGTAACACCCCGCATTCCCGGATCAGATTTCCAAACATCAGAAAGCCTACTAAGGAAACGCTCATCGGTGCAACCAGTCCTGCAATAAAGGTCACGATAATCGGGAACAGAATTCTGGTTGTCTTGGATACCGACTTTGGATTATACGGCATCTTAATACAACGTTCCTTCTTCGTTGTCACAAGCTTAATGGCAAATGGCTGGATGATCGGAACAAGCGCCATATAGGAATACGCTGCCACGGCAATCGCTCCCACATATTTCGATCCAAAGATCTGGGAAACCAGAATGGAAGTCGGCCCGTCGGCTGCCCCGATAATTCCGATGGATGCTGCATCTCTTAAATCAAAGCCCATCAGTGCTGCAATGCAGATAGCGAAGAAAATTCCAAACTGTGCTGCCGCCCCGAAGAGGAACAATACCGGCTGCGCTAAGAGCGGGCCAAAATCAATCATGGCTCCGATTCCGATAAAAAGAATAATCGGGAGTGCTTCGGAAGCATCGATTCCAACATGAAACAGCCACTCAATAATGCCGTTGGTCTCCCCGATTCCTGTCATCGTCTGATTAAGTACACCGGAAGACGGCAGATTGACCAGGATGGCGCCAAAGCCCATTGGCATAAGAAGAGATGGTTCAAATTCCTTTTTCACTGCCAGATAGATGAGTACGGCTCCCACCACGTACATTACCCATTGCTGCCAGGTGATTGACAGCAGTCCTGAAACTAAATAATCCATAATGACCTCCTTTTCTTGGGGACTAATCAAGACACCAGCTTTGTCCCTCTCACTAAATTCATGCTTCGTCTACGACTCGCATTCATTAAGTGTTCCGGACTGGTTCGCACTAAGTTCATCGCTTTCAGCTCGGATTTACTAAGTGCTCTACACAAAGAAAGAGACCTATATCCCTCGTTTTGAGAGATATAAGTCTCGTCATTTCAAATTAAACCAGAATGCTGTATCCATATATCTGAACACCGCAGACTTGCTGTTGATTTAATCATACAGAAGGCTCTGTACTGACTACTCCCCTATATCCATGTTCTTTTCTAAAACAATACCATGCCTGATACAATTTTACAAGTAAAATTGAGGTAAAATCATTGTCTGACAGCAAGTGTCTGGCTGCTGTGTGACCTGTAACTTCTGTACTCCTATGCAATCAGATAGTTTTTCATAATACGCAGCGCATTCTTTTCAAGGCGTGATACCTGCGCCTGGGAAATTCCAATAAGATCTGCCACCTCCATCTGTGTTTTTCCTTCAAAAAAGCGTAAGGAAATGATCTCATACTCCCGCATGCCAAGCTTTTTCATGGCTTCACTTAGCGAGATTTCTTCTACCCACCGGTCCTCACGGTTCTTCTTGTCACTGATCTGATCCATAACATAAAGCGTATCTCCATTATCCGAAAACACCGGCTCATACAGACTCATGGGATTTTGTATGGCATCAAGCGCATACACAATATCTTCCTTTGGAATGCCGATCTCCGTGGCAATTTCCTGCAAAGTCGGCTCTCGCATACTGTTTTTCATCATGGTCTCTTTGGCATAAATGGCTTTATAGGCGGTATCCTTCAACGACCTGCTGACACGGATACTACTGTTATCCCGCAAAAAACGCCGGATCTCGCCGATTATCATAGGCACTGCATACGTGCTGAACTTCACATTCAGCGTCGTATCAAAATTATCGATTGCCTTAATCAGACCGATACAGCCGATCTGAAACAGGTCATCCACATTTTCGTTACTCCCTGCAAAACGTTTGATTACACTTAAGACAAGCCGCAGATTTCCTTCAATATATTCCTGCCTTGCCTGTTCATCTCCCTGCTTGATCCGCTCGAAGAACTGATCCTGCTGCGTACTTTTTACTACCGGAAGCTTGGATGTATTGACACCACAGATCTCCACCTTTCCCTGCACCATGTGTATGACTCCTTTCCCGTACTCTCTGCACAAAAGCACTGATATTAGAAATCATTCACCATATTTTTCTTTTTTATACAGAGCTTCCCGTACCTTCCAGAAAATTCCATCTCTCTTTTCCACGAGCTGCATATCATAATCAGTAAGAAAACCTTTAAGGTGATTCTCATGTTATTTTCTGAATTAAAGTGCAAGGATGTTATAAACTTAAGGAACTGTCAGCGGCTCGGAAAGGTGTCCGACCTTGAATTTGATGAATGCAGCGGTCAGATCCGCAAGCTGTTTGTTCCAAACGGAAACAAGTTCCTGAACTTTTTATGTTGCGAACCGGACTACTGCATTCCCTATAAAGATATCAAGCAGATTGGCCCTGATGTTATCATTGTGGATATTAAGTGTTAATGTACCCTTTTTGACTACATGATAGCTTTTAGGCCTCCCGCATCATCTCCCTTTTTAAACGCTTCATGATCTTTTTCTCAAGCCTCGAAATATACGACTGGGAGATACCCAGAAGTTCTGCGACCTCCTTCTGCGTCAACTCCTCTCCGTTGCTGCTGCCCAGTCCAAAACGCAGGTTGATGATCGTCTTTTCCCGTTCCGAAAGCTTATCAACCGCCTTAAGAAGAAGCTTGCGTTCCACCTCATCCTCAATGTCCTTATAAATAATATCCTCATCGGTTCCAAGGATATCCGAAAGCAGCAGCTCGTTGCCGTCCCAGTCCACATTCAAAGGCTCATCAATGGACACCTCCATCTTCGTCTTGTTATTTCTTCTTAAGTACATGAGAATTTCATTCTCAATGCAGCGCGATGCATAGGTTGCCAGCTTAATATTTTTATCCGGATCAAACGTGTTGATGGACTTGATAAGACCGATCGTTCCGATCGAAATCAGATCCTCCACGCCCACTCCCGTGTTATCAAATTTCTTGGCAATATAGACTACCAGCCGCAGATTATGTTCAATCAGGATGGACTTCGCCTCTTCTTCATATTCGGTTCCCAGATCGCTGATCACCGCATTTTCCTTTTCTGTTTCCAGCGGTGGCGGAAGCACCTCCGAGCCACCGATATAATGAATATCTCCCTGCCTTGTCAGGAAAAATCCAGGCTCCTTCCGATACATTTTAAATTGTATTTTCCCCGGAATTGCAACTTTAAAAACCATTTTTTCTTCTCCTCCTACACAACTTTTCCATTTCCCTTTTTTGTTTTGTTCTATGAGATCCATTCAGGGGACAGAATCATCTGATAACTGCCACTTTCGGACAGCTTTCCCTGATACATCGCCAGAATTCCCTCCGGCAGCTCCTTTTCCCCGTCATCGGTTCTGATTTTAATATTGGATACTTCCATTCCCAGCATGATACCGTGTGCCATTCCCACACTATGATAAGGAATCACCTTCAGCTTTTCCGGAAGCAGATGATCCTTTAGTTTCTTAAAAATCTCTTCCTCCACAACAGAAACACTCTTTCCGGACACCGGCTCCCGCAATCCGTTTCCCGTATCAACTAAGGCCGTTACCTGAAGTTCTTCAGAATCGCCCTGAAGGATTACGGTACAAAACGGATTTGCCTTTTTCTTTTGCAGAAACCGTACCAATGCTCTTCCTCCCTCGTACATCACTCCTGCACAAACCAATATCAGAATGGCAGAGCTTTTCATCTCCTGCAGGAACGGAATTCGTCTTTGCAAAAACAACAAACCTCCGCCCAGAAAGAATGCAACGCAATACAGATATCCGGTATGCCGCAGGACTTCATAAATCGTTTTCCCCTTGAATACAAAGAAGCACCCAAGCACCGATACCGGCAGCATCACAAGAACCATCAGAAGGCTTTGACTGCCTTTAAAAAAACAGACGCTGATGCAATAACACAATGCACCAGCCGCACTTCCCAGAAGGATTCTTAACAAAGTGGTGGACTTTCTTAAGATAAACCCGGTCAGCCGAAAAAGGTAAAAGTTCATTACCAGATTCAGCAGGAACACATTTTCTATATAAACTGTTTTCACGGTCTGCCTGTTTTCTCACCTCCCTGACCTTCATTATAAACATGAAGGGGTTCCAAATTTGTCAAAGGAGAGACCAACGAGAGGGGCATTTGTCGCAGGATTCGACATCCGGTTATTCATATAAAGCGTGAAGTTCTTCAAGCACCACCATACTTTGATGCCGGGGCTTACGCAGGGACTTAGAAGTTCCTCTATTTTGATCTTAGTCAGCAAGGATTGGACAAGGAGGTCCAATCCAGGCACAATCGAGCCCGGACGGCTCGTTGGGCTGTTTGCGTCCCTATACAATACCTGTCCCAAAATAGATGGAACATCTTAGTTCCGGAGTCCAGCTCTGGCAGTAAAGTATGCTGGTGCGATTGAGGCTCGTTTTCGCCAAATGCTCTACATGTACCCGCTCCACTAAATTTGTCCTTCGCTTCGCTCGGTCTCATTAAGTGGACGGGTACCGTTCGCACTAACCTCAGACTTCGCCTTTGGCTCGTCTTCGCTAAGTGCTCTACATGAAAAAGACTCTGCATCTCTGCAGAGTCCCTTAATCTTTCTTATGAACTTTATTTTTATACTCCTACTTCTTCTGAAGGAAATCCGGAATCTTGATCGGCTTCTCGGTTACGTTACTGCGGATGTCCCCAGGACTTGTAATTCCCTGAATGGGATGCATCGGTGCGGTTGCTCCGGTCGGAGTGCTGCTTCCGGGAATAATATTGATTTCGGACGGCTTCGCAGTCGGAGTCGTCATCGTTTTTAAGGAAATGTTCGGTGTTACCGGCTTCACATACTTTCCTGCGAAAGTACCGAATCCGGATACCGGCTTATTCGTCGGAATGGTATCATCTTCCAGACCGGTTGCAATAACGGTAATTGTACAGGTATCGGTCTGTGTCTCGTCGTACATTGCACCGAAGATGATGTTCACATCGTCTCCTGCTAGTTCCTGAACATAGCTTGCTGCATCGGATGCATCTGCCAGTGAAATATCACCGGATACATTGATGATGACATGAGTTGCACCGGAAATCGTGGTATCCAGTAACGGGCTTTCCACAGCCATCTTGACTGCTTCACTCGCCTTATCATCACCCTTACCGGTACCGATACCGATATGCGCAATACCCTTGTCCTTCATAACGGTCTGGACATCGGCAAAGTCAAGGTTAATGATGGCAGGTACATTAATCAGGTCTGTGATTCCCTGTACAGCCTGCTGTAAAACTTCATCTGCTTTCTTAAGAGCATCGGGCATGGTTGTCCGACGGTCTACAATCTCAAGTAATTTATCATTCGGGATGACAATCAGGGTATCTACGTTCTCTTTAATCTTGGAAATACCACCAATCGCATTCATCATACGTGTCTTTGCTTCAAAACGGAAAGGCTTCGTTACAACACCTACGGTAAGAATTCCCATATCCTTGGCAAGCTTCGCTACAACCGGAGCGGCTCCGGTACCGGTACCGCCACCCATACCACAGGTAACGAACACCATGTCTGCACCCTTCAATGCTGCTGCGATCTCTTCGCTGCTTTCTTCGGCAGCCTTCTCACCGATTTCGGGCTTCGCGCCGGCGCCAAGTCCCTTCGTCAGCTTCTCTCCAATCTGAAGAACCTTCGATGCCTTACAAAGCTGTAAGGCCTGCTTGTCCGTGTTGATTCCTACGAATTCCACACCTACAATATTCTCATCTATCATTCGATTGACTGCATTATTGCCTGCTCCACCAACACCAACAACGATAATTTTAGCAGCGGCTCCTGCGTCATTTGTTTTAATCTCCAGCAAGGGTACTTCCTCCTTCAATCCCGAATAAACTCCAACAGGCTACACCAAAACCTGTTCCTCTCTCAGCATAATAACTCATATAGCTTATCATATAATTTTTTCATCTAATTATCAACAGTTAATTTTAAGAATTTTATAACAAATTTCTCTTTCTCTGCTTTCTAATCCGGCTCGAAGGAAATATTCTTCGTTTCTTCGGTGTAATTCTCCATTCGGAGCACGCCGCTTTTGCCCTCCAGTTCCGGAAGCATATACTGCAGCTTCATCAGCTTTTCATCCAGATCGGTTGCATTTCCAAGAGCCACCCGCACCTCATCAAAATAAAGGGTAAGGGTATTGTCACTGCCAAAGTAAATACGGTCAATGGACAAATTGTACTTATTGACCAACTGTGTAATACTTAAAATGGACTTGAAGATCTCCGGGTTATCCACCGGAAGCGGCTCATACAGCACCACATGGTCAAACTGCAATCCCGTCACAAGTGGAATGCCCTTCGTCTTCTCATTCGAACTCTCTACTACAATGCCATCCTTGTCAAAATACATGTAATTTTCAAGATATTCCACATAACCCGCAAGGGCTTTTTCATACACTTCGATTTTGATGGTATGTGGATCGACAACGGAAACATCCATTTTCTCAACAAAGGGGACATCGGAAATACTCTTGTTCCTGTATTTCATGGACAAAAACAGGGAATTATTTCCATAACGCCCTGCCATGACCATATCCAGAATCTCTTCATCGGTATAGTGCACATTTCCCTCCACATAAGAGGTCGTTACCGTATAATTATCGAGAATATACTGATATCCGAAAAGCAATCCCAGAAGCAGAAGGAAAACAATTCCCAAAATAATAAAAATACTCTTATGATTCCTGAAAAAATTTGTTTTATTCTTTTGGACTGGTTTGCGTTTCTTTTTCTTTGCCATCCGTATCCTTACCTATATAAATGTTCACACCGAGATCCCGGTAATCCCGGCAGACGTCCTCATATCCACGTTCAATAAAATGTTTGTTATAAATGACCGTCTCGCCATCCGCCATACAGCCTGCGATAATCAATGCTGCTCCGCCCCGCAGTTCCATGGCCTGAACCTCTCTTCCATAAAGCTTCGGCACGCCGTGAATCAACGCTTTATGCTCACTTAGAAGTTCGATATCCGCGCCCATGCTTTTGAGCTGTGGCACAACCTGAAAACGGTTTTCAAAAATCGTTTCTTCAATAAGGCTTAACCCCGATGCCCTCGTCAGGACCGCCATCAGCGGTGACTGCATGTCGGTTGGAAAGCCCGGATAAATTTCGGTCTTCGTATAAGGAATGGCATTCCGGACAGGATCTGCCATGACGGACATTCCTTCCTTGGAAATGGCAAGTCTTGCCCCCATTTCCACTGCCTTTTTCAATACGGCATGCATATGCTGTACCGGCGCATCCCGTAAGAACACATGCCCTCCGGTCCCTAATACGCTGAAAAGATACGTGCCTGCCACAATACGATCGGCCGGAACCCGGTAGGTAATGCCATGCAGTTCTTCCATGCCTTTAATCAGCAGGGTATCCGTTCCGGTTCCCTCGATGATGGCTCCCGCCTTTGTCAAAAACTCGCATAAGGCTATGATCTCGGGCTCTTTTGCGGCATTCTGAAGCACGGTGACACCCCTGGCCTTTACGGCTGCCAGAATGACATTTTCGGTTGCTCCCACGCTGGCTACCGGAAGCCGGATCACTGCTCCCTTTAAGCCCCTCGTATAAGCACGGAAGTATCCCTCTTCCTCATAAAACTCCACACCCATCTTCTTTAAGGAACGGATATGAAGGTCGATGGGCCGCTCTCCGATGACACATCCGCCGGGATATGCAAGGGAAACCTCCCCGATCCTTCCCAGCATCGCACCAAGAAGCATGATGGAGGAGCGCATACAGGTAACGTTCTCATTCCGGATTGCCTCCTGCTGCACCGTCAGATCCGTAAGGCAGGAAGCATCAATGGTAATGGCCCGGTTGCTCCGGTTTACCTTACAGCCAAGGGATTGCAGCAGATTCTTCATATGCTCCACATCCAGAATTCTCGGACAGTTCTCAATGGTACACACATCATTGATCAAAAGGGCAGCCGCCATAACCGGCAGTACCGCATTTTTTGAGCCTTGTATCGTTGTTTCCCCGAAAAGGGCATTTCCACCTCTGATATGAATTGCATCCACTTCTTCCAACACCTTCCGGTTTAAAGTATGACCTACTTTATACTATGTAGATGTGAAAGAAAAGTTATCTTGTACTAGAGGTCTTTCAACCGGATTCCTCTGCCGACACTGAACACAATGCCAATCTCCGCAAGAAGAAACATCACCGACGATCCTCCGTAGCTGATGAACGGAAGGGAAATACCGGTGTTGGGAATGGTATTGGTGACCACCGCCACATTTAAGATTACCTGAATCGCAATGTGTCCCATTACCCCGACAACCAGAAGCGCTCCAAACAGATCCGGTGCGTTGTTGGCAATAATCATGCACCGCCAGATCAGCAGAATAAACATCAGTAGAACTGCAATCGCACCAAACAGCCCCAGTTCTTCACAAATAATGGAAAAGATCATATCATTCTGCGCTTCCGGAAGGAACCCGAGCTTCTGCATACTCTGTCCAAGTCCCTTACCAAGGATTCCTCCTGAACCGATCGCATACAGCGCCTGCAGGGTCTGGAAACCCTTGCCGCTTGCATAAGCCTCCGGATCTCTCCATGCCAGAATACGCTCTCCACGGAAACCACCAACGCTTCCGCCTTCAGACATTTTTATAATCAGAAAGACAACCGCTGCCGCGCCTGCTATCCCGATAATCCCCAGAATAATGAACCGCTTATAATCCGGACAGGCTACAAAAAGCATAACAACCGCAATTCCCATAATAATAATTGCAGAACTTAAGTTTCGTGTAATCACATAGATGAGTCCGCTCATCGGCACTGCGGATCCCAGCACCACAAAGAATCCCTTCATGGTACGGATATTCCTTCCCAGCTTACAGATGAGGTATGCCAGAAACAGAATCATGGCAAGCTTTGCTACCTCCGCCGGCTGCAGGGAAACACCGAACACTCGCAGCCACCGCTTCGCACCGTTTGCTTCAATACCAAACGGAATAATCAGAAGAATCAAAGCGACCGATACGCCATACCCTAAAACTGCGAACCGCTCCCAGATATGATACGGCAGGTGAGACACAATAAACAGCACAACAAGACCCGCCAGCGTCGAAAAAATCTGCTTGCGGAACAAATAAGTGGAATCATTATAGGTCAGATTTGCATCATAGGCACTGGTCGAATACAGCATGACAAGACCAAACGCCAGCAAAAACAACACAATAAAAAGTAACGTATAATCGGAAAAGGATTCCTGATTTTTACGTGATCCTCTCTTAAATCTGTCCATTGAAAAAACCTACTCTCCTAATTGATGAACCAGTGTAACTGTTCAGTTCCTTCACAGTTACCACGCAAAATCCATTTAAGATCAGCTTCGCTGATGGGATTTTGCATAATCAAATCATTTCCTTACGCCTTCAGCAACAGGTGCTTCAGGCTGCACCGAATAATTATAAACCATTTCTTTGAACATCTTACCGCGAACTTCATAGTTCGGGAACATTCCCCAGCTTGCACACGCCGGAGACAATAATACGGCATCTCCCGGAACGGCATTCTGTACGCAGATCTCAAATGCCTCTTCAAAGGTATCTGCAAGAATAATATTCGAAACTCCATGCTTTCTTGCACATTCTGCTATTTTATCCCTCGTCTGACCAATCAGGACAAAGGCTTTTACTTTGCCATCAAAGTTCTCAATCCACTCATCGTATTCGCTCTGCTTGTCATAGCCTCCTCCGATCAGGATGGTGGGCTTTGTCATGGCACGGATTCCCTGAATGGCGGCATCCGGATTCGTTCCCTTCGAATCGTTGTAATAATCTACCCCGTTCTTCGTAGCGACGAATTCAATCCGGTGTTCCACTGCCTTAAACTGACGGACCGTTGCAAGAATCACATCCATCGGGACATCCATTGCACGGCAGATGGCAATCGCTGCCATCACATTTTCCACATTGCATAAGCCAACCAGATTCATTTCATGAATGTTCATCAGCTTCTGACTCTTTCCATTCTCTGCGAGCATGATCTCTTCGCCCTGAAGGAACAGTCCGTCGGCAAGTTCTCTCTTTGAGGAGAAAAATACCACTTTCGCAGGGCATCTATCACCAAATGCTCTGGTATAAGCATCCTCGTAATTGAGTACACAGACATCCTCTTTCGTCTGGTTTGATGCAATCTTCTCCTTCGTCTCCACATAACATTCCATGGTGTGATGACGGTTTAAATGATCCGGTGTAATATTTAAGATCGCGGATACCTTCGGTGCAAAGGTATGGATCGTCTCCAACTGGAAGCTGCTGATTTCCGCAACCACCACGGAATCCTCCTTCGTGTCCATCGCAATATCCGTATAAGGATTTCCAATGTTTCCCACAACAAAAACGGACGGTTTATACGCACTCATAATCTCACCAACCAGCGTTGTTGTCGTTGTCTTTCCGTTCGTTCCGGTAATGGCAATCACCTCGCCCCTGGAAAAGGCATATGCAAGCTCGATCTCTCCCCATACCGGAATTCCTCTTTTTTCAAAAGAAACCACCATGTCAGAATCAATCGGAACACCGGGACTGATGACCAGCAGTTCCACCTGTTCTTCCAGTTCAGAAGGAAGCGTTCCTGTCACAATCTGTAAGGAAGAAATTCCTGCGGTCTTCTCCTTTAAGACTTCCACATCCAGCTTTTCATTGCTGTCAAACAGAATCGTCTTCGCACCGGCCTTCGATAAAAGACCTGCTGCTCCGATTCCGCTTTTTCCTGTTCCAATCACCAATACGGTTTTATTCTGTAAATCCATGTCCTCAACCTCGTTTCTATATTCCCAGCAATGCGACAATGCACATTACTGCAGTCATTATGGTAAATAATGCAACAATGCGTGTTTCCTCCCATCCACACAACTCAAAGTGATGATGGAGCGGTGCCATCTTCAAAAGTCGCTTTCCCCCACTTACCTTAAAATACACCACCTGAGCAATCACGGAAAGCACTTCGATCACATACACGATGCCAATCAACGGAAGCAATAACGGCAGATCCATCAGATATGCACAGGCTGCCACAAAGCCTCCCAGTGCAAGGGATCCGGTATCTCCCATAAAGACACTCGCCGGATGCACATTGAATAAAAGGAAACCCAGCAACGCTCCTGCAACCGCTCCTGTCACCGGGAACAGTCCCTCATGCAAAAACACAGAAACGATCAGCCACAACATTGCAACCATGAGTGTCACGCTCGCTGCCAGTCCATCCAGTCCATCGGTAAGGTTCACCCCGTTTACCGTTCCGATCACGATAAAGAAAAATACCGGAATCGTAAAGGCTCCCAGAGACAGGCTTTTCCCATTGGAAAACGGAATCCGCATCAGGAAATTCATCCCCCGCACTTCATACAGGTAATACCAGAATCCCGCCGTTAACAGGAACTGCAGCAGAAACTTCTGAAATGCCGACAATCCCTTCGACCTTCGAAGGACAACCTTGATAAAATCATCTAAGAATCCGATCAGACCGAACCCAAACGTTACACACAATACCGGTATCCCCTCCGGAAACCTGTGCAAAAACGGAAGTGCCGAAAGCAGGATGCTCAGCAGAATGATAATTCCACCCATGGTCGGTGTTCCCGATTTACACAGATGGGTGCTCGGTCCATCCTCTCTTACGGTCTGGCGTACCTTTACCTTCTTCAGTAACGGAATCAGCAGCTTACCAAGCAGTGCACTCAGTAAAAAAGCTGACAGAATCGGTAAAACCACATCTTGCATTTTCATTAATCATACCTTTCAATTATAATCCATTTTGTCCAGATAGGGAAGAACATTTTCGAAAAGCTGACGCACGACAGGAGCTGCCACCTGACCTCCATAATATACCCCCTGTGGATTATGGATAATCGCAATCGCAAGCACCTCCGGATCATCCGCCGGGGCAAATCCGATAAAGGAGGCAATGTATCTCCCGGTTCCTCTCGGGAGTGTCTGGCTGGTCGCGGTCTTGCCTCCGACCCTTGCGCCCTCTACATAACCGTTCTTCCCGGATCCACTTTCTACCACCTGCTCTAAGATCATCCGCATGGTTGCCGATGTTTCTTCCGATACAATCTGTCTGCCCTCTTCATAAGACAGCATCTGAATGTTCTCGCCCTGCCGGTCTGCTACCTTCACGCCAAAATGCGGGGTGATCCTTTTTCCTCCATTTATAAGGGAAGAAACCGTGGCTGCCATCTGGATCGGCGTCACCTGAAAGGACTGACCGAAGGAAACGGTTGCAAGCTCGACCGCTTTCATGTCCTCCTTTTTGTGCATAATGGTACCTGCCTCTCCCGGAAGATCCACGCCGGTCTTTTCCAATAAGCCGAACTGCTTGAAGTATTTGTAATAGTTGTCTACGCCAAGCCGGAGACCAACCGTGATGAATACGGGGTTACAAGGATTCTGTTTCTAGGAGTTTTTTACGACTGGAAGGGGATACCCCCTTCCTTATGTATATTCCCCTTTTTCTTCCCCTATAACCTCCCAATAACAATCTTCATGGCGAAAGCTGGGTTTTACATATCTTAGTTTTCCCTCATCCCTTAACAGCTTTACACTTGTCCATGCATAACTATACTTTACCGATAACTGTTCCGCCATTTCAGGAATTGTAATATATGGATTTTTTCGAATTAAACCGATTATTTTTTCATTACTCTCTTTCCTTCTTCTGGTAAGAATGGTTTCTTTGTGATAGTTGAATGAAAAGGTGTATAAGCTATCCTCCATATCTAAGAGGTGATATAACTCAAAGTTTTTCTCCATTTCTTCTTTATCCATTGTAACATTGATTTCTTCGGTGTTTCCTATCTCAATTACTTTTACACACTGAAATAAGAGTTGTAAAATTGCCTGCGTATCACATTGATAATTCCTGATATCTGCTCTGATTTTCTTGAGTCTCTTATATTTATCTTCCATGGAGATTTCACTTTCTTTTAATTCTTCTATTCTCTCTGTTAGACTCCTAATCTCCTCATCAAGCTTATCATTGTAAGTTTTGAAGTCGTTATCAGAAATGACAGCACTCATTAACTTTTCAAATAGAATGTTCTTTTTCTTGGAAAGCTGATTGAGTTTTCCTTCTATGCTTCTTTTTTCTGAATCATGGTTCGTATGAAATAA
>CAVHRK010000091.1:3140-6374 GCA_963638365.1 Anaerobutyricum sp. | reverse complement strand
GGTAATATACCTCACCACCCCTACACATATATGTATACTTTTTAAAATCAAATTTCGAATCAATGTCTACACTTCCCGTTTGAAAATCAAGAGCTTGTCTCCAGCTCTTGATTCCCATTCCTTCAGGTAATATAACTTCTGGGCAAACTGGTAGCATATTCTGATCAAACCATGCTCGATTCTGATTCACCGCACAAAATCCATTCAGTAGACTCTGCATTATTGCAAGAGTGTTCTTTTTTTGAGTCGAATTTCCACCCACCATTTTTGCCTCCAGAGCATTCAGACACTGCTCATAGGCTTTCTTATCAACTTCTGCCTTTCCATCTAGTTTGCTTTTCGGAAAAAATACAAATCTTTTCAATCCTATACGTGATACAGGAAAATATTGCATACTGCTGTCACAATGATCATCACTAACCGGAAACATACAATCATATCGCTTGTTGTTATATTCAACTGCCTTAGGCGATATCACTACCTGAAGAAATTCAATTAAATATTCATATTTCGTTTGACTATCTTGAATTCTATGACCGAATAAATAGCTTTGAAGTGGTATTGGCTTAGATGGTTTATAATCACTAGGATACATTTTCATTTGCCTATCCTCCTAATCTACTAAGTGAAGCTTATTTCCTACAAAATCAAAACGACGAATTTTCTGTCCTTGAATTGTGTTTACAATCACAGATATTTCACAATCCTCACCTGAACCTGGATTAACATCGCCGTATTTTTCTAATAAAAGAGTGTCTAACGCTGCAATTCCATGCGATAAAGAAGGATTATTATTCGATGTCACTGCACCAGCTATCAAATTATTAAAATAGTTCACCATCGGCAAGGTCAATCTAAACTTCGCATCTTTCAACTGAATAAATAAATCATACTTCTCTTCAATATCTTCTAATTGGTTATTGACTTTCTTTGTGACAATCTTTATATCTGACTTATTGACTTCACCTAATACTAGCAATACACTCTGATACACTTCATCCTCTCTGCGAAGCGTTAGTGGCAATAAGATATCCGAACTAGTTGCTGGTAAAAAACCCGTATTCTTAATATAGAGCGCATTATATACAACATTTTGCATCCTACGCGTCATTGCAGAGGGCTGAACAGAAGTTATCATTTTTTTATAATCAATATAATTCGCACCATATATCTGATTGTACATATCACTGATTTTATGCTCCTCAGTGTCAATACCGTATATTAAGTAAAATCTTCTTACCGCGCTTCTAAGTTTTGCCGTTTCTGTCTGCTGATTTTTTCTCGATTCCAAAGCAGCTTCTGTCACCTGAAAATGTTTTCTCGATTTTTTCGACAAATCATCAATAATTGGTCTTACATTATCTGTAAAGAATGAATAATCTTGATTAACAAATAGTTTGTAATCTACGTCAAGTGCAATTCTATCTAAGCCCAGTCCCTGAATATGTTCAATCCCTTTTATCTGTTTAGAATCGGGTTCCAAAGATAACCCTTTATAGCCAAAAAATAAGTTGGCAAAGTTATATGTAAAAAATGGTTCTTTTAACATTTTATTGCATACTTTTTCGCATGTTAAGTTTCCTGTAATACCATAACTGATTTGCCCCACCATTTGACGAATAGTCATTCGTTTATCATTTTCATACAAAAAACGATAGTAATTATCAACAAATGCGCCTACCCTTTCAACTTGTGCTAGTAGCAATCTCTGATTATTAATGATTGGGCATTTTGTCTTGGCTGCACAGCCTTCGCATTTTTCCCATAATTGAGGGTTCAAAATTTTCTGAAGGATTTTTCTCGCAAAAAAGACATTATCTACTCGTGCAATATTGACTAAAGTTAACTTATATCCGGCCACCTCAATTTCTTTGTCTTCATTTTGATCTAACTGCGTAAGAATTCTAGATTGTAATTCAATACGTTCTTTAGAGGACAACGTTGCGCCGTTGTTCGTTTTCTGTTGTACTGCCAATGAAATAAGTGAATTTAAAAGAGGGCCAGTATTACTCACAATAATTCCCGTTTTACCGTTCTGAGGAGCATTCAAGGCTTTTTCCAACAATCTAACTTGTTCTTGCTCTGCAATTTCACTCATATCCTTTACATAAAACAGACTATCGTATTCATGAACCTCGTCCAAACCTTCACCGTCACTTAACAATTGCAGAGACTTCAGTACTTGCACTAAAATACTAGTTTTTCCATCTCCTGCGTGCCCGGTCAAAATATACGTTTTATACACACCCTGGTTAATTTCCTGTGATATTCTCAGACCAATTTTTCTATCTATCTTAACAACGTTATAATAAGGGCTCTTCACCTGAGTTTCTGCTAACGAACCAGTAGAGTCTCCTCCAAGATTGTTTGTTGAATTTAAGTAATCAATAAACCCGTTCATAATACCTCCCTATATATTCTTGACCGCATCAATTAATTCATCTATATCATTCTTAGAGTTAAAGTAACTAACGCTCACTCTAACCGTTCCTTTTTTTTCTTCTGTTCCTATCAATTTATGAATTAAAGGAGCACAATGATATCCCGTTCTTACTGCAATACCAAAATCTTGGTCCAGTATCATTCCAACCTCTGTGGATTCATAATCAGGAATGTTAAAAGATACTACTGAAGTGTGCATGTCAGTATTTGACGGAACATACAATTCAACCCCGCATTCCTCCAAACCTTCAATAAGCCTCCGAGTTAACACCCTTTTATGGGACGCAATGTTTTGAATCCCTATAGAATTAATCCAATCCAAGGCCTTTTCCAAACTTGCAATAGCTATTATATTAGGGCTTCCCACCTCATATCCATCCATCCTCATATCCAATGAATTAGATCCAGTTCCTCCTGCAAGCATCGGCTTAATAGTCTTAACTGAATTTATTACAAATCCTCCTATTCCCCATGACGCATACAAATTTTTATGCCCCGCAAAAATCAAAAAATCAATAGGTTCTTTTTTTAAATCAATTTCTATAATTCCTACCGATTGTGAGCCATCTACTACCACTGTTGCTCCATAGTCGTGCGCTGCTCTCCCAATATCTTTTACAGGAATAATAGCTCCCGTCACATTACTAACCTGATTTATAAATACATAATCTGGATTATTAAGGCTGAACAACCTATTCATCTCATCTGAATCTAGTTCTTGCGTATCTTTGTCAAATGGAAGAGTATAAATTGATATACCGAAATGTTCTCTCATCATTTCTAGCGGTCTCA
>CAVHRK010000091.1:0-3130 GCA_963638365.1 Anaerobutyricum sp. | reverse complement strand
CATTATGGCATTATGCTCAAAAGGGGTAACATACACATTCTTTAATGCATCCCATTCAAGACCATATATGATTTCATTTGCAGCAATTGTCGCCGAAGGTGTAAAAACGACATCATTTGCAGAGTTTGCATGAACAAACTCTGCAAATTTAATTTTTGCTTTATCCGATATTTGAACAGCCTCTTGTGCGAGTTTATAACTTCCCCTTCCTATATTAACCGCACAATTTCTTTGTACCCAATTAACATAGTCCAATACTAAATCTGGTTTTGGGAATGTGGTTGCTGCATTATCAAGATATATCATTTTGTCATTCTCTCCTATCATTGAATTACTCTTTCAATAAGCCTTGCTAATATAGCAAGTTTTTCATCTGGCTCAAGCGAATCATTATACTCATCAAATATTGACTCAATATTATTTAAAGCAGTCTGCGCAAGTGGTGAAATACTATTTGCAGAAAAATTTTTCTCAACAGACAATCCAGGAATTGAAATAGACACTTTACAATCCTGTTTTTCGTCTGCTTGTACTTCCTTGTACTCATTAATCTTTTTTATCGAAGCTTCTACACTCTGTACAAAATCTGAAGCAGTAAAATCATTCCAGTCTTCAATTCCAACAGATTCAAATACATCGACCATCGAATCTAGTAAATCATCTTCATTATATGAATTAATATTCCGCGCTATAGTCAATAAAGAATTTGTCGTTGAATCAAAAATGTGCTGCTTGGTGTTATCGGAAAGCTTTTTATACCATACCTGTACTGCTTTTGGCAGCTGTCCCTGATACCCCGGCACAAACATCGCTACTAACACTCTACACATCTCAGTCCTATAATCAGGAATATGCTTCATTAGTGTATCACGGAATATTTCTATCTTATTTGCACACTCCTCCATATCTCCACTCTCAGAAAGTCTCTTGCTCCATTGCACAAATAACAAATCTCTAGCATTAACATCATATTTAGCCAAATCAGATCGGAGAGGAGGTATAAATTCAGCAATAGCCTTTTTCTCACCAGCTTCTAAAAAGAATGTGTATTTTTTACTGTATTCTGGCAAAGATCTATACCAGTTTTGCATGCTCCGCATCACAGCATATACTCGATTTGCACTACCTGCTTTATTATCCGCATAGGTAGCAAACATCGTTTCTAACCTATCCAAATACACTTCTCTATCTAAAGTTCCCATCTCCATAAGGAGTTCATATTTGGCAGGGTTCTCGTTCAAATTACTCAAAATAGAAGCTGATAATTCAACCTCTTTACCGGAATAATATAGCACAATATTTTCTTTGTATAAGCGTAAAATATAGGCAATAAATAACGGAATAATTCCCTTTCTCATTCCATAAGGTTTAGCTAGCAAAATATCATAAAGATTCTTAAAGTTACCCTTTTCATTCTCACATTTTGTAACAAACGTTCTAATAACTTTTAAGACTTCGTTTATTCCATTTTCGTTCGCAACTTGGCTTGAATCCAGTCCTGAAAAGCTAAATACAGACTTAAATATACTCACTTCCGGTCCGTATCCATCCATACACGGAATGACACTATCCTCAGAGTGATTCAAAAGCCAGTCAACTACTATATTTCTACCTTTCAGATTTTGAGCGTTCAATTTCTTTTTGTTGACCATTTCATTGTTTACAATCGGAGTTTTCTCGTAAACTCTGTCACAAATATCAGAAATAGAGTGATTCAACGAAGCCTGTCTATTTACATTCAATACCCCTTCTGAATTCAAGAACATACTATTCTTGCTTGCTGGTGCATATAGTTTTTCAATTGTAGTAATAATTTGCTTTTGCAAATCCTCCTGAAAGAATTCTATTTCTTCTAAGTAATGTTCATCTCCATTCTGTAATGCATTTTTACGCAACTGCTCGGCAGCTAATAACCTCTTCAATATCTCCTCTCCATCAAATTGTCCTTTAGACATACATAACACAATCTGCGGATACTTCTTTAAAGAGTTAAGCTTACTGCAAATATCATCCTGCCTATCATCATTAGATACAATGTATATAAGCACACCATCATATGGATACTCATCCAATATTTGCTGAGCATTCTTATATTTACAAAATACATCTGCATCCATAAATACTTTTTTAAAACATCTCATGATGCATTTTTTGTCATTATGTTCATGCGGAATAACATATCCCCAATCCCATCGCTCATTCAATTCATTGCAGACATTCACCTTTAACGCCTTGCTCGCTATCAAATTAGAAATATTCTTCTGAACATCAACCCCATTTGCAGTAAGCATTACAAATTCAGACGAATCTCGTTGCGACAGAATATGGTTACGTTGTAACTCAGAACTTGCTTTGCTAAATGAAATATCATCCATCAACAATGCCGCTTTTATATGCGATGGAATAGCCTTAATCATTCCATCCTTCATCATATTTATAACAGCAATAGCTTTAATAATTCTCATCTGATTTATATCGCTAATTTGCCTTATCGCCGCATCTGCTTTAGCCCAATAACTATGAATGGAGACATTGAATACTTCCTTTTTAAACAACTCTTCAAAGTAATTGTAGATTATATCAATTGTAACAAACTCTACTCCATCATGATTCATATCTAGGAATTCGCCTAGTGTATTCGCTCCTCTATTTGCCAAAAAGGTAAATAACGTTCTCTCATTTTGTCCTACCAATTCACTTATTTTAATGAGTGAATACACTGTTAGCGGAGCTAACGGAAAACATCCATATACTACCTTTTCTTCAAAACTATCCTCTGAGAGTTCCTTAAAAACATTTGCTCGTGATGCAATATTTATCATCTCAGAAAAGGTCTCTTTATGTTCCATAACAAAGTTCGAATAGCCATCTCGTTTTACAATTGCATTTGAAATAAGCTCATAATTCTGTTCAGAGGAAGCAACAAAGTATATCTTTGAAAAACGTCCTTCAACAGTCTTAAAACTATCACTTGATGAATACTCTAAGATATCCTTATGGGTAATACAGGTAAAATGAATCTGTTTTTTTCCACTACGACTTGCAATTTCTGCCAAATCCTGAATAATCTTAAGATTATACATTTGGCTCTTCTCCAAATTACTTTCCAGGAACTTGCTAAACTCATCAA
>CAVHRK010000090.1:0-7279 GCA_963638365.1 Anaerobutyricum sp. | reverse complement strand
ACACCAATTATTGCAGTGTTATGTTTATGGGTGGCAGTTGGAATCTGGAATGGATATTTTAATGCAATGTTATACATTAACTCAGAGTCAAAGTATCCTTTACAGCTGATCTTAAGAAGAATTTTATTATTGTCACAGGTAAATTTGAACTCTACCAATATTGATCCAGCCAAAATTGAGAAGAACAGATATTTAAGTGAGATGCTAAAATACGGTACGATTATTATCAGTACCTTGCCACTTATGATTATATATCCATTTGTCCAAAAATACTTTGTAAAAGGTGTAATGATTGGATCTGTAAAAGGATAAAGACATAAGTTGTAATTGAAAATGAAATAAAAAGTTTGGTAATGCGATATTACCCGACAGATAAACATTAAAAGGAGGAAAAGAGATGAAAAGAAAAATTGTAACAAAAATTGCGGCGGTTATTTTAACAGTAGCAATGACTGCAACCACTTTGGTGGGGTGCGGAGAAACCAGTCAACAGGGAGAAAATTCTCAGGAACAACAGGATAGTGCTTCTACAGAAGCTATAGATAGTGGAGATCCTTTTGAATTTGCTTCCGTAAGTGATGTTACTTTTCCCTTAAAGGAAAAACTTGAATTGACGGTGTTTGTATATGCACCGACCACCGGTGGTGGAACTTATCAAGATAATTATGTAACAGATTGGATTGAAGAGAAAACGAACATACATCTGAATTTTGTTTATGATGTGGATGGTGATGATGCAAAAACCAATTTAAATCTTGTTATGACAGACCCCAATAACCTGCCGGATATTTTTCTTGCTACAGGGTGGACAAAAGCAGAAGTACAGTCATATGGAGAGCAGGGATTGTTACTTCCGTTGGATGATTATCTGAAGGATGCGCCTAACTGGACAAGACTAAACGAGGTATCTCCGGCAAGAGAAGGAGATCTTACAATGGCAGATGGTAAAATATATACTTATGGAGCAAGTGGTGAATGTTTTCACTGTGCTTATCAGAATCGTATGTGGATTTATATGCCATGGGTTGAAAAACTGAATAATGGTAAAGTTCCAGAAACAACCGAAGAATTATATGAATATTTAATGAAAGTAAAAACACAGGATCCGAATGGAAATGGTATTGCAGACGAAGTACCCATGACCGGATATATTGGAGGATGGGCTACAGACCCTACGGTTTGGCTTATAAATTCATTTGTAGAATGTAACAATCCATTAAGTAATACAAATCCTACGGTTGGAGCAGGACTTGTGGTAAATGATGGAAAAGTGGAATACTCTGTTATGAAGGATGCTTATAGAGAGGGACTTCGTTATATGAACAGCCTGTATAAAGAAGGACTTCTTGATAACCAGACTTTCACACAGGATGATACTCAGTACAATGCATTACTTAGCAGCGAAGACCATAAAGTTGCAGCTTATGCTTGTGGTGGTGTAATGGCTGGTGGTAATGAGTTCTGGTCTAATAAGGATGGTGAATGGCAGGATTGGCAGGTATTTGAACCGGTGGAAGGACCGGATGGAGTAAGATTAGTGGCAAGAAGTATTCAGTCTTACTTTGGAAATTCCTTAGGAAGTGTATCTTCTAATTGTAAGTATCCAGAAATTGCAGTGGCATTATTTGACTTTATGGCATCTGAAGAGGGAAGTAACGTACAGTGTTATGGAGCAGAGGGAGTAGGTTGGAACTGGACGAATGAAGGCACTTCGCTGGGAGGAGGAACACCTAAATTTGAGAGATATGTGGTGCCGGATGATTTTGACTGGATTGCAGCTGGCTTCAAAAAGGATTATCCATATAGCGTTTATGCATCAGATGCGAGTATCGTGTCCAGAGATATGGAAACAAGAAATGGAGAAAGAATTGCAGACCCTGATCATAATACAGAATATTATCTTCAGTCTGCAGCAGAGGTGTATTCCAAGTATGCACCGGATTTAGATACACTTCTTCCAGATCTTGTATTCGAGGGTCAGGATGCACAGACCATTTCTGAGAAGACTTTGACAATCGGAGGATATGTTAATCAATCTGTAGTTCAGTTTATTACAGGAGATATGGATATCGACAAAGACTGGGACAATTATATCAGTACATTAAAAGATATGGGAGTAGATGAGTATCTGAATATTTATCAAAAATATTATGATGAATATAAGAGTAATTTGAAATAGTTATAAATTGATTTGAAATAAGCCTGAAAAGCCCATTGCCAGAAAGGTCTCATTCAGCAATGGGCTTTTCTGCTACAAAATGCTGTTGGAGGGAATCAATATGTTGAGTGTTATTAAAGAAAAAAACAGGGCAATTGTACGGACAGAAAGAATAAAAAATACTCTTTATTTGTATTCTGAGTCAGGAATCCATAGAATCGAGCCTAAAAATGATTCCGTAATAAGAGTTACATATACATCCAAAAAAAATTTCAGTCAGGCAGAGAAACCGGGAGTTGTTCAAAAAACCGTATTTTCGGATTGGAACTATTGGGAAACGGAAACAGAAATACAATTGGAAATGAGAAATTTGAAGCTTGCTATAAATAAAAAAACGGCGTCTTACTGTTACTTTAATGGGCAGGGAAAACTGTTGTTAAGGGAACGTGACCGGAACAGCAAAAATCTGGAAGAATTCACGGTTTACAAACTTGAAGAGCAAAACAGCAGAATTGAGAAAATACATACACCGGATGGAGATAAGGAAGTGGTTATGGAGGCTGCCAAGATACCGGAAGGAAAAAGTTATCATACAAGAATGTATTTAGAATGGTCAGACAATGAAGCATTGTATGGACTTGGGCAGCATGAGGAGGGATTTGCATCCTTACGTGGACAGATGCTGTTCCTGCATCAGGCTAACAGGAAGATTGCAATTCCGTTGCTGGTTTCTACTTTAGGATATGGAATACTGGTAGATACCTATAGTCCGTTAATTTTCAGCGACACGCAATATGGCTCTTATATCTATACCGAGGCAGATCCAGAGATGGATTTTTACTTTATCAACGGAGACACTATGGATGGAGTGATTGCTGAATATCGAAAATTAACGGGAAAATCTACGATTTTACCACTGTGGGCGTATGGATATATACAATCTCAGGAACGTTATGAGACACAACAGGAGATTTTGAATGTCGTTCATGAATATCGTGAGCGTAACATAGGATTAGATGGCATTGTTCTTGACTGGTGCTCATGGAAAGAGAATCTCTGGGGACAGAAAACATTTGATGAAACACGCTTTCCGGATCCGGATGAAATGATCAATATTCTTCATAAGGAACACGTACATTTTATGTTATCCATATGGCCGAACATGGCAGAGGAGACAGATAATTATAAGGAATTTGCATCAAAACAGTTGCTTCTGCCAGGATGCAGTATTTATGATGCATTATCCTCAGCAGGGAGAAATCTATATTGGAATCAGGTGAAAAAGGGCTTATATGTACATGGGGTTGATGCCTGGTGGTGTGACAGCAGTGAACCATTTACGCCGGAATGGAATCATACAGAAAGAGTAGAACCGGCAAAAATGTATGCAGAGTATTGTGAAACTGTTGCTAATCACTTGCCTGAAGAAATGATGAATACATATGCGTTGTATCATGCACAGGGAATTTATGATGGGCAGAGAAGGGAGCCTGGTAATGAGAAGAGAATTTTTAACCTTACCAGAAGTGCATGGACAGGGCAACAGCGTTTTGGAACGGTTCTTTGGTCAGGAGACACAGAGGCGTCATGGGAGACACTACGAAAACAGATTGCGGCAGGATTACATTTTTGTGCCAGTGGAATTCCATTTTGGACGGTTGATATAGGGGCCTTTTTTGTAAAGAACGGTAATCTTTGGTTCTGGAAAGGAAATTATGATAATGGAATAGAGGATTTGGGATATCGTGAACTCTTTGTGAGATGGTATCAATGGGCATGTTTTCTCCCGGTGTTTCGTGGTCATGGTACAGACTGCAAAAGAGAATTATGGAATTTTGAAAATACGGAAATTCCATTTTATGACGCGTTGGTTCAAATGAATCACTTACGATACATACTTATGCCATATATTTATTCCTGTGCAGGGCTGTGCTGGTTGAAGGATCGTTCAATGATGAAGCTGCTTGCTTTTGCATATCCGGAAGAAAAAGAAGTGTATAATATTGTAGATCAGTATATGTTTGGAGAGGAACTGATGGTATGCCCTGTGACTTTCCCTATGTATTACGGAGAAAATTCTACAGTATTAAAAGATTCAATACAAACAAGGAGGGTATATCTTCCTAAAACAAATGGATGGTATGATTATTGGACAAATATGTATTATGAGGGAGGTCAGTGGGTAGACGTGCCGGTATCTCTTTGCACAATTCCCTTATTTGTAAGGGAAGGCAGTGTTCTTCCTAAGACAGAATTTGCCGGTTCTACACAGGAATTGAGCAGTGATTGCAGTATTACTATTTATACCGGAAGAAATGGCTCTTTTGAATTTTATGAGGATGATGGGGATGGATTTCAATATGAAAATGGTAGATATCGTCTTACAAAATTAAATTGGAAGGAAGCAGACAGAGCGTTTTGCATAGAGAGTCAGACACCGGAAAATCAATGGAAGGATATTAAAAAACTTTATAAAATTAAAAAATTATTTTTGATAAATAAAGATCATACAATGGAGGAAATTGATTATACAATAACGGAAGGAGAAAGTTATGAATAGACAGAAAATCATACGCGAAAACTCGATTTTTCAGCCTGATTATTCAAAGCTGATCTCACGTTCTGATTTGAGCTGGCGTGGATGTATTTATTTTGGACCTTATGGAATACCAATTGCCAATGGCCGTTTTGGAGGTCCTGTATGGCAGAAAAATGCGAGTACCTTAAGTATGCAGCTTAATCATACGGATTTGTTCATGTATAATGATGCATCTGCCCAGTCACGAGATGAAAGCGGGGCAATGGGGCGAATTGATATAGAATTTGGAAATGGTGTTTTTAATGAAAAAACGGAGCAGACACTTTCCTTATTTGATGCGAGACTCAGCATTCTAACAGATGATGTCAAAATATATGTAATTGCAGATGTGAATTCTAACACGGTACTTATTCGTGTGACAGATCATCGTAAGAATCCGGAGAAAATCAGAATAACACTGAACATGATGAGAAAGCCGGAAGTAAGAAGAGGATTGTTTTCGGCAATATCAAAGATTGGGACTGGAGATAATGGATGTGTTACATTAAGGCAAACATTTGAAGAAACATGTTCAACAGAAATTAAAGAAAATGATTTTTACTGCCAGACTGCTGTAGCAGTAAGCGCAGAGGGAAGAAGGCACGAAACTGTTGCCTATGAAGAAAATGCAGTGATTATACTACCGGAAGAAAATGGCGACTTTATTTTGAAAGTTTGTGGAGAAACAAGTATGGATAAGTCGGTAAACGTTATGGATGAGGTTCTGAAAAACTGTAATAAGGTAGCAGGCTATGACTGCGTATATACAGAAAATCAGAAATGGTGGGAGGCTTTTTGGAGAAAATCCTATATTTATCTTCCGGGGCATAAAGACTTTGAACAGAGAAGAAACTACTATATGTATTTGGCAGGTATTTCCAATAGAGGAGACTTCCCATCTAAATATAATGGAGGAAATTGGATTGCTGAGGGGGACCGGCGTGATTGGGGAAACTGGTATTGGAATTGGAATCAGGATTCGCTTTATCAGCCACTGGGAAGCGCCAATCATGGTGAATTAATGGAACCTATGTTTAAAATGAGGGAAAGATGCTATTCGCATTATCAGATAGCGGCAGGACAATTATGGGGGATTGAAAATGAGGATGCAATATTCATCGGGGAAACGTCAGGAATTCTTGGTGCTGAAATCCTTCCGGAAACAGTTGCGACAGATATGAAAGAATTCCTTGCGGATAAAGGACTACTCACGGATAGAATTATGGAACTTGGAGATCAAAGAAACGGATACTTGATTCCATGGAATTATAAATGCGCAGATGGAAAAAATGTGAGTTTTGTCACACATACGATGGTAGCCACGCAAGAGACAGCAGAGTATTTCTGGCAAAGATATCAGTATACCAAGGATATTGACTGGCTGAGAGAACATGCGTATAAATTCATCAAAGGTGCCGCCGAACTGTATAGGAATTATTATGGATTTGTCAAAGAGGAAGATGGAAGATATCACTTTAACTGTACAAATCTTCATGAGCATATTTGGGGAGGAAGGGATGTCATAGATGATCTGGCTCTTGCCAGAGGAATTTTTGCCATTGGAATTAAAGCTTCGGAGATATTGGATACAGATGCAGAACTGAGAAATGCATGGAAAGAGTGCCTGGAAAATCTGGCGCCTTATCCGCTGAGCTCAGATGAAGATGCAATAGGATATACTGTAGATCATCGCTCTGGAAAGAAAACATGGGCAATAGGAAGAAAACCGGCACATTTGGTTCGTGGAATTAATACAGAAACACCTCAGTTCAAGATGCTTGAAAAGTTTGATGTATTGAATATGGAAACGAGAGATCAGAAACTGGATCATGGAGACTGGGAGATTGCGGTTAATACATTTTATGATACTCCTGGATATGAAAACCAGTATAGAAATAGTATAGAGGATGCAAACGGATCCAGTCGTTTCCTGGAAGATGCTG
Source organism: Anaerobutyricum sp. (assembly GCA_963638365.1). GTDB lineage: Bacteria > Bacillota > Clostridia > Lachnospirales > Lachnospiraceae > Suilimivivens. Next base: position 600 of record CAVHRK010000090.1, on the reverse strand, counting down.
CAAAATTGGGAATGGCAGATGAACTTCAGGTAATGTTTTACAGTCAATACAAGATGTTTCATAATACACCAAATCTCTTACACGATCAGGGGGATTATTATTCTGCAGAAGGGTATGGAACATGGGCAGCGGCCCTGCAACAGGCATTAAATCAGAGTAATGCACCTGTTCCGGGAGAAGACACGGTAATTCGTGTGTTTCCCGCCTGGCCGAAATCATGGAACGCAAAATATAAGCTTTTGGCAAAGAATGGATTTCTTGTATCTTCTTCTATAAAGAATGGAAAAATAGAATATGTGGAAATAGAATCTCAAATAGGGGAAGAATGCAGAATCCGGAATCCTTGGGATACATCGGTTGATGTTTATCGTAATGGGGTTCAATCGGAATCGTTGCAGGGAAATTATAATGATTTGTTTCAAATAAAAACAGATAAAGGAGAGACGATTGTCTTTGTTGAAAAAGGAACGAATCCGTTCATTTATATTACGGATGAAGTGATATTAAATTGAAGTTAGAAAAGGCTATGTATAAATAGTTTATATTTTATACATAGCCCCAGACTGTAGACAAAGCTCCTTCGTGTGAGGGAGCTTTTCT
>CAVHRK010000089.1:0-15311 GCA_963638365.1 Anaerobutyricum sp. | reverse complement strand
GTGTTGCTATGGGACGTGCAATCGTTCGTAATCCTAAGGTATTCCTTATGGACGAACCTCTTTCCAACCTGGATGCTAAGTTACGTGTACAGATGCGTATTGAGATCGCTAAATTACATCAGAGATTAGGTACAACCATCATCTACGTAACACATGACCAGACAGAAGCTATGACACTTGGTGACAGAATCGTAGTTATGAAGGATGGTGTTATCCAGCAGGTTGATACCCCCCAGAACTTATATGAGAAGCCGACCAACTTATTCGTAGCAGGATTCATGGGATCACCTCAGATGAACTTCTTAGATGCTACTGTAGAAGTAAGCGGTGATACTGCAAGCCTTAAGGTTGCAGGAAGCAGCATTCCTCTTCCTCCGGCTAAGTCCAAGAAGCTGATTGAAGGCGGCTACGAAGGAAAGACCGTTACATTTGGTATTCGTCCTGAAGATGTATATGATTCCGAAATGTTCATCGAAACATCCAAGTGTGTATTCGAATCCACAATTAAGGTATATGAATTACTTGGTGCTGAAGTTTACTTATACTTTGATCTGGCTGAGTTCCCGATCACAGCAAGAGTTGATTCCCGTACAACAGCTAGACCTGGCGATACCGTTAAGTTCGCTTTCGATGTTGAGAAGATTCATGTATTCGATAAGGAAACAGAGCAGGTTATTACAAACTAGTATGATGTATATGAGAGGGATGCCTTATGGCATCCCTTTTGCGTAGAGCACTTAGCGAAAGCGAGCCAGAGGAAAATGTAAAGGAGTAAAGAGATGATATCTACTCAGGTTTTGGCAAATTGTATTGAAGAACTTCATAATATTACCAAAGTAGATCTTTGTATTTATGATGCAGACGGGATCGAGGTAGTTTCTACCTTTGATAATGAAGAAGTTACGGGAGACATGATCCGGAATTTCATTGCTTCTCCTGCGGACAGTCAGGTCATCGGAATTCATCATCTTTTGAAAGTATCGGAAGAAGGGGAATTACTTTATGCGCTGGTCGCACGTGGAAACGGCGATGAAAGCTATATGGTGGGAAAGATTGCGGTCAGCCAGTTACAGCAGCTGCAGAGTGCCTATAAAGAGCGATTTGACCGGAATAATTTCTTCCAGAATCTGTTAATGGATAATTTACTGCTTGTTGATGTATACAACCGGGCGAAGAAGCTTCACGTAGAGGTTGCTGTACCGCGTGTTGTACTTCTGGTAGAAGCAGATAAGGAAAAGGACAGCACAATTGCAGAACTGTTACGCAGTATGTTTTCTTCCCAATCAGGGGATTTCGTTACCGCGGTAGATGAGAACAGCGTTATTCTGATTAAGAGCCTGGAGCCGGGAGAAGGCTATGAGGAGATTCATCAGGTAGCGCAGAGTATTGTGGATACAATCAGTGCTGAGGCTATGACGAATGTCCGTGTGGCATATGGAACCATGGTACAGGAATTAAAGGATGTTTCCAAGTCTTATAAGGAAGCGATGATGGCAATTGATGTCGGCAAGATCTTTTATGCGGAGAAACGCGTGAATTCCTATGCGACACTTGGGATTGGAAGACTGATTTATCAGCTTCCGACAAATCTTTGCAAGATTTTTATGGAAGAGATTTTCGGAGACACGGATCCGGGCAGTCTGGATGAGGAAATTATCTCCACGGCATATAAGTTTTTTGAGAACAATCTGAATGTATCAGAGACCTCCAGACAGTTATTCATTCATCGTAATACACTGGTATACCGTGTTGAAAAGCTGCAAAAGGCAACCGGGCTGGATGTTCGTACCTTTGATGATGCACTTACCTTTAAGATTGCCATGATGGTTTATGATTACATGTGTTATCTTGAAGCACAGAATGAGATTTAAGGTTTATATTTAAAAAAGAACAGGGAAAGATTTCTCCATACAATGAATATAGTAGTACAGACTATAATCATTGTATGGAGATTTTTTATGTTGGTAAGAAAAAATTATTATCTTTATGAGGAAAATGAGGAAAAACAGCAGAAAAAAAAGAAATTGCTGGGAAGTGTCAGACTGATGCGGAACGGAGAACAATGGGCGGTGGAAATCCAGTGGAGGGACGAGCGCGAAGCTGAGGCACTGGTTTCGAAAGCAGAGGAAGGAGAATTACAGCTGCAGATCCGGGAGAAGGATATTTTTCTGGGAAAGCCAGAAGTAGCTGAAAAACAGAATGAAGCTGAAAGCAGAACAGAAATTGATAGGGAGGAGAAGAAAATATCCGAAAATACAGAGGAACACATGGAGAAAGAACTGAGTGAAGATGCAGAAAATGTATCAAATGTACCGGAGAATGCAGCAGATACGAATGAAGATAAAATAGAAGAACAGGAGTTGCCGGTTACTGCTACAGAGAGTGAAACGGAGGAGGATAGACAGGAAAAGGAGGAGCAGCAAAGGAAACTACAGAGTCAGACAACCGGAGAAGACAGCGGTCATGAGGTTGATCAGGAATGGGAGCTGGTGCGCAGATCCTGTCACAGGGTAGAGTCCTGCAGGGAGCTGGGAGAGGTCTATCGCGTCAATAAGGGAGAGTTTGCAGTACTTCCAGAATCCATTAAGCATATCCTGCAAAACAGTTTTTTGGTGCATGGACTGATGAATTACGGGTATTTACTCCTGTTCCGGGCAGATAAGAAAATAAAGCAGTTTGGAGTGGGAGTGCCCGGTGTGTATTACGAGAAGGAAAAGCTTGTTGCGGAGATGTTTGGTTTCCCAAAGTTCTGGTGTGATGGGAAGTCAAATAATGGAAAATTTGGTTATTACTTGCGAATCGTGTCATAGAATTGTATAATAAAAATAGTAAGAAAGAACCATCTTACAGTAGAGGGATTGCTATGAAGATTGCGGTTATTATGGGAGGAATCCGTTTTGACAGCCAGAAGCGGATTCTCAATGGAATTATAGAGAAGGCGAAAGAGGACCAGACCGACATCTATGTATTTAGCTGTGATGCCTGGTCTTATTCGACAACGCAGTTTATTACCGGAGAGATGGAAATCTATAAGCTACCCGATTTCAAGAGCTATGATGGTGTCATCATTCATGGCGATACATTATATAATCCGGAGACGATTGCGAATATTGTTCAGAATGTGAATGAAGCCGGAGTGCCCTGTGTGAATCTGACACTGGAGGTTGAAGGCATGGTGAATCTTGGTATGGAGAATGCCAATGGTATCACCCTGTTAGTCAATCATCTCATTGAGGAACATGGCGCGAAAAAAATTAACTTTATTTCTGGTCCGGAAGGCAATTCTGATGGCGAGGGACGTCTGAATGCCTATAAGAAGGCTCTGAAAGAACATGGAATTCAAGTTGAGGAACATCGTATTTACTTCGGTGATTACCACCCGAAGAGTGGCATGGAGGCTGTCGAGTTTTTTGCCGATTGTGGATTGCATATGCCCGATGCCATTATGGCAGCCAATGATGAGATGGCACTAGGTGCGTTATATGAGCTTGAAAAGAGAGGCTACCGTATTCCGGAAGATATTATGATTACCGGGTACGATAATATTTATGAGGCGCAGAATCATGCACCCCGTATTACGAGTGTACAGCGTCCGGAGGAGGAACTTGGGCGTAAGGCATACACTTATCTGATGGACGAGATTGCCGGCAGACCGAAGATTGGAAATGAGCAGCTTCTTTCCTGGCCGGTGTTTGCAGAGAGTTGTGGATGTAAGTGCGATACAAAGGAAGACTTTGCAGAGCTTCGCAGGAAGCTCGCACAGGATCGTGTTGAAACCACAACCTTTACCGAGATTATCAAGGCATCTTCCGCAGACTTTGTCGGTGTGGAAACACAGAAGGATCTGTTTGAGAAGATTCGTAAATATGTTGCCATGTTAGATCCGGAGGAGTTTTATCTCTGTCTGGGATATAATACCAATTCGATCAATACGGATATTATGTCTCAGTTGAATACAGAGGCCGGAAATATGGATTTACTGACCTATCCGAAGGATGCGACGGTTCCGATTGCCTATCGGAATGGACATTTTGAAACATACGGATGTTTTCATGTGAATGAGTTACTTCCGGAGAAATATAAACAGCATGATGGTGGCAGGCTTTATACCATCGTACTCGTACATTACCAGGAAAGAACCTACGGATACTGTGTATTGGGAAAGAGCCGTCTGTTGATTGACAGCTCCTGGTTTCACTTATTCATTATGAATATTAACAATGCGTTAGAGAGTGTGCGGAAGCAGGAGGTCATGAATGCGATGGTCGAAAGACTGAATCGCATGTGGGTATATGATACCCTGACCGGCATTTTTAACCGCGCGGGATTTTTCAAGTTCTCTTCTGCAATTGTCAAAGAGGCACGGGAACGTGGTAAGCCTTTATTCGTGTTATTTCTTGATCTGGATGGCTTGAAGAAGGTCAATGACCAGTATGGGCATGATGAGGGCGATGCTTACATTAAGGCGATGGCGAATGTATTGAATCAGGTGCGTAAGCATGGCGAGCTTCTGATGCAGTACGGCGGAGATGAATTTGTTATTTTGTCCAAGGGATACACGGATGCGGACGCGAAGAATTATATTTCCCAGATTCAGACAGGAATTGAGAATTATAATGCAACCTCGAATCACGAGTACACGCTGGAGGCAAGTATGGGCTACACCATTGTGGAGCCAACCCCGGATCTGGATATTGAAGAGATTATTGAAGCAGCCGATCAGGAAATGTATAAAATGAAGAATGCCAAGAAAGCGGCACGCAGAAGCTAATAAGGTTAAAGTAAGTTTCACGGAAACGAAAAACCGTGGGCTTTGTCCATAAGGAACTGCTACGCGTTACCAAAGCAGTTAACTGAGATCAGGCACCCTTACGGCACATGGAAGGTTCTGCTTAGTGCTGCTTTGTTCCCAACCTGACACGGTTCGCAGTTTCCATTGCGTAAGACCCAATCGTTAACGCCACTTACTCTGGGCAGCCATAGCAGCTCCTTACAAACAAAAGCTGCACGGTTCAGACCTATTTAGTATATGTGTTTTTCGATTCTTTGTCAATGGGAGTTATACGATGTTAATCAGTGGCTTAAATAAAACGACATTATTGGATTATCCTGGAAGAGTTGCAGCAACGGTATTTACCGGAGGCTGCAATTTTCGTTGTCCGTTCTGTCATAACGGAGGGCTGGTATTAAGCCCTCTGACACAGGAGCATTATACGGAAGAGGATATACTGGCTTTCCTTAAAAAACGCAAAAATATCCTGTCCGGTGTCTGTATTACGGGTGGAGAACCGACAATTCAGGAGGATCTTCCTGAATTTATCCGGAAGATCAGGGAGTTGGGGCTGGCTGTAAAGCTGGATACAAACGGTTCCCATCCACATATGCTGGAAGAACTGATTGGGAAGAAGCAGATTGACTATGTGGCAATGGATATCAAGAATGCACCGGGGAAATATCAGGAGACGGCAGGATTTATGAGAGAGCGCGCAATAGCAGAATCATCCGGAAATGTTTTCCCTGTGAAGGCTGTGCAGCAGTCCGTGGAATTGCTTAAAAATTCCGGTATCCCTTATGAATTCCGGACAACCGTTGTGAAGGAGTTTCATACCCGGCAGGATCTTCAGGAGATCTGTGTGTGGATTGCAGGAAGCCCTGCCTATTATTTACAACAGTTTGAGGACAGTGGACAACTCATTGCAGAAATGGATGCATCTGTGGAAAAGGGCATGATGTTTCATGCCTATGAGGAAGCAGAGATTAAGAAGATTGCAGAGAGCCTGAATAGAATTCCGGGAATGGAGGGCAAGGTTCATCTGCGTGGATTGAGCGGAGAGTAAGCGAGATATAGATGGGAGATTCAGGTGAAGATACAATTAAACGAACAGGAAAAGTATATGAAGGAAGCATTACGGCAGGCAAAGAAGGCCTACGCATTGGGCGAAGTGCCGATTGGCTGCGTGATCGTGCATGAGGGAAAAATTATCGGAAGAGGATATAACCGCCGCAATACAGATAAGAATACGTTGGCACATGCAGAGATTACTGCAATCAATAAGGCAAGCAAAAAGTTAGGGGACTGGCGTCTTGAGGGATGTACGCTGTATGTGACGCTGGAGCCTTGTCAGATGTGTGCCGGAGCGATTGTACAGGCAAGAATCGATGAGGTGGTTATGGCGAGTATGAATCCGAAAGCGGGCTGCGGAGGATCTATCTTAAATATTCTGGAAATGCCCGAATTCAATCATCAGGTAAAGGTGACGAGGGGGATTTTGGAAGAAGAATGCTCCCATATGCTGACACAGTTCTTTAAAGAACTCCGGATCCGCAACAAGGCAGAAAAGGAACTCCGTAAAGAACAGGAACAGCAGAAGAATTATTCTGTTTTCGTAGTGGAATCCGACCAGTGAAGACGGTGAAGCTCTCCGGTAAGCTGCATGCTTTCAAAGTTCTGCTGACGAAGTGCCTCGTATAAAACGATCGATACCGAGTTTGATAAATTCAAGGACCGGATTGTGGGTAACATTGGGATCCGGATGCATGTATCCGAATATTCTATCAGAATTTCTTCCGGAATACCGGCACTTTCTTTTCCAAACATAATATAATCATCCGGGCCAAAGGAAACATCGGTATAGACATGTTGTGCCTTGGTGGTAGCCATCCAGATTTTTGCACCCGGATGCTGGGATTTGAAATCTTCGAAATTAATATAACGGGTAACATTCAGGTGCTCCCAGTAATCCATGCCGGCACGCTTAATGGACTTCTCGTTAAGCTGGAAGCCAAGAGGCTCGATTAAATGAAGATCTGTGCCTGTAGCAACGCAGGTTCTTCCAATATTTCCGGTATTTGCCGGAATTTCCGGCTGATGTAAAATGATATGCATGTCTTTCCTTCTTTCTGTGAGTTATATTACGGATAGTATTTGCTGATAAGTGTAAAATGGTTAATCTTCTTCCTCTTCATCCGGAGCAACCGGAAGAGTAAAAATGAATTCCGAGCCAACCCCTTCTGTGCTGATGACATTAATGTTTTCGCCATGGGAACGAATGATTTCCCGGGTAATGGAAAGTCCTAAACCGGTGCCCTTTTTATCTTTGCCACGGGACAGATCCGACTTGTAAAAGCGTTCCCAGATCTGCTTCAATTCGTCCTTTGGAATACCAATACCATTGTCTTTTACGGAGACAAATACTTTATTGTGCTTCTCGGTGGTTTCAATTTTAATAATGGAATCCTCATGGCTGAATTTGATGGCGTTATCGAGGAGGTTATACAATACCTGCTGAATCTTACCGACATCGGCCTTGACATAAAGCTCGTCTCCGGTAAGGATGAGTTCAATGGCAATCATTTTCCGTTTGCAGGTACCCTCGAAGGAGGCAGCCGTGTTACGGATGACCGTATTGATGTCGAAGCGGCTGATATCCAACAACATACCCTTTGTATTCAGATTATTTAAGGTCAGCAGGCTGTTTGTCAGCTTGCGGAGACGTTCGGTTTCATTCAAAACAATGTTCAGATATTTTTCGTAAAGCTCCGGGGGAATCGTGCCATCGAGCATCGCTTCCAGATAACCTTTGATTGAGGTTAAGGGAGAGCGGAAGTCATGGGAAACATTCGCCACGAACTTCTTCTGATCGTCCTCGGAACGGGCAATTTCACCTGCCATATAGGAAATTGTTGCACCCAGATATCCAATTTCGTCTTCACTGTCGATCTGGAATTCATAGTGCATGTTACCGGAAGCATACTGCTCGGTTGCTTTCGTAATTTTGCGCAGGGGCAGATAGACCAGTTCTGTAAAAAAAATCAGAATAATCAGTGAGAGTAAAAACAGAATGATGAGCATAATATAGGAGATGTTCAGCAGACTGTTGCAGGATGCCGTAAGGTTACTCACCGGATAGTGAATGACCACATATCCGCGTACCTTGAAATCGGAAGTAATCGGAGCAAAAACACTCAGTTGTTCCTCCGTAAAGGTATCAAAGAAATATCCGACGGTATAATAGGAGCCTTCCGTAATGGTTGGATCAAAGTTTTCAATGACAATCTCGTTTTCGACATTAATCGGTTCGGAGGAACTAAGCACCAGACGTCCGGAAGGATTAATAATCCACAGGGAAGCTGAAAGGTAAGTATCCAGTGCATCAAGCTGATCCTGCACACTTTCCATAGTGGTTTCATTGTTGTATAGGTCAGAGGCAAACGTGTTGGCAATCAGTGTTGCCTCCTTATATAATGCATCTGCTTTTTCACGCTTCAGATGCTCCATGGTCATACTGCTTACGAAGGTGGCAACGACCATGAAGCCAAAAAATCCAAAGATGATGTAAGCCAGGATAAATTTCAGATAAAGTGTTTTTTTCATAAATGCCTCACTGCTTATCATCGATAAGCGTTCATGGATTATTTCGTTTCGAACTTGTAGCCAATGCCCCAGATGGTCGCGATCCGCCAGTGTTCGTGATCGTTGATCTTTTCACGCAGACGCTTGATATGTACATCAACGGTACGGGTATCACCGATGTATTCATATCCCCAGATCTGATCAAGAAGCTGTTCGCGGGTAAATACATGATTCGGAGAAGAAGCAAGGAAGTACAGAAGCTCCAGTTCCTTCGGCGGCATTTCAATCGTGCGTCCCATATAAATGACGGAGTAGTTGGTCTGATTGATAATCAGATCCGGATATTCCACACAGCGGATATCCGCTGCCTCCGGTGCGGCAGCAGCCGGTTTGTAGCGGCGCAGAACGGCCTTGACACGGGCCACCAGTTCTTTGGAGTCAAAAGGCTTTTCCATATAATCATCGGCACCAAGCTCCAGCCCCAGAACCTTATCAAAGATCTCGCCTTTGGCAGAGAGCATGATGATCGGAGTGGATGACTTGGCACGGATTTCACGGCAGACCTGATAACCGTCGATGCCCGGAAGCATGAGGTCGAGCAGGATCAGGTTGGGCGCAAAGCTGTCGGCTAACGTAAGTGCAGTCTCGCCGTCACCTGCGATCATGGTTTCAAAGCATTCCTTTGTAAGATAAAGGGAAATCAGTTCTGCGATATTGTTGTCGTCATCTACAATCAAAATTTTCTGTTTAGCAGCCATATATCATTCTTACCTTTCCTGAAATGATTCATCTCATAATTTTTGACAAACCATTAAAATAAATAGTTCCAATTGTTTCGTACTTTTAACGTTACTCCTTAAAGGTGACGATGGTGACACCGGCATCCCCTTCTCCATATTCCCCGAGTCGGTAGCTCTTCACATATTTAATACGCTTCAAATGGCTTTGCACGGCACTCCGGAGAGCACCGGTTCCTTTGCCGTGTACGACGCGGACGGAAGGGAGATGTGCAAGGTAGGCATCATCCAGGTATTTATCAAGTTCGGCAAGAGCTTCATCCACGGTTTTGCCAAGAAGATTGATTTCTGCGGAAACGTGCATGGATTTGGACATCTTTACACTTCCGGTATGGCTTCTTTGTAAAACCGGCTTCTCAGGCTCTGCTTTGGCTTCCCCGTAAGCAAGATCCCTGACATTTGCCTGGGAGCGCATGATACCGCACTGTACAAACAGATTTCCCTTGTGATCCGGAAGGGAGCTGACGGTTCCGACAAGTCCCATGGAGAGGATTTTCACGGTGTCGCCAATTTTGAGATCTTCGGCTCTGACCTTTTTCCCGGATTTGGTGGGAGTGGTTTTCAGTGCCAGCTTGTCATTCTTTTTGCCAATTTCGCCACGAAGCTTTTCCCGTTCCTTTTCCAGTGTTTTCAGAGAAACATTGGGACCGGCTTTCTGGAAAATCCGGATGGTTTCATCGGCGGTTTCCTTGGCATCCTGCAGAATTTCACGCGCCTGTTCATTGGCTTCACGTAAAATACGGTCCTTTGCCATATCAATTTTTTCATTTTTCTGTTGCAGTTTTTCGCGGAGTGCTTTGATCTCTTCCTTATAAGAAGCAATTTCGCGGCGTTCCTTTTCAATGGTGATCCGGCTTTCCTCAAGATCGGAGAGCAGATCTTCAAAGCTTTTATCCTGTGTGCCAATCTGTGCAGTTGCTGCTTCGATGATGTGATCGGGAAGTCCAAGCTTTTTGGAAATGGCAAAGGCATTACTTTTTCCGGGAACACCGATTAACAGGCGGTAGGTCGGAGAAAGGGTATCCACATTAAATTCACAGCAGGCATTTTCCACAAAATCAGTAGAAAGTGCATAGACCTTAAGCTCACTGTAATGGGTAGTGGCAACCGTGCGGATCCCGCGCTCATGCAGGTAGTTCAGAACGGCAATCGCAAGGGCGGCACCTTCGGTTGGATCGGTTCCGGCTCCCAGTTCGTCGAACAGGCACAGTGAATCCGCATCGGCTTTCTGCAGGATGGAAACAATGCTGGTCATATGGGAGGAGAAGGTACTGAGGCTCTGCTCAATGCTCTGCTCGTCACCAATATCTGCAAATACTTCCGTAAAAATAGAAAGCTCGCTGCGGTCCAGTGCCGGAATATGAAGGCCGGCCTGTCCCATGAGGGTAAACAGTCCGATGGTTTTTAAGCTTACGGTTTTACCACCGGTATTGGGGCCGGTGATGACCAGAAGGTCAAAATCCTTTCCGAGATGGATGTCAATCGGGACTACCTTTTTTGCAGGAAGGAGCGGATGACGTCCCTTTCGGATCTGGATATAATGATCGGTATTGAAAACCGGCTTCGTTGCATTTAAGTCAAGTGCAAGGGAAGCCTTGGCAAAAATAAAGTCAAGCTGTGTCATTAACTGCTGGTTGCGGGCCAACTCTTCGGTATGTTCGGCACAGAGTATGCTTAAGGAAAAGAGAATGGCTTCGATCTCCTCCTTTTCCTGAATGGAAAGCTCCTTCAACTGGTTGTTAAGGCTGACGATGGCTTCCGGTTCAATGAAAAAGGTAGAACCGGTCGAGGATTGATCATGTACCATCCCCTTGACCTGTCCTTTGTATTCAGACTTCACCGGAATGCAGTAGCGGTCATTACGCATCGTAATAACGTTGTCCTGCAGGTAAGTCCGGTAGGAGCCGTTCACCATACTGTTTAACTGAGAGTGAATTTTATCTCCGGTTAAGACGATGGAACGGCGGATGGATTTCAGTTTCGGACTGGCATCGTCTGCAATTTCTTCCTCGGACAGAATACAGCGGCTGATTTCTTCTGATACCCTGGTAAGCGGTTCCAGTGCTTCAAAGTAGGGTGTCAGTGAGGTGTCAGTATCCTCTTCACGGGCTTTGCGTCCGTAGGATTTGATGCGGGCGGTATTCTGGAGAAGTCCTGCGATACCGAGAAGCTCCGGGATGGAAAGGGCAGAGCCGATCTCCAGACTCTTGATAGCAAACTGCAGATCCTTGTTGCCGCCGAAGGAAGTGGAACCCTTGGTAAGCAGCATGGAGAGCGCATCGCCTGTTTCCTGCTGGGCTTTCTCAATCGCAGATAAATCCGTGGAAGGGATGAGCTTGCGGCATAGTTCCCGTCCGGGATTGGAGGTTGCTTTGTCTATGAGTAATTGAATAATTTTGTCGTATTCCAGGGTGTGTAAAACTTTGGTGTTCATAAAATAATGTTTAACTCCTTAACATTTGGGTAAGTGCGGTAGTTTTGTGCCATTATGGGTAAAATGGATAAGAATACTATTTATGGCATAATTAATTAAAGTATAACATATTTGGTGAAGAAATAGTTATAAAAAAGTAAATAAAGGTGGAAAGGATATGTTACAGTTCACACAGCAACCAGACACTTGCTGTCAGGCTGCGAAAGAACATGATTCAGGAGTGAGTAGTAACAAGGATATTGCTAGAGGGACGCTCAGACAAGAGACATCATCGCAGACACGCGTCGTTTTCTACTCGATCTGCGCGCTGATTAGCCGGCATTCGCATAAACTCGTCCTGCGGACTCAGACAGTATGCTCGGTGCCGGCAGCTGGCGCAGATCTCCTGACGAAAGCCTTGCGAAAGGTCTGCTTATGATGTCTTGTTGCCTGAGCTGGTAGTGGATGTAATTACAAATAAAGGCTCTGAATAGTTACCAAATAGAAATATCGGGATTGAAATAATGGGGTACAAGCTTATAAGGAATTTGACCCTGCTCATTTGCCTTGTTTGACAGGCTTTTTGTGTAATATGACGAAAATACAGTAAATGATTTGTTGCAAAGATGTAATTAAAAGAAAAATTACGAATAGTTGGAGTGTGAAAAGACGGTCAGGTATTTTGCCTGACCGTCTTTGCTTACAATTCAATTATGCAATTTTACTCATACAGTATTGCTTATGAAAATTACTGTAATAAGGAAAGTACACCCTGGTTGGACTGGTTAGCCTGAGCCAACATAGCCTGACCTGCCTGAGACAGGATATTGTTGTTGGAGTACTTAACCATTTCTGTAGCCATATCAGTATCACGGATTTGGCTTTCAGCACTTGTGGTGTTCTCAACAACATTGTCGAGGTTGTTAATGGTGTGTTCCAGTCTGTTCTGGACTGCACCAAGAGCGGAACGCTGTGTGGAAACCTTCTGAATTGCTTCCTTGATGGTTTCGATAGCGCCTTTAGCGTTGGTATCATCTGTGCCATCAACCTTCAAACCGTTAACACCAAGTCCTTTAGCACTCATAGAATCTAATTTTACAGTAATCTGATTATTGGATGTAGCATCTGCACCTACGTGTAAACTCAGCTTTAAACTGCCTGTAATATCCTGTGTAGAAGTTACATTTTTGTCATCTAATGTTGTAGCAAGACCAACTGCATCATATACAGTAGGTGCATCTCCTCTTGCAGTAATATTGCCCTGTGCATCAGTTTGGAAATATTTGTTTAATGCGTTAGCCGCAATACCATTGCCATCCTTATCATAATATTTTGCAGATTCACCCTTTTTGGTTGCTGCAGTACTAGCTGTTGCAGTTATTGCAGATGAAGTAACGGACGCTCCATCATCTGCAGCGTTAGCAGCCTTGTCAAATGTGCCTCCAACCGTTACCGTTGCAACTTTAGTCCCGTCTGCAGTTGTAATATCAAACTTAGTAGGATCGTCTTTAACAGCTGCTACTTTATATACGCCTGCTGCATCGCCATTTAAACTAATAGATGCTGTACTATCTAGTGACTTATTATTAACAGCATCATAATGCTTAGTAACCTTTACCGTAATACCAGATTTCTTAATTGCGTTAGCAATCGCATTCTGGTCAGCGGAGGAAGCATCCTTGTCAAAAGATATACTAAGTGTTGCTTTAGTTGCAGTATCAGCGGTCGTAGGCATTGTTACAGAAGCAGCTGCATCATTTTGGAATTCCGCATATGCATAAGAATATTCCTTTGATGCAAACCTATCTCCTTTCAGCAGATAGGTCTCGTTGAATTTGGTTGTCTCAGCAACACGATCGATTTCTGTGGTCAGCTGATCAATTTCGTTCTGGATGTAACTTCTGTCATCTTCAGACTGGGTTCCATTAGCTGCCTTAACTGCCAGCTCATTCATTCTCTGAAGCATATCCTGAACTTCATTCAGAGCACCTTCTGCAGTCTGTACTGTGGAAATACCATCCTGTGCGTTAGCAGAAGCCTGTGTTAAACCTCTGATCTGCTTACGCATTTTTTCACTGATGGAAAGACCTGCTGCATCATCTGCTGCGCGGTTAATCTTGTAACCGGAAGATAACTTCTCGGTGGACTTTGCCTGTGTCTTGGTTGTTACGCCTAACATTCTGTTAGAGTTCATTGCTGTTAAATTGTGTTGTACTACCATAATATTACCTCCTTGTAATACTGGCACAAATCCGTTTGTGTCAGTTGCTTTGTGAATAGTTTCTTTTTGTTACTTTATAGTAACCGGAAACCCGAACTTCAAAGACGGGCCCTGACTTGTGATATTCAAAGCTTCCGGCTATTACCAATGTTACTGATCCAGATTGCCGTGAGCGATTACCACTCTGGATTTTTTCTTCTTTAAATACCTGGGATCCGTTTCGGGTTCTGCATAGTATTTAGGAAGACTTGCTTTTTCTTCCGGATCGGTGATCTGTTTCTCCAATGTGGAGCTTCGGACGATGTTTACCTCTTTGGGGGCATCCACCATGATTCGAAGATGGTTTTTTGTACCTCCAAGAAATACGACCTTGATGTTGTCACCGATCATCAGATACTCTTCTGTGCTTACCGTTAGTCTTAACATAGAAACCTCCTGTTTCCTCTGAGCCTCCTGGCTGTTTTCTGATGCAACACTTTGTAATCAACTGTTGCATCCTGAACCATGCAAAACAGAAAGAATAACAGCCGATGGGAGCTTGCTCACAAAAGGATGGTTGGTCTTTCTGCTTTATAGGGCGAAGCCCCCAATGAAATAAGTTGCCGGCTAATAGGAATCGTTTTGTTATAAGGAAATATCCGGCAACTTATGAATTAACATGGTTCAGGATATTTAGGGAATATAGGAAAATTGACGTATAATGGATCACGGAAAGAACAGGAGAAGGGAGTTTATATGAGCACAACACAGCCTATCAGGTCAACGGTACAACTGAATCAATTTAAAAAGTATTACTTGGAAATTTTTCCGGAGGAACGGAATTATGCCCTGATTATCCTGGGACTGAATACGGCATTGCGTATTTCGGACATCCTGCAGCTGCATGTATCGGATGTCTGGGATTGTGGCAAAAATAAATTCAGGAAGCATATTGAAGTAATGGAAAGCAAGACCGGAAAACAGACATCCATTTATATAAATAAAGAGGTGCAGCATGCACTGGAACAGTGTTCACTGAAACAGAAACATGCAAATGAGTTCCTTTTTGCAAGCCGTAAGTATAAAGATATGCCTTTAAGCAGATATCAGGCTTATCGTATTATCAAACAGGCGGCCGTATATGCAGGAATGCCGGAGCATATCAGTTGTCATTCCCTGCGAAAAACATTCGGCTATCATGCGTGGAAACAGAGTGTGCCTCCGGCAATGCTGATGGATATTTATAATCATTCTTCCTATCAGATTACAAAGCGGTATCTTGGGATTGATCAGGACGATAAAGATCAGGTGTTTGAGAAAATTAAGTTGTAGTATGTGAAAATGTAAGAAATCCGGATATTGATTGCTATTAGAAAAATGGTTAGAAAAATTTTAAAAAATTTTGAGATGTGCCCTAAAGTTATTTCGTGGTTTGCCGATATTATTAATGAACGTTAAAATGCAACATTTGATTACAAAATGTTGCATTTTTTAAGTGCGCCCGGCGGCGCACGTTTCTAGCCGGTGAAAGTCCGGAATCCGCCCGGT